>JAXDQP010000046.1:0-36428 GCA_034667745.1 Thermoplasmata archaeon
GCATGGGAGCGGGGGCCTGGACGGTCGTGGCCACGGGAGCGGCCGGCGGGTGGGGAGCGGGCGCGCGGGCGGCCGTGGCGGCGGCGGGGCCCCACGCGGCGGGGCGGGGCAGCGGCGCCTGCGGCGGCGGCGTGGCGGAGGCGGGCAGCGGCGACGGGCCGGGCTGCGCGACGGGCACCTCGGGCGCGGGCGCGAACAGGTCCTCGTCCGGCGTGTGCACGACGGTCTTCATCGGGCCGTTCGCCACGGGGTTGGACATGACGGCGTTGGAGGCGATGAGGGCGTCGGCCACGGCGTCGAGGTGGGCGGCGTCCTCCTGCTGCGTGCGCTCGCCGCCGTCCTTGCGGGCGGGCAGGACCGTGAAGCGCTTGGGGGTGTGCACCTCGGGGACTGGCGGCTCGTACTTCTCCAGCAGCTCCTTGGCGCTGGGGGGCGGCGGCGGGTCGGTCCGCAGGCCGGCGCCGGTGCGCGGGTGCTGCTTGAGGTCGGGGCGCTGGTACTCCTCGAACAGCGGGTCCTCGTGGACCTTGACGACCTGGGCGGCGGCCGGGGCGGCGGGCGTCGGGACAGGGACGGGGGCCGGGGTCTTCGTGAGCGGCGGGACGGGCCAGGCCCTCTCGGCGGCGGGGCGGCGCTCGAGGGCAGGGACGCCGATGCCCTTGGCGAGGTTCTCCTTGGTCAGCGCCGGCTGCGGCCCGCCCGGGGGCGGGAAGCGGTAGCCGGCGGCGTTGAGGCCCTTGCTCTTGGGGATGGGCTGGCCGCGCTCGTCGAGGCGGGGCGGCGCCGTGTACTCCTCAAACTCGTCCGTTGCGTCCACGGTGGGCGCGTCGACCTTGGCCTTCGCGTCGGGCTTGGCGCCCTTGCTGCCGTCGCCCTGGTCGTGCGCCATCCAGCCTCCCCAGGCCGTGGGCTCTTGAATCTTTTTTCAGTGGGCCAACCCAGGGGTTTATTGCGGACCTGCCGCGCCGGGCCGCAGGTGGCCCGATTCCGTGCGGGCGGCGTCGGCGGCGCCGACGTCCGAGAAGCCCTGGCGCTGGCCGGTGCCGGCGCGCTTGCGGAGCTCCTCCGGCCGCTCCAGCAGCCACACCAGGTTGAGCGCGTGCTCGGCGACGCGGTTGCGGCAGATGCGGATGAGCTCGGCGTCGGTGCGCGCCTCGTCCATGTGGACGAAGCACTCCAGGATGTGCGTCGAGGTCAGGAGCTGCGCCTGCCCGATGGCGAGGCTCGCCTCGTGGCCGCACTGCTTGTCGATGGCCTCGGGGCCGGGCATGCCGCACGCGAGGACGATGCCGCAGCCCTCGCGCTCGATGAGGAGCTTGGCGGCGACGGCGAGGTCCTTGAAGCCGGGGACGGTGACGCTGGCGATGCGGCTCGCGGCGATGCCGGCCTCGTGCAGCGCGTCGCGGGCGACCTGGCCCATGTCCACGGTGCTGAACGTGGTGTCCACGATGCCGTAGCGCGGCAGGACGCCGTTGTGGGCGGGAGGCGCCTCGGCCTCCTGCAGGCGGCGCGGCGCGGCGCGGTTCACCAGCACCTTCGGCTGCGGGCGGTCGGGGTCGTCGGGCTTCCAGATGAGGCTCATGGGCGGGTCTCCGAGAAGAGCAGTTCGGGCGAGCCGCGCCTGTCGTTCTGAAGGCGGCTGCGCACCAGGAGCAGGGCGGTGGACGCCGCGGTCCCCAGGACGAGGAGGACGCCGAGGGCGACGGCGGAGACGGCGCTGGAAGCCCAGAAGAGGACGTCGAGCAGCGCCCGGAGCAGGACGGCGGCGCCGCCGAGGCCGGCGAGCCACAGCAGGATGTCGCGGGTGCGCTGCCTCATGCCTTGCCCCCGTAGAGGCTCTGCTCGGCGGCGCGCGCGGCCACCTTCTCGATGATTTTGCGGGTGCCGTCGAGGTCGCCGACGTAGTGCGGCAGGCGGACGACCTTGCACGGCCAGCCGCGCTTTGCGCACTCGGCCTCGACCGCCCTTTCGTCGAACTTCTGGTCGAAGCCGAGCGCGATGATGTCGGGCTTCAGCTCGGTGACGATGCGGTAGTAGTCGCCGCGGTGGCCCAGGACGGCCTTGTCCACGGGCTTGAGCGCCTCCACCATGCGGCGGCGGTGCTCCTCGGGCGTGATGGGGCGGTGCTTCTCGCGCTCGGCCGACTCGTCGCGGGCCAGCACGACCACCAGCTCGTCGCCGAGCTTCTTGGCCTCCTCCAGCATGTGCAGGTGGCCGGGGTGGAGCAGGTCGAACACCCCCGTGGTCATGACGCGGACGTGGGGACGCGGCGGGGGACCGCGGAGGGAGCCGCGGGCGGTGTGGTCTTCCATGCGTCGACGACGTCCTGGCCGGTGAGGAACACCAGCCCGTTGCTCTCCGCGTAGGCCTGCGCCGCCTTTTTAGTCATGGCTCGGCCCGTCGCGGGGTCCAGCATCTCGCAGATGGTGGTGGAGGGGACGAGGCCCGCCTGCCGCGCCAGCTCCAGGCTCAGCTCGGTGTGGCCCTGCCGCCTGGCCAGCCCGCCCGCGCTGCCGTTGAGGAGGATGACGTGGCCGGGGGCGCGGAAGGCGGCGCCGAACGCCTTGCGGGCCGCGGGCGCGTCGAGGCCGTCCACGTTGCCCAGGAAGCGCGCCAGCTCGGTGATGGTGAGCGCGCGGTCGGCGTCGGGGATGCCGGTGAAGGTCTTGCGGTGGTTGATGGTCAGCCCGAAGCTGCTCTTGCTGGGGTCGTAGCGCAGGTCGTGCGCCTTCATCTCGGCCAGGGCGGGGTGGCGCGCGGCGGCCTCGTCCAGCAGGTCGGCCAGGAACGGCAGGCCCAGCTTGGCGTGGTGCTCGGGCGCGACGGTGGTGCAGAGGAGGCCGCCGCCATCGGTGCGCAGGAGGCGGATGGCCTCGGGGGTGGCGAACTGGCTGGCGATGACGAGGTCGGTCTCGCCCTCGCGGCCGTCGGCGTCGTACAGCAGGACGGTCTCGCCGCGGCGCAGGGCGGCGACGGCGCGCTCCAGGAGGTGCACGGCCCCGCCACCCCCGCGTTCCATATCAATTGTGAGTATGGAGCAGAAAATGGGTAGGGTGGTTTTCCAGGGATGGAAAGCCGTTGGACCCAGAAAAGAGTTGGAGGAAAGGGGGAAGGAAGGATGCAGCGAGCGGGAGCCTTACGCGGCGCGGGCCGGGGCAGAGTCCTCGGCGGCCTCGACGGTGGCGGCTTCCCAGTTCTTGCGGTAGGTGGTGACGTAGCCCGCGATGCGGTTGCGGAAGACGGTCGTCTTCACGTCGGTGAGCTGGCCCACGACCTTCTTGTTGTGCTCGAAGTCGCCCGTGAACTGGTCGTTGTACTTCTTGACCAGGTCGATCGCGACGCGCTTGATGTAGGTCTGGCGGATGTTGCCCACTACGACACTCTCTGTGGGTCGCCGTGAGCCAATCCCAGATATAACCTTGCCTGGGGTGGGGGGCACGTGGCGGCAGCGGCGGGCAGGGTGCTCCTCGACCTGGCGGTGGTCTTCCTCGCGGCCAAGCTCGGCGGCGAGGCGGCGGTCCGGCTGCGGCAGCCCGCCGTCCTGGGCGAGCTCCTGGCGGGCATCCTGCTGGGGGCCAGCCTCCTGGGCGGCGCCATCGGCCTGCCCGACCTGGCTGCCGTCGCGGGCCCATCCTCCAGCGAGGGGACGGTGCTGCAGGCCCTCGCCGCCGTGGGCGCCGTGCTGCTGCTCTTCGAGGTCGGACTGGAGTCGCGCGTCTCCGAGATGCGCAAGGTCGGGGCGTCGAGCCTCCTGGTCGCCCTCATCGGCATCGTCGCCTCCTTCGCCGTCGGGGCGGCCGCAAGCTGGGGCCTCGCCGCCGCGTGGGCGCCGTGGCGCGCTGCCGACGCCGCCATCCCCGCCGGCCTGCTGCACGTCTTCGTGGGCGCCGCGCTCACCGCCACCAGCGTCGGCATCACGGCGCGCGTCTTGGCCGACCTCGGCCGCCTCAAGTCGCCGGAGGCGCGCATCATCCTGGGCGCAGCCATCTTGGACGACGTGGGCGGCCTCCTGGTCCTCGCGGTCGTGGCCGCCCTCGTCGGCGCGGCGACGGGCGGGCAGGCGGTGGACGCGCTCGGCATCCTGCGCCTGGCCGCGATTGCGATCGGCTTCCTCGCCGTGAGCCTGGCCCTCGGCCTACGGCTGGCCCCGCGCGCGTTCGACGCGCTGGCCGCGCGCTTCAGGGTGCCGGGCTTCCCGCTGGCCCTCGCGGTCGCCTTCGCGCTCGCCATGGGCCATGCCGCCAGCCTGGCGGGCCTCGCCGGCATCGTGGGCGCCTTCACGGCGGGGCTGCTGCTGGCGGAGGCGAAGTCCGCGCGCGGCCTCTTCGCGCAACTGCGGCCGCTGGCGTCCCTCCTGGCGGGCGTCTTCTTCGTCACGCTCGGCATGCACGTGGACGCGGGGGAGCTGGCGCGCAACGCCGGCCCCGTGCTCATCGTGGGAACCCTGTTGGCCGTCGCCGCCATCCTGGCCAAGCTGGCGTGCGGGCTCGGCGTGCTGCGCAGCCAGGCGCGGCGGCTCCCCGTCGGCGTCGGCATGGTGCCGCGCGGCGAGGTCGGCCTCATCTTCGCCTCCCTGGGCCTTGCGACCGGGCTGCTGGCGAACTGGCAGTACGCCCTCCTCCTGTACGTGGTGCTGACGACCACGGTCGTCACACCCCTTTGGCTTGCTCGCCTGGGGGACCGCTTCACCGGGCCGGCCACCGCTGGGGAGGACGATGCGGCCAGGATTGCGGAAGGATGACCCGCCGGGATCTGCGCAGCCGCTTCGCAACGCCTTTGGCCCGCGCCGCGCGTGGCTGCGCGTGGACCTGCGCGACCTCCTGCTCGTGGCGGCGGGAGGCGTCGCGGGCGCCCTGCTGCGCTTCGGCGCCTCGACGTGGCTGCCGACGCGCGGCTTCCCGTGGGCGACGCTGCTGGTGAACCTCGCGGGCGCCTTCGCCATCGGCCTGCTCATGCTGCCCGCGCCGGCGGAGCACTCCACGCGCCTGCTGCTGGTGGTCGGCCTCCTCGGCGCCTTCACGACGCTGAGCACCTACTCCTTCGAGACGGTGGACCTGTGGCGCAACGGCAAGGTCGGCCTGGCGGTGGCGAACGTGGCGGCCAACGGCGTGGGCGGGCCGCTGCTGGCGCTTGCGGGCTGGAAACTGAAGGCGTAGCTTCGCCTGCTCAACCGCGGATGCCACGGATGCGGAAATTCCGCGAAATCCGCGTCCTCCGCGGTTGAGGGCAGGTCAGAACAGCGACTTCTGCCCCACGCCAGGCTTGGGCTTGGCCGGCTTTTCCGGCGCGGGCCCGTCGTCGAACGTCTCCACGCCGGCCCTCGCCCTCCTCTTGGGCTTCTCGTCGGCCCCCTCCGCCGGGGGCGGCGCATTGGCGGCCTCGACGGCGGCGCGAATCTCCTTGACGGCCTTGCCGGTGGCCTCGGGGCCGAGCAGCAGGACGACCTCCTCGTCGGTGAGGTCCATCGCGCGCGTCTGCTCGACGGCGAACTCGCGGTCCATCTGGAACAGCGCCGCGAAGGTCTCGACCTGCTCGGTGCGGGTCTTGCGCTTGCTGGCGTGCGTGGCGTGCCCCAGCGTCTCCGCGAGGTGGTCCTTCGTCTGGCGCAACCCCTTGGTGCGCCCCATCTTGCTGAGCCACTGCGGGAAGCCGAACGGCGTGAAGTCGCGGTACTCGCGGCTGCGGCTCGCCATCACGCCCAGCGTGCCAAGCTCGGAGGCGTAGGCCCACAGCGCATAGTCCTGCGTCGAGCGGGTGCGGCCGAGGAAGATGTCGGCGCGGCTCAGCATCTCGTAGCCGGCCACGAGGTCCTTGGGGTCCTTGAACTCCTTCGCCATGTTCTCGTCGACCCACAGCACGAGGTCCTCGGGCGTGGCGTCCACGTCCCAGACCTCCTTGCGCACGTCGTCGAGCTTGCGGCCCTTCAGGATGTGGCGCATCAGGTCGAACAGGCTGCCCGTCGTGTCGCGGCTGCCCAGGCTCTTGGTGTGCTCCATCGTCACGTGGGTGCGGCCGAAGGAGATGGACTCCAGGTCGCGCACGGCGGCGCGCAGGTCCCCCTCGCTGCGGATGGCGATGTGCTCCAGCACGTCCTTGTCCACCTGGAGGTTCTCCACCTGTGTGATGCGGGCCAGCGCGTTGGGGATGGAGCGCACGTTGATGCGCGTGAACTTCAGCACCTCGGTCAGCGACTTGAGCGCCGAGCCCGAGCCCTTCTCCAGCGCATAGAGGTCGTTGACAATCAGGATGATGGGCTGCCGCGTCTGGCGGATGGTCTCGATGATGGCCGCCTTGCCGCCCCGGTCCGACATGCTGGACCCGTCCTCGTCGCCGCCGCCCGCGCGCTCGTAGAGGTTGTCCGCCTCGTCCAGCACGATGAGCTTGCGACCGCCCTCGCTGGCCGCCTGGAACGAGCCGTCCGCGCCGAAGCCCTGGTGGACGGCGCCCGCGGTCGCGATGCGCTGGATGGTGGCCGCGTTGCGCGCGTCCGACGCGTTCAGCTCGATGACCTGCCAGCCCATGTCGCGCGCCAGCGCCAGCGCCGTCGAGGTCTTCCCGGTGCCGGGCGGCCCCGCCAGCGTCACCGCCCGCCGCTCGGGGGGGCCCTGCGCCCACGACTCCGCCCACTGCCGCAGCCGCCCGACGCTGGGGCCGTTGCCCACCACGTCCCTGAGGCTCTGCGGCCGGTGGCGCTCGGTCCAGTCCACGCGCCGGCCACGAAGGCCGTTCATAAGAGGAAGCCGGAACCTGGAAATACCAGTAGACACCTATCGTATCCACATGCACGCGACGGTCAAGCGCTGGGGAAACGCCTACGCCCTCCGGCTCACCAAGGCGGACCTGGCCCGCTTCGGCCTGCACGTAGGCAGCCTCGTCGAGGTCGCCCTCCAGCCGGTGCGCGCGCCGGTGGACCTCGCCGCGCTGCCGACGTTCCGCGACGACGCCCCCGTGGACGAGGCGCTCCGCCAGCTCTACGGGCAGAGGCGCAGGTGGGAGGCGTGAAGGTCGCGGACACCTCGGCGCTCTACGCCCTCTTCCGGGAAAACGACGCCCACCACGCCAAGGCCAAGGCGCAGCTCGCCACCGGGGAGGCCATCGTCATCCCGTCCGAGATCCTCACCGAGACGCTCTGCCTCATCCAGCTGCGCGCCGGCTTCGCCCCCGCCCAGGCCGCGGCGGCGTTCCTAGCCAAGACCCCCTGCGTCGAGGTGCAGCCGACGCACGCCGAGCCGTGGGACGACATCCTGGGCGAGGCCGAGCGCTGCTTCGGGGACTCCGGGGGCCGCCTGAGCCGCGCGGACGCGGTGGTGGTGGCGTGGAGCCGCAAGCGCCGCCTCGCCGCGTGGAGCTACGACCGCGACCTGCTGGCCGCTACTTCTTGACGTCCTTCGCGCACTGCTCGGCCGCCACGATGAGCGGGTCCCACACGGGGCCGAACGGCGGCGCGTAGGCGGTCTCGACCTCGGCGAGCTTGCCCACCTTCATGCCGGCGTGGATGGCGACGGCGGCGGCGTTGATGCGCAGCCCAGACTCCTCGGGGCCGGCAATCTGCACGCCCAGCAGGCGGCCGGTGCCGCGCTCGGCCACGACCTTGACCGCCATGTCGCCCGCGTCGGGCATGTAGGCGGCCTTGCTCTTCGACTCGATGAGCGCGGTGACGCAGTCGATGCCCTCCTCCTTGCAGTGCTGCTCGGTGAGGCCGGTCTGCGCGAAGGCGAGGCCGAAGACGCGCGTGATGGCGGTGCCGATGAGGCCGGGGAAGTAGAGGCTGGGGCCCGGGATGTTCTCGGTGCTGGCGGCGATGTTGTCGCCCGCGACGCGGCCCATGCGGTTGCTGGGCAGCGCCAGCGGCACCGAGGTGGGGCGGCCCGTGATGATGTGGCGCGCGGCGACGCAGTCCCCGGCGGCCCAGACGTCGTGGAAGTTGGTGCGCATCTGGTCGTCCACCAGGATGTGGCCCTCCTTGGTGGAGGCGACGCCCGCCTTGACCGCGAACTCGGTGGCGGGCTGCACGCCGACGGCGACGATGGCGGCGTCGATGTCGAGATTCTTCTTCGCCTCCACGCGGGCGACGTGGCCCGGCACCTTGCCCTCGGTGAAGCGCTTCACGTCGGCGTTGAGGTGGACCTGCACGCCGGCCGCCTGCACGTAGTCGTTGAGGCCGTCCGTGATGTCCTCGTCGAGGCTGGAGAGCAGGCGCGGGCCGCGCTGGAGCAGGTGGACCTCGCTGGCGCGGGCCTGCAGCGCGGCCGCCATCTCCAGTCCCACGTAGCCGCCGCCGACGATGGCGACGCGGTCGAGCTCCGCCTCCTGCAGGCGCTCCATGAGGCGCAGGCCGTCGGAGAGGTGGCGGATGGCGAAGACACCCTCCAGGGCCCCGCCGGGGAACGGGTTGCGGGGCGCCGCGCCGGTGGCAATCAGCAGCTTGTCGTAGTGGACGGAGTCGCGGCCGGCGGGGCCCTCGAACACGACCTCCTTGGTGTAGGGGTTGAACGCGACGGCCCTGCTGCGGGTGCGGACCTGGATGCCGCGCTCGGCCGCGTCCTCCTGGCTCAGCACCAGCAGTTGCCCCGCGTCCTCCACGAGGCCCTCGACGAGGTAGGGGATGCCGCAGCTGGAGTAGCTGATGTCCGGCCCGGCCTCCAGCACCTCGACCTCCAAGTCGGGGGTGCGGCGTTTGGCCTTGCTGGCTGCGCTCAGGCCGGCGGCGTTGCCCCCGACCACGACCAGGCGGGTCATCCTGCGGCGCAGGCCGTCAGCGCCGCTTAACGGCGTCGCTCGGCGCCGCGCGCTGCACGAGGTGGTCGATGCGGCTCTCCTGGCGCGGCTCCTGGAGCAGGAACTGGTCGCGGATGATGGCGAGCGACTCGCGCTGGCCCGGCCACGGCAGGCGGCGGTGCGCCTCGGCGGGCGTGACCCACGCGAAGTCGGTGTGCTCGCCGGAGATGCGGACCTCGGCGTCCGGCGCGGCCTCGGCGGCGAAGACCGGCGAGAGGACGATCTGGTCCGTGGCGGCGAGGTAGAAGCGGTTGACGAAGCTGGCCTGGTAGAAGTGCAGCGGCCGCAGCCCGGTCTCCTCCAGCAGCTCGCGGGCGGCGGCGGCGTAGGCGGTCTCGCCGGGCTCCAGCGTCCCGGAGACCATCTGCCAGGTGCCGCCGAGGATGACGTGCGGCGCCCGCAGGAGCATCAGCCACTCCTCCGGCCGCGCGGGGTCGGGGCGGCGCCAGACGTGGCAGTCGACGAAGCGGGCGCAGATTTCCGGCATGGCTACGCGTGCTGCCACGCCTGCGGCGGCGCGCGGCCCTCGCCCTCGGGGGAGACCTTGCACAGGATGGCGCCGATGAGGGTCACGACGTGCAGAGGGGGCAGCAGCGAGCCGACGAGGCCGCGCACGAAGGCGCCCTGCGGGTCGCCGGCCTTGGCGCGGCCGTAGGAGAGGAACGTCATCAGGCAGCCGACGGCGCCGACCGCGCCGAGGGCGACGAACACCCAGGAGAAGACCGCAGGGATGGTGGTGGGGGCGCCGGACTTGTTGACCAGCGCGGCGAAGAACGCGCCGTAGAGCACGAGGAAGGCGGCGCCGACGGCCTGCAGGATGCCGCCCACGAGGAGCAGGATGGTGCCGGCCTTGAGCAGGCCGGAGCGGTTGTCCATGCCCCGCATTGCGCCAGGGCTTACTTGAGGAGCGCGGCGACCCGTTCCAGGGCCAGCTTGCACTCCGCCGCGCCGACGTTGCGGTGGGTGACGAAGCGCACCACGGGGTCGGCGCCGCGCGCCCCGATGCGGACGCCGGCTTTGGCGCAGGCGGCGATGAAGGAGGGCGCGTCCATGCCGGTGGCCGACACGTCCACCATGACCATGTTGGTCTCGACGGACTTGGGGTCCACGCGGAGGCCGGGCAGGCCGGCGAGGCCCTTGGCCAGCAGCTTGGCGTTGGCGTGGTCGTCGGCGAGGCGGTCGATGCCGGTGTCCAGGGCGACGAGGCCGGCGGCGGCGAGGTGGCCCGCCTGGCGCATCCCGCCGCCGAGGGTCTTGCGGACGAAGCGCGCCTTGGCCACGAAGTCGGCGCTGCCGCAGACGAGCGAGCCGACGGGGGCGCTGAGGCCCTTGCTGAGGCAGACCATGACGGAGTCGGCGCCCTTGCAGAGCGCGGCGGCGGTCGTCTTGCGCGCGACGGCGGCGTTGAAGACGCGCGCCCCGTCGATGTGCAAAGCGGCGCCCTTGGCGTGCGCGGCCTCGGCGACGGCCTTGGTCTGCTGCGCGCTCCAGGTGCGGCCGCCGGAGTAGTTGTGCGTGTTCTCGATGGCGACCGCCTTGACCTCGGAGAAGTGCGGGTCGCGGGGCAGGAAGAAACGCTGCAGGTCCGCCGGAGCGAAGGTGCCGGCGTGGCCCGCCACGGTCTTGACGGTCACGTTGGACAGCAGCGCCGCGGCGCCGCCCTCGTAGAGGCTGATGTGGCAGGTCTCCTCGCACACGATGGCGCCGCCGCGGCCGGAGTGGACCCAGACGGCAACCTGGTTGCCCATCGTGCCGGTGGGGACGAAGAGCGCCGCCTCCATGCCCAGCAGCTTCGCCGCGCGCGCCTGCAGCCTGTGGACGGTGGGGTCCTCGTCGTAGACGTCGTCGCCGACCTCGGCCTCCGCCATCGCCTTGCGCATCGCGTCCGTGGGCTGCGTCACGGTGTCGCTGCGGAAGTCCAGGATGCGCTGGGGCGGGGCGCGGGCCACGGCCCCGACTGGGGGGAGCCCGGCATAAGCCTAAGGAAGCGGCGGCGCGGCTCGCGGAATCGGCCCCTGTTGAAGGCCAAGCAGTGGGCCAACAGGTTCATGAGGCCCCCCGGCTGGTGCAGGACAATGCGCGTCGTCCTGCTCGTGGCCGCCCTGCTCGCTGCCTCCCTCGCCTCCGGCTGCATCAGCTCCTCCGGCAGGGCCCTCACCCTGCGCGACGGCCTGGCCGACGCCGAGCACGCCGCCCGCGCCTGGGCCGACGGCAAGACGCTCCAGCTCGTGGGCGCGGTGGCGGTCGAGCCGTTCAAGCACCTCGACGAGACCCAGGACGGCCGCCACACCGAGATCGTCACCCACCTCGACCCCGTCCCCGGCGACGGCAAGGCCCCCGGCTGGATCTACGGCTTCCTGGCGGGCGACCGCTGCATCGGCATCGTCCTCGCCGCCGGCCTTGGCGTCCTCGCCGAGGGGTACCAGACCTGCGACCCGAAGGACGCCGAGGCGCTGCCCGCGTGGTCCATCGACTCCGACGAGGCCGCCGCCCTCCTGGCCGCGCGCACCGAGTGGCCCAAGCCGACCGACGGCACCCTCTACACCTGGGAGCTGTCGGCGCGCCACGGCCAGCCCGTCTGGTCCGTCAGCGAGGACAGCGGCCACTCGCACGCCGTCGCCCGCGTCAACGCCGCCAACGGCACCATCCTCCTCCTCACGAAGGACCTGGAGATGGCGTCCACCGTTTCGGTCGAGCGCCCCGCAACGCCTGCCGCGCCCGAAGCGCACGGCACGCAGAGCTCCGGCGACTCGCGCTCCCTCGTCCAGCCGGGCGGCTCCTTCGGCAGCAGCGTGCGGCTCGACGGCCCCGGCACGCTCGCCGTGCGGGCCTCGTTCCAGCAGGCGGTCGGCGCCGTGACCCTGCGCGTCCAGGGCCCCGCCGGCACCGTGGAGAGCGTCGAGGTCCCCGCCGCCGGCCTCGAGAAGAGCTACACCGGCCTCCCGGCGGGCGACTACACCGTCACCGTGACCGCGGACGCCGTCGCCCTGCTGGCCAGCGAGTCCGTCACGGGCGTCTGGTAGGCTAGCGGGCGCGCCGCAGCCCCCGCCACGCCAGCCACGGCCCGGCAAGGAGGAACGCGGCGGCGCAGAGGTAGAACGCGAGCGCCGTGAGGCTGGGCCCCTCGGCGCCGTTGCCGGCCGCGAACGTCGTGCCCGCGACGGCCACGAGCCAGGCTCCCGCCAGCAGGAACAGGACCGCGAGACCCAGGAGCAAGGCGGTCCGCGCCACCGGAATCGAGGGCGGCGGCGCCCCGTCGGGGCGCAGGTAGGAGCGGCCCTCCATCGCCTCGGCGACGGGGCCGTCCAGTTCCGCGTCGTACTCCCATGGGTCGGGCCGGGGGTGGCGCAGCACGGCGGCCGCCCACCACAGGATTGCGAGGGCCGCGTAGGCGCCGAGCGCGACGAGGACCCAGGGCAGGAGCTGCTCCTGGACGATGCCGCGGCCCGGGCCGAAGCGGAGGGCGAAGGCGGCGGCCACCAGCAGGCCGATGGCGAGGGTGGCGTGGCGTCGGGCGCGCTGGCGGGCGGCGGGGCCGTCCATCAGCGGCCTATTCCTGGAAATGCGGAAGATGCTTGGTGCGCGGCAAATCGTCGCGGCGGGGGCCGAGCCAACGGCCGACGTCCTGGTCCCAGTGGAGCTCTTCCCAACCTTCCTTGGTGCCCGCAGGATGCGCGTGCATGCCCTGCAATCCGTCCTCCAGGCTCATAGCCCCTTCCGCGCGGGTTGATTAGGAGGGCAGTGGGGCGGCCGGGTCCAGCCCCTCTAGGATGACGAGACGGCTCCGGGTGGAGCCGGTGCGCATGGGGAGCAGCCTCTGGTAGGCGGGGGAGGCGTACCACCCCTTGGCGGCGGCGAGGCTGGGGAACTCCAGCAGGACGGTGCGACGCAGGTCCCAGCCGGGCTCGAGGTGGTGCTGCGCGCCGCCCCGGACGATGTAGCGGCCGCCGTGCGCGGCGACGGTGGCGGGGGCCTTGGCGCGGTATTCCTTGTACGCCTCGGGGTCGGTGACGTCGAGATCGACGAGGACGTAGGCCGGCGCGGGCATCGCGCGGCCATGGGGGCGCCCGACTTCAGGCTTGAGTCCTAGTCGTCTTGGGCGTCGGTGTCCTCTTCCTCGTGCCAGAACGCGTCCTGGGCGAAGTGGACGGCCAAAAGCTGCTCCAGGAAGGCCTGTTCGGGGTTCGGAGCCATGGCCCCTGGTTGCGCCCTGCCCGGCATTGACCCTTGTGGTGAATTGGCGTTGAGGCGGCGCAGGGGAAGCGTAGCTTCGGGTGGAGTCAGAGGTCTTCGGCGTCCGGCCCGTCCAGTTCCAGGTCGTACGCCCAGGCATCGGCGCCACTGGGCCGCTCGGGCGCCTTGGCCACCTTGGACGGCCAGAGCAGGAAGAAGAGGCCCAGGCCGGTGAGGCAGGCCCAGAGTGGCAGCAGGACGAGGGCGAAGAAGCCGCCCCAGCCGCCCGCCAGCATCCCACCGAACAGGGGCAGGCCGCCCGCCAAGGCCAGGAACGCCCCCAGGACGCGCCGCATGGCAGGCATCAGAACACCGCAGGCTCGCGGTATTCCCCGTGCACCTGCACCATCGCCTCGCGGATTTCACCCAGGGTGCAGTAGGCGCGGCTGGCCTCCAGCAGGAAGGGCATCATGTTGGGGCGCTCGCCGCTGCGCTCCTTCTCGCACGCCTCGGTGAGGCGCCGCAGGGCGCTGGCGGCCTTCTGCGGGTCGCGGCTGCGCCGGAGGTCGGCCAGCTCGCGCAGCTGCCGCCGCTCGCCCTCCTCGTCGATGCGCAGGATGTCCTGGTAGGGCGGCTCCTCGATGCGGTAGTCGTTGAGGCCGACGATGACGCGCTCGCCCTTCTCGATGGCGCGCTGCTGCTGGAACGCGGCCTCGGCGATCTCGCGCTGGAAGAAGCCGTTCTCGATGCCGCGCACGATGCCGCCCATCTTCTCGATGCGGCGGAAGTAGTCGTTCGCCTTCTCCTCCATCTCCGTCGTGAGCGTCTCCAGGAAGTAGCTGCCGCCGAGCGGGTCGATGGTGCTCGCGACGCCGCTCTCGTGCGCGATGATTTGCTGGGTGCGGAGCGCGATGCGGACCGCCTTCTCGGTCGGCAGGGCGAGCGCCTCGTCGAAGCTGTTGGTGTGCAGGCTCTGCGTGCCGCCGAGGACCGCGGCGAGCGCCTGGAGGGCGACGCGGACGATGTTGTTCTCCGGCTGCTCGCGGGTGCAGGAGACGCCCGCCGTCTGGGTGTGGAAGCGGAGCAGGAGGCTGCGCGGGTCCTTCGCGCCCTGGTCGCGCATGAAGCGGGCCCAGATGCGGCGCGCGGCGCGGTACTTGGCAATCTCCTCGAAGAAGTCGTTGTGCGCGTTGAAGAAGAACGAGAGGCGGGGGCTGAACGAGTCGATGGGCAGGCCGCGCGCGACGCCGCGCCGGACGTACTCCATGCCGTTGGCGAGCGTGAAGGCCAGTTCCTGCACCGCCGTCGAGCCGGCCTCGCGGATGTGGTAGCCCGAGATGCTGACGGTGTTGAAGCGCGGCGCGTAGGCGCTGCCCCACTCGAAGGTGTCCAGCACCAACTCGATGCTGGGCTCGGGCGGGAAGATGAACATCTTCTGCGCCTGGTATTCCTTCAGGATGTCGTTCTGGATGGTGCCAGAGACCTGCGACAGCGGCACGCCCTGCCTCTCCGCGGCGCCGAGGTAGAACGCCCACACGATGGGCGCGGGGCCGTTGATGGTCATCGACACCGAGACGTCCTGGAGCGGGATGCCCGCGAACAGCGTTTCCATGTCCTGCTGCGAGTCGATGGCGACGCCGACCTTGCCAACCTCGCCCTGGCTGAACTCGTGGTCGGAGTCGTAGCCCTGCAAGGTCGGGAAGTCGAACGCGGTGCTGAGGCCCGTCGTGCCCTGCGACAGGAGGAACTTGAAGCGCTGGTTGGTCTCGCGCGCCGTGCCGAAGCCGGCGAACTGCCGCATCGTCCACAGCCTGCCGCGGTACATCGTCGGCTGCACGCCGCGCGTGTAGGGGAACTCGCCGGGGAAGCCGAGGTCGCGCGCCTCGTCGAAGCCGACGCGGTCGAGGTCGTGGCGGTCGTAGAGCCGCTCGACGCGCTGGTTGGAGAGCGTCGTGAACTCCTTGCGCCGCTCGGGGCCCTTCTCCAGGGCCTTCTTGAGGGTCGTCTGCTCCCACTTCTCGCGGGCGCTGGCGAAGGCGGCGGCGGGCGGCGCGGGGGCGGTCTTGCTCATGGCTTCAGGGACGGTTCAAGGGAAGTTGAAGGCACCGGCACTGGCAGTTTTCCTTGAAACTCGGATTGCGCGGATGACCCGGATGGCTAGGGGTTCCGGTTCGGTTTCTTGAATTGGCTTCGAGGCCGCTGAGCAAACGCGGAATCCGCATCATCCGCGCAATCAGCGGTTCGGCGGGGGCGACTACCAGGAAGGGGCCTTGGGCGCGGCGGGGCGCAGCGCGTCCCAGACAACCTGGGTGTCGGTGATGACGCACTGCACGCCCAACGCGGAGAGTTCCTTGGCGCGCGCCGGCTCGTTGACGGTCCAGGAGCCGACCTTCAGCCCGAGCGCCTTGGCCTGCGCCATCCCCTCGGCGTCGAGGAAGTCGTGGTCGATGTTGACCCACTGGCAACCGGCCTCGCGCGCCATCTCCCAGTCGTCGTCCTCCAGCGGGCCCAGCGGAATCAGCGCCAGCGGGGCCGCCGCGTCGAGGTCGCGCGCCTCCAGCAGGATGCCGGGGTGCATCGAGGAGACCTGGAACCTGACGGGGACGCGGGCGGCGGCAAGCTTGAGGGTCCCCTCCAGCGCCTCGGGGGCCTTGACCTCCAGGTTGTAGAGGCCGTCCCACGCCTGCAGCAGGTCGAACAGCGACGCCAGGGTCGGGACGGGGCCGGCGCCGGTGTCGAACGCCTGCACTTCCTTCAGGTCCAGGTCCGCCACCTCGCCCTCGCCGTCCGTGGTGCGGGAGAGCGCGCCATCGTGCACGATGACCACGTGGCCGTCGCGCGTCAGGTGCAGGTCCATCTCCAGCGCGGGGAAGCCGGCCGCCACCGCGGCGCCGAACGCGCGCAGGGTGTTCTCGGGGTGCTCCGAGGAGAGGCCCCGGTGGGCGGCGGCGAAGGCAGGCACGGGCCCGCCACCGGAGGGGGCGATTTAGCCGATGTCCTCAGGGGACGCCACTGGCCGACGTGGCGCCGGGACGCGAAACGAACCCGCTGCATCCTGCCGAAATCTCGCTGCCTCGGCCCCTGCCCGCCCCGGAAGGGATTAAGGGCCGGTCTCCTTGGCCGCGTCCAGTCTGGTGCCCAGGATGACCCCGAACCCGTCGAAGGCCCTCACGAAGGGCCTGGAAGGCATCGTCGCCGCCCAGTCCGGCATCTGCTTCATCGACGGCGAGAAGGGCATCCTCTCCTACCGTGGCTACGACATCAACGAGCTGGCGCCCAACGCGACGTTCGAGGAGACGACGTTCCTGCTGTGGGAGGGCCACCTGCCCAGCAAGCAGGAGCTGGAGGCGTTCAGCGCCAAGCTGGCCGCCAGCCGCGAGTTGCCACCGATGGCGCTCAAGGTGCTGAAGGACGTCGCGAAGGCGACGGGCCCGATGGACGCGCTGCGGACCACCGTCTCCGCCCTCGCCGCCGGCCGCAACGACGCCGACAAGTACGCCGTGGACGTGGACCTGCAGAAGGCCATCGAGACCACGGCCCAGCTCGCCACCATCGTCGCCTACTACCACCGCATCCGCATGGACAAGGAGCTGGTGCACCCCGACGCCAAGCTCAGCCACGCGGGCAACTTCCTCTACATGCTCACGGGCAAGAGGCCCACCCCGGCGGCGGAGCGCGCGTTCGACTGCGCCCTCGTGCTGCACGCCGACCACGACCTGAACGCCTCGACGTTCTCGGCGCGCGTGACGGCCGCGACGCTGGCGGACTACCACGGCGCCATCACCTCGGCCGTCGGCACCCTGAAGGGGCCGCTGCACGGCGGCGCCAACATCGAGGTGATGAAGGTGCTGCTGGAGATCGAGGCGAGCCACGAGGACCCGAAGGACTGGGTCGAGCACCAGCTCGTCAAGAAGCGCAAGATTCCTGGTTTCGGCCACCGCGTCTACAAGACGCTGGACCCGCGCGCCATCCACCTCGCGAAGCTCTCGAAGAGCCTGGGCGAGCAGGCGAAGGAGACCAAGTGGTACGAGATGAGCCTGAAGCTCCAGAAGGCGATGAAGGAACTGACGGACATCGACGCCAACGTGGACTTCTTCTCGGCCTCCTCGTACTACGTCATGGGCATCCCGCTGGACCTCTACACGCCCATCTTCGCCATCAGCCGCGTGGCCGGCTGGTCGGCGCACGTCCTGGAGCAGCACGGCGACAACCGCCTCATCCGCCCGCTGTCGGACTACACCGGCCCCGCGCTCGGCCGCAAGTGGCTCCCCATCAACAAGCGCTCGGGCGAAGTGGTCAGCGCGAAGGCGACCTGAGCCCGTCCCCGTCCGCTCACGCCGCCTCGGCCGGGGCCTCCGCGCTCCCGTTCAGCTCCTCCAGCACGGGGGCAATCATGCTCAGAACGAGCGGCCCGAGGATGAACCCCGTGAGGCCGAACACGAGCAGCCCGCCCAGGGTCCCGAGCAGGATTAGCGCGGGGTGGACGCTGGAGCCGCGGCCCACCACGAGGGAGCGCACGACGTTGTCCACGACGCCCACGACGGCGATGCCGTAGGCCAGCAGGATGGCGCCGGCCAGGGGGCGGCCGGTCAGGAGGGCGATGAGCGCAGCGGGGGCCAGCACCAGCATGGGGCCGATGCCGGGGATGACCGCGAGCAGGGTCATCACGAAGCCCCAGAACAGCGGGTTGGGGAAGCCGAGCAGCCACCAGCCGAGCGTCGCGACGGAGCCCTGGACGAGGGCGACGAGGAAGGTGCCGAGGAAGAGCGCGCGCACCCGCTTGGCGACGGTGGCGAGGAGGCGGTCGCGGCGGGCAGGCGGGAGCGGGATGCTGCGCCGCACCCACTCGCCCAGGCCCTCGCCCGAGAGCAGGATGAAGAACAGCACGAGCAGGAAGATGCCGACGTTGGCCAACGCGCGCGGCAGCTTGCCCAAGGCGCCCAGCGCAAACTGCTGAAGGAGTCCCGCCGCGCCGGCCGCGCCCTGCCCCGCAAGCTTGGCCGCCGTGGCGTCGGGGACGCCGAGCGAGGCGAGCCCGGAGCGGAAGGCCTCGTTGTAGCCGCCGTGGCCCGCCTGCTGCACGATGCCCTGCGCCTCCCCGACGAGCTGCCAGGCCACGAACGCCAACGGGAAGCAGAGGGCGACCACGACGAGCAGGACCATCAGCCCGGCGGCCAGCGGGCGCCAGCGCACCCAGCGGGCGAGGGCGCGGAACGGGCGCTGCAGCACGAAGCCGGCGGCCAGGGCGAAGACGATGCCGGACAGGAAGGGAACCAGGATGAGGAAGCTCACCACGGCCAGGGCGGCGAGGCTGCCCAGGAGGAAGCGGCGGGAGCGGAGCGCCTCGGCTGCGGGGGCCCGCGTCGGCATGGGGCTGCATCGGCGCCGTCGGGATGGGCTTTGCGCCGCCCGAAGGGGTGCAGGGGGCCGGCAAGTAGTTTCGGCGCCCCATTCCCAAACCCGATAACCAGGAGGGGGAGGTCAATCCACGTGCACATTGTCGCCATCGACACCGAGACCTGCGCCCTCGGGCCGGGCCGCGACCGCCTCGTGCAGTTCTGCGCGATGGAGCTGGACGGCGACCTGAAGGAGTTGAGCCGCTGGACGGAGTTGGTCAACCCAGGCAGCCACATCCCCGCCGCCGCGACGGCCATCCACGGCATCAGCGACGCGATGGTGGCCGGCAAGCCGCGCTTCGGCCACTTTGCGCCCCGCCTGCGCGCCCTCGTCGGCCCGGACACGGTCTTCATGGCCTACAACGCCGGCTTCGACCTCGGCATCCTGAACCTGGAGTTCACGCGCTGCGGCATCGAGCCGATTCCCGGCGCGCAGCCCGTCCTCGACCCGCTCCAGCTTGAGCGCCGCCTCACCAGCCGCAGCCTCGGCCCCACCTACCGGCGCTACACCGGCAAGACGCTGGAGAACGCGCACACCGCCGACGGCGACGTCGTGGCGATGGTGGAGGTGCTCCGCCGCCAGCGCGAGGTCCACGCCGACGTCCTTCCGCCGCGCACGGAGGACCTGGTCGGGTGGCCGCCGCAGCCGCCGCGCCAGCGCCGCAAGGGCCACCTCTACAAGGACGAGGACGGCATCGTCCGCCTTGGCTTCGGCAAGCACAACGGCAAGCCCGCCGCGGAGGTGCCGGACTACCTCGCGTGGATGCTGGAGGAGGACTTCCCGGAGCGGACGAAGCGAAAGGTCAAGCGCATCCTTGAGGAACGCCCGCTCCCGGTCTAACACGGAACCGCGAATTTCACGAATTGCACGGACCGACGGGAAGTTCGTGGACTTCGTGCAATTCGTGGTTTCGCCTCGACTGCCCGCACCACAACGCTGTCGCCCTGCAAGCGCCAATCTTCCAGCGTGGCGAAGGCGTGGGTCGGCACGAGCGGCTGGAGCTACCCCGACTGGAAGCCCGACTTCTACGCCGGCGTGCCGCAAAAGAGCTGGCTGGCCCATTTCGCGACCCGGTTCCCGACCGTCGAGGTCAACAACATCTTCTATCGCCTGCCCAAGAAGGAGTGGGTCGAGCGCTGGGCCACGGCAGTCCCGGCCAATTTCCGCTTCGCGCTCAAGATGTGGCGCTGGGTGACGCACTACCACCGCCTGCAGGACATCGAGGGCCTGCTCGACCTCTACGTGGACGTGGCCTCCGTGCTGCCGCCCGCCAAGCGCGGCCCGATTTTGGTGCAGCTTCCGCCGCAGCTCGACATCGACGAGGCGGCGCTGGACGCGATGCTGGGCCTGCTGCGCGACCGGGTGCGGACCTGGCCCGTCGCCGTCGAGTTCCGCAACGCCTCCTGGTTCGCGGAGGGCGCGCCGCTCGAGGTCCTCGCCGCCCACGACGTTGCGCTCTGCGTGCACGACATGGCCCGGGGCGCGCCGGTGGAGCAGCCCAACGACGCATCGTTCGTCTACGTCCGCCGCCACGGGCCGAAGCGCCGCTATGCCGGCTCCTACAGCGACGAGCAGGTGGCCGCCGACGCCCGCGCCGTGGAGGGGTGGCTCGACACGGGCCGCGACGTGTACGTGTACTACAACAACGACCGGGGCGGCAACGCGCACCGCAACGCCGCCAGCCTCACGCAGGCGCTGGGGAGCCGGGCGGTGCGTCCCCGGCGCCGGCCAGCGGCAACGGCCAAGAAGACGGAGACCCCGGAACTGTACGGCCTGTGAGCGCCGTTTAACTAGCGCCGCGCGAGACAGATGGCCAGCGATGCCTGAAGCCGCGCCGCGCGCCGTGGACACGCCCGAGAGCCGGCCCGCCTTCCGGCGCTGCCTGGGCGCCGCGCGCCTCGCGCTGGGCGGCATCTTCCTGTGGGCCTTCCTCGACAAGCTGCTCGGCCTCGGCTACGCCACGCCGGCCGCACGCGCCTGGCTCAACGGCGGCAGCCCCACGAAGGGCTACCTCGGCTCCTCCACCGGCCCCCTCGCCGGCCCCTTCCAGGCGATGGCCGGCAACCCCGTCGCGGACGTCCTCTTCATGCTGGGCCTGCTGGCGGTGGGCGCCTGCCTCCTCCTGGGCGTCGGGGTCCGCGTGGCCAGCGTCGCCGGCGCGCTGATGCTGCTCATGATGTACGCCTCGCACCCGCCATGGGCCACGGCGGCCTCCAGCAACCCCGCCATCGACGACCACGTGGTCTATGCGGCCATCCTGCTGGCGTTCGCATTCAGCCACGCCGGCCGCTCCCTGGGCCTCGGCGGCTGGTGGGCGCGGCGCACCTTCGTCGCCAGGCATCCCTGGATGGAGTAGCGGCATCCTGAAGCCGCCCGCGCCGGTCGCCGCAACGTGAAGGCGGCGTTCTTCCGCAGGCACGGCGGGCCCGAGGTCCTTGAGGTCGGCGACCTGACCGCCCCCATGCTCGGCCCCGGCGACGTGCGCATCCGGGTGAAGGCGGCGGCGCTGAACCACCTCGACCTGTTTGTGCGCGACGGCTGGCCCGGCCTCAAGCTCCCCATGCCGCACGTCGGCGGCACCGACCTTGCCGGCGTCGTCTCCGAGGTCGCGCCGGACGTTCGCGGCGTGCGCGTGGGCGACGAGGTGCTGGTGAACCCGGGCCTCAACTTCGAGGCGGGCCCCGACGGCGAGCAGCGCATCCCCTCCGACGTGAGCATCGTCGGCGAGACGCGGTGGGGTGGGCTGGCGCAGGAATGCGTCGTGCCCGCGACCCACGCCATCCCCAAGCCCCCCAACCTGCCGTGGGCGGAGGCCGCCGCGCTGCCTCTCGCCTCCATTACGGCGATGCAGATGGTCCGCCGCAAGGCGCGCATCCGGCCCGGCGACAAGGTCCTCGTCGTCGGCGCCGGCGGCGGCGTGGCCGTCATGGCCCTCCAGTTGGCGAAGGCCGCCGGCGCCTGGGTCTGCGCGACGACCGGGGGCGCGGACAAGGTGGAGAAGGTGCGGGCGCTCGGCGCGGACCACGTCATCGACTACAAGGCGAGCCCCGACTGGTCGAAGGAGGCGTTCGTGGCGACCGGCAAGAAAGGCTTCGACGCCATCCTCGACTCCTCGGGCACGGCGACGTTCGGCAAGTCCGTGCGCCTGCTCGGCCACGGCGGCCGCCTCGTCACCTGCGGCGCCACGACCGGCCCGATGGCGGAGATCGACATTCGCAGCGTCTTCTGGAAGCAGCTCAGCATCCTGGGCAGCACGATGGGCGTCCCGCAGGACCTGCTCGACGCGGTCGCGCTGTGGGAGCAAGGCAAACTGAAAGTCATTGTCGACTCGACCTATCCGCTGGAGCAGACCCGCGAGGCGATGGCCCGCATGGAGGCGTCGGGCCAGTTCGGGAAAATCGTCCTCTTGCCTTGACCAAACCACGAATTGCACGAAAACCGCCGCCGCCTCCGGAAGGGGCTTCGTGCAATTCGTGAAATTCGTGGTTACCCCCGCATTTAGGCAAGCAGAAATCCGTTGCCCCCGCCCATCAAGGCTTATAACCCGCCCCCTTCGGCGAAGCCAGGGCGTCTCCTAGGGGGCGCCCGGCCCCAAGGGAAACCCACATCCCTGCGCGGGCCGACCAAGGGACACCGCAATGGCCACCAGCTCCGAGATCGCGGACCTCGCCAACCAGGGCTACAAGTACGGCTTCACCACCGACATCGAGTCGGACACCGTTCCCGTGGGCCTGGGCGAGGAGACCGTCCGCCTGATTTCCGCGAAGAAGGGCGAGCCGGCGTGGCTGCTGGAGTGGCGGCTCAAGGCGTACCGGCACTGGCTGACGATGAAGGAGCCGACCTGGGCCAACGTCCACTATCCGCCCATCGACTACCAGGCCATCACCTACTACTCGGCGCCGAAGGGAAGGGCGGCCGGCGAGGGCCCCAAGTCCCTGTCCGAGGTGGACCCGGAACTGGTCAAGATGTACGAGCGGCTGGGCATCTCGCTGAAGGAGCAGGAGCGCCTGACCGGCGTCGCCGTCGATGCCGTGGTCGACTCCGCCTCCGTCGCGACGACCTTCAAGGCGCAACTGGCGGAGATGGGCATCATCTTCTGCTCGTTCAGCGAGGCCGTGCGCGAGCACCCTGACCTCGTGAAGAAGTATCTCGGCACGGTCGTCCCCTACACGGACAATTTCTTCGCGACGTTGAACTCGGCGGTCTTCTCCGACGGCAGCTTCTGCTTCATCCCCAAGGGCGTGCGCTGCCCTCTCGAACTCTCCACCTACTTCCGCATCAACGCGGCGGGCACCGGCCAGTTCGAGCGCACCCTCATCATCGCCGAGGAAGGCAGCTACGTCTCCTATCTCGAGGGCTGCACGGCGCCGATGCGCGACGAGAACCAACTGCACGCCGCCGTCGTGGAGCTTGTCGCGCTGGACGACGCGGAAATCAAGTACAGCACGGTCCAGAACTGGTACCCCGGCGACAAGGAGGGCAAGGGCGGCGTCTTCAACTTCGTCACCAAGCGCGGCAAGTGCGCCGGCCGCCGCTCCAAGATTTCCTGGACGCAGGTCGAGACCGGCTCCGCAATCACCTGGAAGTATCCCTCCTGCCTCCTGCTCGGCGACGACTCCGTGGGCGAGTTCTACAGCGTCGCGCTCGCCAACGACTACCAGCAGGCCGACACCGGCACCAAGATGATTCACGTCGGCAAGCGCACCCGCTCCACCATCGTCTCGAAGGGCATCTCGGGCGGCCACGGCCAGAACACCTACCGCGGCCAAGTGAAAATCATGAAGGGCGCCGACGGCGCGCGCAACTACAGCCAGTGCGACAGCCTGCTGCTGGGCGACAAGTGCGGCGCGCACACCTTCCCCGTCATCGACGTGCAGAACCCCACGGCCATCATGGAGCACGAGGCGACCACCTCGAAGGTGTCGGATGACCAAATCTTCTACCTCCGCCAGCGCGGCATCGCGCAGCAGGACGCCATCAGCCTCATCGTGAACGGCTTCTGCAAGTCCGTGTTCCGCAAGCTCCCCATGGAGTTCACCGTCGAGGCGCAGAACCTCCTCGACCTCAAGCTCGAAGGCTCCGTCGGATAGCCATGACGCCCACCCCACCCCCCGCCAGCAAGCCCCTCCTGGAGGTCAAGGACCTGCACGTCGAGGTCGACGGCAAGGCCATCCTCAAGGGCCTCAGCCTCACCGTCCGCGCCGGCGAGGTCCATGCCATCATGGGCCCCAACGGCTCGGGCAAGAGCACCCTCGCGCACGTCCTGGCGGGCCGCCCCGGCTACGCGGTGACGCAGGGCAGCGTCCTCTACCACGGCAAGGACCTGCTCGCAATGGAGCCTGAGGAGCGCGCCCGCGACGGCGTCTTCCTGGCGTTCCAGTACCCCGTCGAATTGCCTGGCGTCTCGAACACCTACTTCCTGCGCGAGGCGCTCAACGCGCAGCGCAAGCACAAGGGCCAAGGCGAGGTCGACGCGGTCGACTTCCTCGACCTCATCAAGCAGAAGGCGCGCCTCGTCGGCATGGACGACAAGTTCCTGTCGCGCGGCGTCAACGAGGGGTTCTCGGGCGGCGAGAAGAAACGCAACGAGATTCTCCAGATGGCCGTCCTTGAGCCGCGCCTCTGCGTCCTCGACGAAACCGACTCCGGCCTCGACATCGACGCGCTGCGGACCGTGGCCGAGGGCGTCAACCGCCTGCGCAGCCCCGACCGCGCGATGGTCGTCGTCACCCACTACCAGCGCCTCCTGGACTACGTGGTGCCCGACCGGGTGCACGTGCTGTCGGGCGGCCGCATCGTCAAGTCGGGCGGCAAGGAGTTGGCGCTGGAGCTCGAAAAGTCCGGCTACGAGACCGTGAAGGCATGAAGTCGGTGACCGCGACGGCCCCCAGCACGGGCGTCCAGGCGACGTTCCTGGGCGGCGGCTGGGCCAAGCGCGGCCCCGGCTTCCTGCGCGAGGCGCGCGAGCAGGCGATGGCGACCCTCGCCGCCGCCCAGACCGACGCAGCCGACGCGGCGTTCCTGCCCTGCGACGCGCCGGCCCGCGAGGTCGGCCCCGCCGAGGTCGCGCCCTACCGCCTCGCCGGCGCCATCGAGATGGTCTTCGTTGACGGCCACCACGTCGCGGCGCTCGACCACATCCCCGACGGCCTCCGCGGCATCGAGGTCTCCAGCCTCGCGGAAGCCCTCAAGCGCCCGAGCGAGACGCTGGAGCACCACCTCGCGCGCCACGCCGACGCCGACGACCCGACGGTCGCGCTCAACACCGCGTTCCTGCAGGACGGCGGCTTCGTCCACCTCCAGAAGGGCGCCGTCGTCCGCGAGCCCATCCACCTGCTCCACCTCGCGACGGAGCCCCGCGCGCCGACGGCGTGCCATGTTCGCCACCTGATTGTTGCGGGCGCGCAGAGCCAGGCGACCATCGTGGAGTCCTACGTCGGCCTCGCCTCGCCCGACGCCGGGCTCACCACCGCCGTCACGGAACTCGTCGCCGGGCAGGGCGCAATCCTCCACCGCGTCAAGCTCCAGCGCGAGAACCTGCACGCCCGCCACAGGGCCGTGCTCGCCATCCGCCAGGACCGCGACGCCGTGGTGCGCGACCACCTGTTCTCGGTCGGCGCGGCGTGGGCCAGCAACGGCATCGACGCCATCCTAGGCTCGCCCGGCTCCGAGGTCCACCTGGGCGGCCTGTTCCTCGCCACCGGCACGCAGCGCGTCGAGGCCCCCACCCGCATCGACCACGCGGTGCCACACACCACAAGCCGCGAACTCTACAAGGGCGTCCTTGACGGCGCCTCGCGCGGCTCCTTCACCGGCATGATCAAGGTGCGGGCCGACGCGCAGAAGACCGACTCGGCGCAGCAGAACCGCAACCTCCTCCTCTCCGACGCGGCGCTCATGCACTCGGTGCCGCAGCTTGAGATTCACGCCGACGACGTCAAGTGCAGCCACGGCAGCACCATCGGCCAGCTCAGCCCCGAGTCGCTGTTCTTCCTGCGCAGCCGCGGCCTCGACCCCGAGCACGCGCGCCTGATTCTCACGCAGGCGTTCGCGCAGGAGGTCATCGACCAGATGCCGCCGCCGGTCCAGCCGCTGCTGCACGACCTGCTCGGCCAGTGGTTCGCGTGCCGCAAGGTGTCGGGGGCGACCGCATGACACTCTTCTACCGAACCACGAATTTCACGAATTGCACGAAACCTGAGTTTCGTGGAATTCGTGCAATTCGTGGTTTGGCCGGAGGCAACGCATGAGCTTCGACGTCGCAAGGCTGCGCGCCGACTTCCCTATCCTGCGCCAGAAGGTGCACGGGCGCCGCCTCGTCTACCTCGACAACGCGGCCACCTCGCAGAAGCCGCAAGTGGTCATCGACCGCATCACGCGTTACTACGAGGCGGAGAACGCGAACATCCACCGCGGCGTCCACCTGCTGTCCGAGACGGCGACGAAGGCGTACGAGGAGGCCCGCGCCAAGGTCGCGCGCTTCATCAACGCCACGCCGCAGGAGTGCGTCTTCGTGCGCGGCACGACGGAGGCCATCAACCTCGTCGCCAACACGTTCGTCCGCGCGCGCCTGCACAAGGGCGACGAAATCGTGGTCACCGAGATGGAGCACCACAGCAACATCGTGCCGTGGCAACTGCTGTGCGAGCAGACCGGCGCCAAGCTGCGCGTCGTCCCCATCAACGACAAGGGCGAGCTGGACCTCGCCGCCTACGCCGCTGCGCTCGGCCCGCGCACCAAGTTCGTTTCCGTCGTCCACGTGAGCAACGCGCTCGGCACCGTCAACCCCGTGCAGCGCATGGTGCAGGAGGCGCACGCCAAGGGCATCCCGGTCCTGCTCGACGGCGCGCAGGCCGTGCCGCACACGCCGGTCGACGTGCGCGCGCTCGGCTGCGACTTCTACGCCTTCAGCGGCCACAAGATGTACGGCCCCACGGGCGTCGGCATCCTCTATGGCAGGCGCGAGCACCTGGAGGCGATGCCGCCGTGGATGGGCGGCGGTGACATGATCCGCTCGGTCACGTTCGAGAAGTCGACCTGGAACGAGGTGCCGCACAAGTTCGAGGCGGGCACGCCCCACATCGCGGGCGGCATCGGGTTGGGCGCCGCCGTCGATTACCTCAACGGGGTCGGCATGGTCGCCCTCGCCGAGCACGAGCACCGCGTCCTGGAGTACGCGACGCAGGAGGCGCTGGCCGTGCCGGGCCTCAAGCTCATCGGCACCGCCGCCAGCAAGGCCGGCGTGCTCTCGTTCAACCTCGACGGCATCCACCCGCACGACGTCGGCTCCCTCGTGGACCGCGACGGCGTGGCCATCCGCACCGGCCACCACTGCGCGCAGCCCGTGATGGAGCACTTCAAGGTGCCCGCCACCTGCCGCGCCAGCCTCGCGCTCTACAACGACCGTGACGACATCGACGCGCTCATGGCGTCGCTCAAGAACGTCGTCAGGATGTTCGCATGACCTTGGCCAAACCGCGGATTTCGCGGAATGATTCTATCCTCGGCATCCGCGCAATCCGCGGTTCGGCGGGAGGCGTGTGATGGACGACGCTCTCCGCGAACTGTACCAGGAGACCATCCTGGAGCACAACAAGCGCCCGCGCAACTTCCGCCCGATGGAGGGCGCCGACCGCGTGCAGGAGGGCTTCAACCCGCTGTGCGGCGACCGCCTCACCCTGTTCCTCAAGATGGACGGCGAGCGCATCGCGGACGTCGCGTTCCAGGGCCACGGCTGCGCCATCAGCACCAGCAGCGCCAGCCTGATGACGGAGGCCGTCAAGGGCAAGGACCGCGCCGGCGCGGAGCGGCTCTTCGACGACTTCCACCGCCTCGTCACCCGCGAGGGCATCGCGCCCGGCAAGGACGAGGTCGGCAAGCTGCTCGTGTTCTCCGGCGTCGGCGAGTTCCCCGCCCGCGTCAAGTGCGCGACGCTGTGCTGGCACACGCTGAAGGCCGCCCTGGCGGGCCAGGCCGCGCCCGCGACGACGGAGTGAGCATGGCCGACTACCTGCCGCTCGCCCGCGACGTGGAGGCCATCCGCATCCCCGACGGCATCGCCACGCCGCTGGCGAAAGGAATCCTCGTGAAGCTGACGCAGGCGCTCGGCTTCAGCTACACGGTGCAGACCGAGCAGGGCGCCAAGTTCCGGCTGGCGGGCAGGGACGGCGACGCGATTGGGCAACCCGTCGTCGGGACGCTGGACGCCATCGCGAACGTGCCGCAGGAGCCCGCCGCGCTGGAGGCCCTGGCGCGCGAGCAGCTCAAGGGCGTCTATGACCCCGAGATTCCGGTGGACATCGTGGACCTCGGCCTCGTGCATTCCTGCAAGGTCACGGCGCGCGCCGAGGGCGGCTTCCACGCCGAGGTCCGCATGGGCCTCACCGCGCCCGGCTGCGGCATGGGCGACGTTCTGGTGAAGGACGTCGAGCGCGCGCTGCGGGCGATTCCCGGCATCGCGACGGTGGACGCGAAGGTCGTGCTGTTCCCGGTGTGGAACCCCTACACGATGATGTCCGAGGCGGCGAAGCTGAAGCTCGGGATGCTCTGAAAGCGCTTTTTCGCCTCTTGGGCGCGGCCGCAGCGGCCCGCTTTTATCCATTCCCGCAATCGAAGCGTGTGGCAAAGCGCCGCCAGCAGCCGACGCGGACCCTTCCCCCCTGGCAGGCGAAGGCGTGGGAGTGGCGCTGGCCCATCGCCGTGGGCGCGGTCCTCGTCCTGGCGGCGGCGCTGCGGTTCTACCGGCTGGGCGCGGCGAGCGTGTGGCTCGACGAGGCCTACTCCATCGACTGGGCCTCGCGCGACTACGCGTTCATGCTGGACATCGCGCGCACCCGCGACTTCCACCCGCCCGAGTACTACATGCTCCTGCACAACTGGATGCTCGTGTTCGGCCGCTCGGAGGCCGCCGTGCGCGCGCTGTCGGCTGTCGCGGGCGTGGCCGCAGTGGGGGGCCTCTACCTGCTGGGCCGCGACCTGTTCAGCCGCCGCGCCGGCCTCGCCGCCGCCGTCCTGCTCTCGGTCTCCGACTTCGCGCTCTACTATTCGCAGGAGGCGCGCAGCTATTCGCTGCTGCTGGCGCTCGCCATCTTCTCGATGCACGCCTACTGGCGCCTCTACGAGCGGAGGACGCGCGGCGCGCTCGTCTATTACATCCTCGTGACGGCGGCGCTCGCCTACGTCCACAACTCGGGCCTGTTCGTCATCGTCGCGCAGGGCCTGCACCGCCTCGTCGCCTTCGCCGCGGCCCCGCGCCAGGGCTGGCTGGCGGCGCAGAAGGACGACCTCGTGCGGTGGGGCGTCGCGTTCGGCGGCGTCGGCCTGCTCTACCTGCCGTGGCTCGGCGGCCTGCTCGGGCAGTTCAGCCGCCTCAACGACGGCTACTGGATGCCCAAGCCCGCGTTCGACACCGGCACCGTGGGGGCGGACTTCACGGTGGTGGGGACCTTCGCGCACTTCACGGGCGTCGCGCTGGCGGCGTGGCTGCTGTGGATCCTGCTGGCCAACGGCGTGGCGCGCACCCGGGCGGGCGGCCTCAACCGCGAGCGCAACCCGGACGACACCGACCGCCGCGCCTACCCCGCCGCGAAGGTCCTGCTCCTGGTGGCGTGGCTGCTGTGCAGCGTCTTCATCCCGTTCATCGAGGCGAACGTGGCGCAGCCGGCGTTCATCAGCCGTGCGCTCATCCCCGCGCTGGCGCCGTTCCTGCTGCTGGCGGCGGCGGGCGTCGGGCGGCTGAAGGCCGTGCCGCTCCAGGTCGCCGTGGTGGCCGTGCTCGTCGCACTGGCCACCCCCGCGCTGGCCACCTACTACAAGGCGCCGGGGAAGGAACCGTGGCGCGAGGCGACCGCCTACGTGGAGTCCAACACGCACGGCAACGGCACGGTCGTCATCAACGGCTGGAACGTCTTCCTCGCCTACGACTACTATTCCCGCCACACCGTTCCGGTGACGCGCATCGGCGGCACCTCCGACCCCGAGCTGGCGGACGCGGCCAACGCGACGCGCGGGCGGGAGCACGCCTGGCTCATGCTCTCGCACCCCGGCGGCGACTCCGGCAAGCTGCTGCAGGCGATGGACGCCGCCTTCCGCTCCACCGCACCCGGCGCCGCGCAGCCGCAATGCCAGATGTTCGCGGCGCAGGGCGCGGGGCTGGCGAACAACCCCATCTTCGTCTTCCATTGGGGGCCGGCGGTCCCGACCGCGCCGGAGCGCGCCTGCCCCACCAATTAATGGAGGCCGCGCAGGCAAACCCTATGAGCGTGGGCGCCTCGTGGCTGGCCATGCGGACCCTGCTGTTCACCGCCGTGCTGGCCCTCGCGCTCGCCGGCTGCGCCTCCTCCCCCACCGGCACCACGACGACCACCGGCGCCGTGGACCACTCCAGCATGCACATGGCGGCCAAGACGGTGGACGTCGCGATGAAGGCCAACAAGTTCGCGCCCGAGAGCATCGACCTCTACGAGGGCGACTCCGTCAAGTGGACCCACCAGGACGGCGCCACCGTGCCGCACAACGTCGTGGCCGACGACGGCTCCTTCGACTCCAACCCGAACTGCGACTCCACCGTCCCGGTCGGCATCCCCCTGGCGCAGGTCTGCATGGTGGGCGGCTCGACCTACACCCACCTGTTCGACAAGGTGGGCACCGTCGCCTACAAGTGCCGCGTCCACAGCGGCATGACCGGCACCGTCCACGTGCTGCCGCACAGCATGATGAACGCGACGACCGGCCACACGCATTAGTCTAAGTCTGCGCCGGCGATGCCCCGGCATGCGCGCCCTCCTGCCCGCCGCCCTCCTCCTGGCCCTCGCGCTCGCCGGCTGCACCGGCGCCACGCCCGGGAGCACCAGCACGCCGACGCAGCCGCTCGACCAGGGGATGGCCCCCGCGACGGGAACCTCCAACGGGGCGGCGCCCACGGGCGGCGTCGGGGTCGAGAAGACGGTGTCCATCTCGAACTTCAAGTTCACGCCCGCGACGCTCAGCATCAGCGTGGGCGACCGCGTCACCTGGACCAACAACGACACGCCGGACCACACCGCCACGGGCAGCGGCGACAACGCGTTCGACTCGGGCACCATCCACACCGGCGCCCACTTCACGCAGCCGTTCGAGAAGGCGGGCACCTACAGCTACCACTGCGCCATCCACGCCAGCATGACCGGCACCGTCATCGTGCAGTGAGGTCAAGGCGGCGTCGGGCCTTGCGTTCGCCCGAATAGTTGACAGGTTCACATCGCCTTGACAGGTCCCAGGTCGGCAAGGAAGGCCGGACAGGAGGGCGCCTCCTTCGCTGCAAGGCTTTACATGGCGCCGCCATGGGCACGCCGCCATGACCTCCAGCGCCCGCCCCCAGGGGAGCGCCGCCCCCGCCGCGCCCCCTCCCGCCCGCGCCCCGCCCAAGGAGGCCAACGGGTCGGCGACGAAGGCCGCGAAGGACCCCATCTCCCGCCTGCGGGAGCGCCGCGCCGCGGCCCAGCTCGGCGGCGGCGCCGCCCGCATCCAGGCGCAGCACGACAAGGGCAAGTACACCGCCCGCGAGCGCATCGACCTGCTGTGCGACCCCGGCACCTTCGTCGAGATGGACGCCTTCGTGCGCACCCAGGCGACGACGTTCGGGCTGGACAAGAACCGCTACGACGGCGACGGCGTGGTCACCGGCTACGGCTACGTCGCGGGCCGCCTCGTCTACGTCTACAGCCAGGACTTCACCGTCCTCGGCGGCTCCCTGGGCGAGCAGACCGCGAAGAAAATCTGCAAGGTGCAGGACATGGCGCTCCGCAACGGCGCGCCCATCATCGGCTTCAACGACTCCGGCGGCGCGCGCATCCAGGAGGGCGTCGCCTCCCTCGCGGGCTACGGCGACATCTTCTTCCGCAACGTCGCGGCCAGCGGCGTCATCCCGCAAATCTCCGTCATCGTCGGCCCCTCGGCCGGCGGCGCGGTCTACTCCCCTGCCCTGACGGACTTCGTGGTGATGGTCGAGGACTCGTCCCACATGTTCGTGACGGGGCCTGACGTGGTGAAGACCGTCACCGGCGAGGAGGCGAGCCAGGAGGAGCTTGGCGGCGCCAGCGTCCACACCGTCAAGTCGGGCGTCGCGAGCTTCTCCGGCCTCGACGAGGACGACGCCATCCGCAAGATTCGCCACCTGCTGGCCTACCTGCCGAGCAACAACCTCAGCGAGCTGCCGGTCGTGCCCCCCACCGACGACCGCTTCCGCATGGACGAGGCGCTCGACAGCATCGTGCCGGACAACCCGAACAAGCCCTACGACATCCGCGACGTCGTCCAGCGCGTCATGGACAAGGGCTCGTGGGAGGAAATCCAGAGCAAGTGGGCCACGAACGTCGTCATCGGCATCGCCCGCCTCGACGGCTACCCCGTCGGCATCGTCGCCAACCAGCCCGCGGTCCTCGCCGGCGCGCTCGACATCGAGGGCAGCATCAAGGCCGCGAAGTGGATTCGCTTCCTGGACGCGTTCAACTTCCCCATCATCAGCTTCGTGGACACCCCCGGCTTCCTGCCCGGCCTCGGCCAGGAGCACGGCGGCATCATCCGCAACGGCGCCAAGCTACTCTACGCCTACTGCGAGGCGACGAGCCCCAAGCTTGCGGTCATCACGCGCAAGAGCTACGGCGGCGCCTACATCGTCATGTCCAGCAAGCACGTCGGCACCGACGTCAACCTCGCCTGGCCCGCCGCGGAGATTGCGGTCATGGGCGCCGAGGGCGCGGTGAACATCCTCTACAAGCGCGACATGCAGAAGCTGGTCGAGCAGGACCCGGGCAAGGCGGCGGAGCTCACGGCCAAGTTCCAAGAAGAATACCGCGAGAAGTTCGCCAACCCCTACGTCGCCGCCGAGCGCGGCTGGGTGGACGACGTCATCGAGCCGAGCGAGACCCGGCCTCGCCTGATTTCCGCCCTGTGGCCGCTCATCAACAAGCGCGAGCAGCGCCCCGCCAAGAAGCACGGCTTGACGCCCCTCTAGGTCCCCCATGAACCCCGAGTCCGTCAGCAAGGAGCCCATCGCCATCATCGGCCTCGGCTGCGTCCTGCCCGACGCGCCCGACGTCGCGACGTTCTGGGAGAACCTCCTTCAGGGGCGCTCCAGCATCCGCGAAGTGTCGCCCGGCCGCTGGGACCCCGCGCTGTTCTGGTCGCCCGACAAGTCGGCGCCGGACAAGACCTACGCCAAGATTGGCAGCTTCGTGGACAACGACGCGTTCAACCCGCTGGACTACAGGATGCCACCGGGCGTCGTCGTCCAGATTGACCCCAGCCAGCGCTGGGCGCTCTCGGCGACGCGGCAGGCGTTCAAGGACGCCGGCTACGCGACCGGCCTCAAGGGCGACGGCGGCAAGGAGTTCGACCGCACCCGCTGCGCCGTCATCCTCGGCAACGCCATGGGCGGCGAGCTGATGAAGATCCAGACCAAGCGGCTCTACTGGCCCCAGGTCGAGCAGGCGCTGCGGCAGGACCCCGCGTTCCAGCGCATGAGCGCGGCCGAGCAGCAGGCGATGCTGCACCGCGGCGAGCAGGGCCTGAAGGGCGACGCGCCGCCCATCACGGAGGACTCGATGCCGGGCACGCTCTCCAACGTCGCGGCCGGCCGCATCGCGAACCTCTTCGACCTCGCGGGCAAGAACTTCACCACGGACGCCGCGTGCGCCAGCAGCCTCGCCGCCCTCGACGCCTCCCTCGACGCGCTCCGCAAGGACGAGGTGGACTACGTGGTGTGGGGCGGCACCGACCGCAGCATGGACGTCACGCCCTACGTCGAGTTCAGCAAGATTGGCGCGCTCTCGCCGGACGGCAGCCGGCCGTTCGACACCGGCGCCAACGGCTTCGTGATGGGCGAGGGGTGCGCCATCTTCCTCCTGAAACGGCTGTCGGACGCCGAGCGCGACGGCGACAAGGTCTACGCCGTGGTGCGCGGCATCGGCGCCAGCAGCGACGGCAAGGGCAAGGGCATCACCGCGCCCAACCCCGCCGGCCAGGTCAAGGCCGTCGTGCGCGCCTACCGGGACGCCGAGGTGGACCCCTACACGCTGGGCTACCTGGAGGCGCACGGCACCAGCACCCCCGTCGGCGACCCCGTGGAGCTGACGAGCGCCGAGGAGGCGTTCCGCTCCCTGCGGCCCGACGCCAACGCGCCCTCCGGCAGCATCCTGGTCGGCTCCGTGAAGTCGAACCTCGGCCACCTCAAGTCGGCCGCCGGCGCCGCGGGCCTGCTCAAGGCCGCGCTCGCGCTCAAGACCGGCGTCGTCCCGCCCAGCATCAACGTCCGCACGCTGAACCCGCGCATCGACTGGGCGCGCTCCGCGTTCAAGGTCGCCGCCGAGCGCAGCGAGTGGCCCCGCCCCGCCGCGCACCCGCGCCGCGCCGCCGTCAGCAGCTTCGGCTTCGGCGGCACCAACTTCCACGTCGTCCTCGAAGAGCACATCCCCGGCCGCCTGCGCGCGCGCCCCTCCCACTCCTCCGTGCCCGCCATGCCCGCCGCCCCGCGCCTCGACGCCGCCGGATTCCACTCCCGCATGAAGACCGCCGCGGCCCTGGAGGCCGAGCCCGTCGTCATCGACGCGGGCCACGCCGCGCAGGCGCTCGCCGCGCTCGCCAAGCCCGTCACCTTCCCGCAGGACGCAAGCGGCCCCCGCCTGCGCGACCTCGTCCACCCCGTCACCAAGGCCGGCCTCGCGGCGCCCGCCCGCGTCGCGACGACCATCACCGCGCCGGAGGAGCTCGCGAAGAGGCTGGAGCAGGCGCAGAAGGCCGCCGCCAACCCGCAGCAGGCCCGCCTCGCCTTCCAGCAGGGCGTCTTCATCCAGAAGGGAAGCCCGCAGGGCAAGCTCGCGTTCCTGTTCCCCGGCCAGGGGACGCAGTACGTCAACATGTTCCGCGACCTGGCGCAGAAGTATCAGGTCGTGGCGGACACCTTCGCCGAGGCCGACGAGGTCCTCAAGAGCGAGCTCGACGGCGTGAGGCTCACCGACATCCTGTGGCCGCATCCGGACACGCCGGAGGCGCAGGCCGCGAGCGACAAGAAGCTACAGCTCACCGAGTTCACGCAGCCCGCCGTCCTCGCCGCCGACGTCGCAATTCTTCGCCTGCTGCGCCAGTGGGGCATCCAGCCCGACGTGGTGGCGGGCCACAGCCTGGGAGAGTACGGCGCCCTCGTCGCGGCGGGAGTCCTCACCTTCGCGGACGCCTTGCACGCCGTCGCCGCCCGTGGCCGCGAAATGGCTCACGTCGAGGTGCCCGACCTTGGCAAGATGGCAAGTGTCAGCGGCGACTGGCACTCGGTCCAGGACGCGCTCAAGGGCATGACGGAGTACGTCATCCCGGCGAACAAGAACTGCCCGAGCCAGACCGTCATCGCGGGCAGCAGCAAGGGCGTCGACCAAGCCGTTGCGCTGCTCCAGGCCAAGGGCCTCCAGGCGCAGTACCTCCCCGTCAGCGCGGCGTTCCACAGCGCCATCGTCGCCCCCGCCAGCAAGCCCCTCCGCAACGTCCTCGCGCGCCTCGACGTCAAGAGCCCCACGGTCCGCGTCCTCTCGAACGTCGGCGCGCAGCCGTACCAGGACGACCCGGAGTGGATTCGCGACAACCTCGCCACCCAAGTCGCGAGCCCCGTGGAGTGGATTGAGATTGTCGAGCGCATGTACGCGGAGGGCGTGCGGACGTTCATCGAGGTCGGCCCCAAGCTCGCGCTCACCAACTTCGTGCGCGACATCCTGAAGGCGCAGCCCGACGCCGTCGCCATCGGCAGCAACCACCCGAAGAAGGGCGGCGTCACGCACGCCAACGAGCTGTTCGCGTTCCTCGGCGCCTGGGGCTATCAGCCCAAGCTGCCCGCGCTCGACGACGCCGCCGTCTACACCGCCGGGTTCCGCGACCCAGCCGCCCCGTTCCGTTCCGCCGCGCCCGCCGACTCCGCCTCGTCGCCGGCCGTGGACGACCTCGCGCGCCAGGTCGCCGAATTGCGGCAGGCCGTCAACGAGATTCGTTCCGGAGCCCCCCACCCCCGAACCGCGGATGGCGCGGGTTCCGCGGAGAAGAAAGCACCCTCGTCATCCGCGAAATCCGTGGTTGCGGCAGGGCTGGCCGAGCGCGTCAAGGCGTTCGGGTTCAGCGTCGACGACATCGGCATTAGCGGCGTCAGCGTGGCCCTGCCGGGCGAGGGCAAGCCCCTCTTCGCCGACGACAACATCGACCGCATCCTGCGCGGCGAGAACCTCATCGACCCGCTGCCCCCCGCAGAACAGCAGAAGATGGTGGACAAGACCATCGTCCGCCTGCACAAGGGCACCGACGGCTCGGCGCAGTTCCAGGTCATCAGCGACATCGCGCAGGTCATCCACCTCGCCGGGCGCCGGGGCGGCTTCGACATCCAGGACTACGGCGTGAACAAGGAGCTCGCCGACTCGCTCGACCGCACGTTCCAGTACGCCATCGCGGCGGGGCTGGAGGCGCTCAGGGACGCCGGCATCCCGCTGGTGCGCACCTACCTCCAGACCTCGCAGGGCGGGTGGCTGCCGAAGGAGTGGAAGCTGCCGGAGCCTCTGCGCGACGAGACCGGCATCATCTTCGCCAGCGCGTTCCCCGGCTACGACAACCTGCTGCGCGAGGTGTCGGCCTACCTCACCGACAAGTACGCGGGCCGCGGCCTGCACGAGCTGCACGCGCTCTACGCGGAACTCATCGGCACCGTCTCCGACCCCGACGCGCGGCGCCGGCTGCAGGACGGCTTCGAGCGCGCCTTCGCCGGCTTCGACGCGGGCGCCGGCCGCGCGGAGCGCTACGAGTTCAACCGCAAGTTCCTCTTCAACGTCCTCTCGATGGGGCACAGCCAGCTCGCGCAGTTCATCGGCGCGCGCGGCCCCAACACGCAGGTCAACGCCGCCTGCGCCAGCACGACGCAGGCCATCGCCATCGCGGAGGACTGGATTCGCACCGGCCGCTGCAGGCGCGTGCTGGTGGTGGGCGCCGACGACGTGACGAGCGACGCCATGTTCGAGTGGATTGGCTCGGGCTTCCTCGCCTCGGGCGCCGCCACGACGACGGCGGACGTCACGCAG
>JAXDQP010000047.1:0-14124 GCA_034667745.1 Thermoplasmata archaeon
CACGGTGCTGCTGGCCGCCATCTACAAGTTCCTCCCCGACGCCAAGGTCGAGTGGCGCGACACCTGGGTCGGCGCGCTCGCCACCGCGCTGCTGCTGACGGTGGGCAAGCTCCTCATCGGGCTCTACGTCGGCCACAGCCGGGCCACGACGCTGTTCGGCGCGGCGGGATCGCTGGCCGCAATCCTCGTGTGGCTCTACTACGCGGGCCTCGTGCTGTTCCTCGGCGCCGAGTGGACGCAGGTGCACGCCGAGATGGCCGGCCGCCCGCTCGTGCCCAAGGCGCACGCCTACGCGGTGCAGGCGGTGCAGCGCGACGAGGTCAAGCCCGGCAAGGCGCGCCGCGGCAAGCCCCGCCCTCACGCCAAGGCGTAGACGGCCCCGCCGAGGTCGACGACGTAGGCCTCGCCCGCCGCGTCCTCGCCGAAGCTGCTGATGGAGAGGCCGGTCTCCAGCAGGAGCGCGCTCGCCCCGTCCTTGAGGCCCCACAGCTTGCCGCTGCAGTAGTCGCCGTAGAGGTAGGTGCCGCGCAGCGCCGGCAGCGCCGCGCCGCGATAGACGACGCCGCCCGTGATGGAGCAGTTCGCCCCCGCGTGGCTGTACTCCGCGACCGGGAACGTGAGGCCGTCGCGCGCGGCGTCGCCCTTGTAGGGGTGGGTGCCCTCAAAGCGGCTCCAGCCGTAGTTCTGGCCGCCAACGCCCGCAGGCTGGCGGTCCACCTCCTCCCACTGGTTCTGCCCGACGTCGCCAATCCACAGCTCCTTGGTCTCGCGGTCGAAGCTCGCCCTCCAGGGGTTGCGCAGCCCGTAGGCCCAGATTTCGCCCCGCCCGCCGCCGCCCGCGAACGGGTTGTCCGGCGGAATCCCGTAGGTGAAGCCTGCGGCGCAGTCGGCGGCGGGAGTGCAGCGCGGGTCGATGCGCAACAGTTTCCCGAGCAGCGTGTCGAGGGACTGGCCGTTGCCGTGCGGGTCGCCGCCGGAGCCGCCGTCGCCGAGGCCGAGGTAGAGCAGGCCGTCGGGGCCGAACGCGAGCCAGCCGCCGTTGTGGTTCGAGTAGGGCTGCGGCACGGTCAGCACCACCTGCTCGACGCCCAGGACGAAGCGCGACAGCACCGTGCGGCCGTCCGGCTTGCCAGAGTAGTGGACGTAGAGCACGCCCGCCTGCTGCGGGTCGAGCGCGATGCCGAGGAGGCCCTGCTCGCCGCAGCACTTCACGCGGGCGCGGATGTCCAGCACGACGCTCGGCGCCGAGCCTGCCTTGCCGTCCCAGCGCAGCACCCGCCCCGGCTGCTCCGCGACGAGCAGGTCCTTCCCGTCGGCGACCACCGCGACGGGCTGGTCGAGGCCATCGAGCCGCTTTTCCAGCCGAAAGCCCGCGTCGGCGACCGGCGTCTGCGCAGGACCGGTCGTCCCCACGCAGCCGCCCAGCAGGACGAGGAGGGCCAGCCAGGCGAGGCGCACGCCCGGACATGGCTCCGCGCGAAGAAGTGCCTGCCGACGCGCCGCGCTCAGGCGACGGTGACGCCGTTCGGGTGCAGCATGCCCAGCGTGGCGTGCGGGTTGCACCAGAGGTCGAACTGGCCCTTCTCGGTCGGCTTGAACAGGAACGAGCTGACGCCGCCCGGCCCGACCAGCGCGCTGTGCGCGAGAATCATGGGGCTGCTTCCGCCATTCCAGTGGCCGATGTTCATGTCGTGCGCGGAGTCGCCCGCGTTGCGCGCCTGGATGAGGTAGGTCTTGCCGACCTCGAACGTCAGCTCCTTCGGGTCGAAGAAGAAGTTCTTCATGTCCACGCGCTTGACCTCGGCCGGCACGACGGTGAGGCCGACGGAGGAGATGGTGGTCTTGTCGCCCTCCTTGTCGGAGACCTTCAGCGTGTAGGCGCCCGCCGTCGGGAAGTCGAAGGTGGCGAAGGTGTTGACCGTCTCGCCGGCCGGGAGGACGCGGTGCTGGTCGCCCACGTCGAAGCTGAGGTCGCCGTGCGGGCCGCGCACGTCGAGGACGAGGCGCGTGGTGACCGCGAGCGTCTGGTTGTCGAGCCGCTTGCTGGCAAGGTCCACCGGCAGGCCATTGACAATCTGGATGGGGAGGGTCTGCACGAGGCTGGCGCCGGCGGAGGCCGCCTTCTCGGCGAGCCAGTGGTCGAAGACCGGCTTCGGGACCGCCTTGATGGCGCCGCGCATGTAGGCGTGCCCCGGGTTGAGGCACATCTTGTTGCACTGGATCTTGTAGTCGCCCGCCGGCAGGTTGACCGTCTGCAGGTTGTGCTTGTTGGCGCCCAGCGGGTTGGCGTCCAGGAACATGACGAAGGCGCGGTTGGCGTCGCGCAGGTCGAAGGCGTGGATGACGTCGCCGCTTGTGATGTTGAGGAGGAGGTTGGTGTCCTGCGGGACGAGGAACGTGTTCTCGGCGGACACGTTGCCGGTGTGCAGGTCGGGGTTGGCGAGCAGCTTGACGCCGTGGCCGTAGTCGAACTGCCAGTTCCACTGCGTCCCCTCCACCTTGACCTCGAGCTGGACCTGGTCGAGCGGGATGCCGCGGTCGAGCTGCACGAGGTCGCCGTAGGCCGAGAAGCCAATCCAGCCCACCAGGAGCAGCGGGATGACGACCCAGGTGACCTCGGCCTTCAGGCTGTGGCGCGACTTCTCGTGGGTGGCCTTGCCGTGGCCGCTGCCCTCGCGGTAGCGCCAGATGACCACGACGAGCCAGACGAAGACCAGGACGAACATCGCGATGCCCATCACCGCAATCATGTCGTAGAGGCCCCCGACGAGCTGGCCGCGCGGCGTGAGCGCGTCCGGCATGCCCCACCCGGCGATGGCGGCGGGGGCGGCGACCACGGCGGCAAGCAGGAGCACCAGGGACGCGGAGGCCAGGCGGCGCATGACAGCGCGCGCACCGGCCCTGTCTAAAAATGCCTTCCTCCCGGCGCCCTCCTGGGCTCTCCCAACACCGTTTTGTAGGCGCCCCCAGTGGCCCGCCCGACCATGGCCGCCGCCGAGTTCGTGATGGCGCAGACCTCGCACAAGCGCAAGGGCCTGATGCGCTGGCTGACCACCACAGACCACAAGGAGATCGGCCTGATGTACCTCTGGGCCGCGTTCATCTTCTTCGTCCTGGGCGGCATCGCCGCGCTCCTGATGCGCCTCGAGCTGTACCGCCCCGGCCTCCAGTACGTGACGGGCGCGCAGTTCAACGAGCTGTTCTCCCTGCACGGCACCACGATGGTGTTCCTGTGGATCATGCCCGCCCTGGCCGGCCTGGGCAACTACTTCGTCCCCATCATGGTGAAGGCGAAGGACATGGCGTTCCCGCGCGTCAACGCCCTCTCCTTCTGGCTCATCCCGCCGGCGGGCCTGCTGCTCTACCTGCCGCTCGTCATGAAGGGCGTCACCCTCGTGAACGTCACCTGGGTCGGCTACCCGCCGCTCTCGACCAACTTCGGCGTCGGCGACATCGCCGGCCTCGGCCTCGACATGTGGCTGTTCGCCCTCATCCTGCTGGGCATGGCCTCGACGCTGGGCAGCGTCAACTTCCTGGTCACCGTCTTCAAGATGCGCGGCCCCGGCGTCACGCTGCACAACATGCCACTGTTCGTGTGGGCGCAGCTCGCGACCTCCATCCTGCTGGTGTTCTCGCTGCCGGTGGTCACGGTGGCGTTCCTCATGCTGCTCTTCGACCGCGACTTCGGCACCCACTTCTTCACCGGGGCGGGCACGGGCGCGGAGCCCATCCTCTACCAGCACCTGTTCTGGTTCTTCGGCCACCCCGAGGTCTACGTCCTCATCCTGCCCCTGATGGGCGTCCTGAACGAGGTCATCCCCAAGTTCAGCCGCCGCCCCGTCTTCGGCTACACCTCGATGGCGTACGCCATGCTGGGCATCGCCATCGTCGGCTTCCTGGTGTGGGCGCACCACATGTTCACGACGGGCATCAACCCTACCGTGCGCGCCGTCTTCATGTTCAACACGATGCTCGTCGGCGTCCCCACCGGCATCAAGGTGTTCAACTGGCTGACGACGATGTGGGGCGGCCAGATTTCGCTCAAGGCCCCCATGAAGCACTGCCTGGGCTTCATCTGGCTCTTCGTCATCGGCGGCATCACCGGCGTCATGCTCGGCGCCATCCCCGTCGACTACGCCCTGCACGACTCCTACTTCGTCGTCGCGCACTTCCACTACACGATGGTGGGCGGCGCCGTCTTCGGCATCTTCGCGGGCATCTTCTACTGGTACCCAATCCTCGCGAACGGCCGCATGTACAACGAGCGGATGGCCAACTGGCAGTTCTGGCTCATGTTCACCGGCTTCAACCTGACCTTCTTCCCGCAGTTCCTCCTCGGCCTCAACGGCATGCCGCGCCGCGTCGTGGACTACGAGGCGCTGCCCAGCATGGTCGTGCTCAACCAGGTCAGCACCGTGGGCGCGTTCATGATCGCCCTCTCGGTCGGCCTGTTCCTCCTGAACGTCGCCGTCAGCCACAAGCGCAACCTGCGCGTCGCCTCCGACCCCTGGGGCGGCGCCCGCCACGTCGAGTGGAAGCTGTGGGAGGAGGGCCGCGTCGTGCTGGGCGAGGGCCTCATCACCGACCACGAGCCCGAGCCGCTCGCGGTGAAGGAAGCCCGCCTGCAGGCCGCCAAGCAGGAGGCCTACGCATGAGCGCCGCGCCCGCGGCTGCCCCGGTCGGAAAGGAGGGCCACGCCACGCACGGCGCCCACACCGAGCCCCATATGCACCTCCCGCACGGCTCCATCTGGCCGTTCTGGCTCGCCCTCGCCATCGCGCTCCTCGGCTGCGGCATCATGGCCCTCGGCCAGAGCCTCAACATGCACGACCCGTTCGCGCCCCACGCCGCGAGCCCGCTCAGCCTCATCCTGCTGGGCGCCGGCGTCGCGGCGGTTGTCGGCGCGCTCGCGGGCTGGTTCTTCGAGGACTACCGCTGGTGGAGCAGCCTCACCGGCACCGGCACCCACATCCCCAAGGCCGGCGCCCTGCTGTTCATCAGCAGCGAGGTCTTCCTGTTCGGCGCGCTGTTCACGAACTACTTCACGTTCCAGTCGCTCAACCCCGGGCACTGGCCGGACACCGAGATCGAGCTGCCGCTGCTGCGCACGGCCGTCTTCACGCTGTTCCTGTTCAGCAGCAGCTACACCATCCACACCGCGGAGAGGCACCTCAAGGCCGGGCGCCACAAGGCGTTCGTCAACTGGTGGGGCCTCACCATCCTCCTCGGCCTCGTGTTCCTGGGCGGCCAGGTCTACGAGTACATGCAGCTCATCCATGAGGGCCACACCCTCGGCTCGTCGCAGTTCATGTCCGCGTTCTACATCCTGACCGGCACGCACGGCCTGCACGTCTTCGGCGGCCTCTGCCTGCTCACGGTGATGTGGCTGCGCGCCCGCAAGGGCCAGTTCACGCCCGAGCGCCACGCCGGCCCCGAGGTCGCCTCGATGTACTGGCACTTCGTGGACCTCATCTGGGTCTTCGTGTTCGCCATCGTGTACGTCCTGAACGCGCACCTCTTCGGGTAGCGCATGGCCGAGAGCGAGCGCGGCAACGTCACGCGCCTCATCCGCTTCCTCGCCTTCTTCGTCGCCGTCCCTACGGTGACCATCGGCCTGGCCCTGCTGATCTACGCGCCGGGGGAGCACGCCTTCCACATGGGCGCGTTCCTCCTGCTTGGCGCCGCGGCGGTGCTGGTCTACGTCGCCGCGCCCCGGCTGGCGGAGCGGTTCGTGCCGGTGGAGCCGCAGTAGCCCGCCCTGCGCGCGCCGTCGCCGCTATAACGTCCAAGGCATCCACCGCCTCGTGCCGCAAGCAGTCCCCGTGCGAGCCGGCAGGCAGCCACTCGCCGCGGTGGCGCTCGCCTCGCTGCTGTTCGCCGGCATCGCCATGGCGGTCTCCGCCCTGCTCTGGCACAGCTACGAGGACGTCCCGAGAACGCTGCCGGCCTTCATCGCCGCCTGCCTTGCCGCGTCCTGCGCAAGCGCGTGGCTGCTCGTGCGCATCCTCCGCCCCGCCCCGCGCCGGCAGGCCGTCCTCTTCGCGGCCATCGCCCCCATCCTGGGCGCGCTCTGGGCGTTCCTGCTGGGCATCGCGCTGTTCAAGCTGGAGCTGACGCGCTACGTCCCCGTGGAGCCGCGCACGCTCGGCGCCGTGCTGCTCCAGCTTGGCGCGCTGTGGGTGGCGGGCGCGGCGCTCAGCGCGTGGCTCTTCAGCCGGCCAGCGGCATGACCGGCGCGCCCAGCCACCGCGCGAAGACCAGGAACCCGGTGTGGCCGAGCCCCTCGAAGCCGGGGCGGCTACCCCTCTCCTTGACCTCCCAGCCGCGCTCGATGAGCTCGAGGCAGCGCACCTGCGCGAACCCGAGGGCCGCCAGGGTGCGCGCGGCCTGCTCCATCTGCGACACCTGCGGCGTGTAGCAGGCCACGCGCGCTCCCGCCGCCAGGACGGGGACGACGTTGGGCAGCGCGAGCCAGGGCTCCGGCTGGTCGAGCAGCACCGCCTGGAACGGCCCGGCCTCCGCGACGCCGGGGGCGAGGCCCTGCGTCAGGTCGCCGATGGCGGTGACCAGGCGGCCGGCGAGCCCGGCGCGCTCCAGGTTGGCCTTGGCCCAGTCGGCGAACTCCTCGCGCAGCTCCTGGGCGACGACCTTCCCCGTCGGGCCGACCGCCCACGCGAGGGGCATGGTGGCGGCGCCGGAGCCGATGCCGGACTCCAGGACGCGGTCGCCCGCGCCGACGCCCAGCTCGAACACGATGCGGCTGGCGTCCTTGGGCGTGATGATCTGCGCCTTGCGCTGGAGCGTGGCCACGAGGTCGGGCAGGGCGGGCCGCAGCAGGGCGACGCGCTTGGCGCCCACCTGCTGCACGGTGCCGTAGGGGAGGCCGACGAGGCGGTCGGGGTCGAGGATGCCCATCCCCTTCTCCTTGCGCGTGCCCTTGCCGTCGGCGTGCAGCAGGTAGGACTGGCCGGTGTCGGGCTCGAGGGCGAGGATGCGGTCGCCGGCGCGGATGGCGTCGAAGGGCGCGGTCAACGGGGCCTCAACTCTTGCCCTGGAGCGCCACCTGGATCTTGGCCTGGAGCGCCTGGAGCTGCTCCCGCAGGGCGGTCTCCTGCTTCTGCATGCGCGCCACGCGGACCTCCATCGTCTCGGCGTCGTCCTTCAGCCGGTCGTGCGCGGCCTTCTTGGAGTCCTGCACCAGCAGGGCGCCGACGGAGCGGAACACGGGCGCCTCGTCCGGCAGGGCCTGGAGCGCGTCGAGCGCCTGCTCCGACTCCGCCTTCATCGCCTCGTACTGCGCGCGCTGCTGCGCCGTCGCCTGCAGCTGCTGGTTCAGCGCCTGGAGTTGCTGGAGCTGCTGCTGCACCTGTTGCGGGAGGGCGGGGGGGTGAGCAGGGTCGACCATGCGCGGGCGACGGGGCGCCTGCTCAAAAGCGTGTCCGGCACGGCCCCAGGCTTGAAGAGGGTGGACCCGTTCGATGCGTGGGTGACCTGTCCATGGCAATGACCGAGCTGCTGTTCCAGGTCGAGCTGCCCGACTGGCCCGTCGCCGCCTTCACCCGCGACACCAAGGACAGCCGCGTCATCATGAACCACATCCGGTTCGACGACGACCACTTCCCCACCCGCAACGTCTTCACCGTCCTCGCGGAGCCGGAGGACTACCGCCGCCTCCTGACCTCGCTCCAGGAGATGTACCAGCACATCCAGGTCCTGCGCGAGGACCCGCACGCCCTCAGCGTCCTCGTCGAGCCCGCCGCGGACAAGATGAAGTTCCTCAAGGCCCCCTTCACGGCGGCCCTGCGCGCGCTGGGCAACGACCGCATCCTGCGCCCCATCATCATCAAGGACGGCTGGATGACCGTCGGCATCGTCACCGCCGCGAAGGTGGAGATTGGCGACATCATCCGCACCGCCGGCGACTCCTTCCGCAAGGCGGGGCTCAACATGAAGCTCATCCGCTGGGGCGAGTACCGCCCCGAGGACCATCCCATCGGCGACTTCGAGGAGAAGCTCACGCCCAAGCAGGTAGAGATTGTCAAGATGGGCCTCGCGCTGGGGTTCTACGACAACCCGCGCCGCTGCAACCTGGAGACGTTGGCGGGCGTGTTCGGCATCTCGAAGGCGGCCGCGCACAACAGGCTGAAGTCGGCGGAGCGCAAGATTCTCACGAGCTACTTCTCCTGAAGCGTCCGACCGAACAGGGGTTTCGGGGATTCCTCCCCCCGAACCACGAATTTCACGAATTCCACGAAAACCATGACTCCCGTTTCTTGCATTTCGTGGAATTCGTGGTTTGACCCGGCGGGCGGCGCAACGGTTTAGTGAAAGGTCCCATGCGCGCACCCATGCGCCCCTGGGCCCTGGCCCCGCTCGCCCTCGCCGCCCTCCTGCTCCTCGCCGTCCCCGCCTCCGCCGCGCCGGTGCGGGTGCAGGCCGAGGTCCACCTCATCAGCGTCGGCAGCTACGACACCGCGAAGGGCACCTACCTCATGGACTTCTACCTCCACCTGCGCTGGGACGCCGCGCAGGCGCCGGGCAACTTCACGCCCGCCAAGTTCGAGTTCATGAACGGCCGCGCCGCCAGCCGCGACGTCCTCTCGGACGAGGTGGGCCCCGACGGCTTCCGCGACCAGTGGTACCGCGTCCAGGCGAGCCTCTACAGCGCGCCCCGCTTCGCCGACTACCCCTTCGACCGCCAGGAGCTGACCATCGTCCTGGAGGACACCGTCCACCCCGACGGCGAACTGGTGTACGCGGCCGGCAACACGACGCTGGACAGCGAGGCGGCCGTGGCCGGCTGGCACGCCTCCGGCTTCACCTCCCGCGTGGCGACCAAGGGCTACCCGTTCGGCGAGTCCTACAGCCGCCTCCAGTACACGCTGGCCCTGCAGCGCGAGCCGGTGTCGAGCGCGATGCGCACCTTCCTGCCGCCCATCGCGTTCATGCTCGTGGCGAGCTTCAGCTTCTTCTTCGACCGCGCGCAGGCCGCCAACCGCCTGTCGCTGGGGACTGGCATGCTCATCACCGCCGTGGGGTTCCACATCAGCCAGACCGTCGCGCTGCCGCCGCTGGGCGCGCTCACGCTGTTCGACAAGGTGATGATTGCCGCCTACGCGTTCATCGCCGCGACGCTGCTCGTGACGACGGTGCTGGCGTTCGGCGAGCGGCTGCGGCTGCCGGAGAAGGCGTCCAAGCTCATCAACCAGCGCGGCGCCCTGCTGGCCATCGCGGTGCCGTTCGTGGTCTTCGGGCTGCTGGCGTTCCTCTGAGCCAACGTCATAGCGTGCGTGAAGCCGCCGCCCGTGCTGTCCGGGAGGGTCACCCCCGCAAGCCGCTCCGTGCCCCTAAGGCTTGATGCGGGTCACGTCGCGCGGGAACAGGATTGCCTCGCGGATGTTGGGCAGCCCAAGCATCATCATCAGGATGCGCTCGATGCCGATGCCGCAGCCGCCGTGCGGGGGCATCCCGTAGCGGAACGCCTCCAGGTAGTCCTGGAAGTCCTTCGGGTCGAGGCCCCAGCGGACGATGCCCTGCTCCAGCAGGACCGGGTCGTGGATGCGCTGGCCGCCCGAGATGAGCTCCACGCCACGGTAGTCGAGGTCGAAGCCGCGGCAGAGGCGGCTGTCCATCGTGCCGTCCTCCGGCATGACGTAGAACGGCTTCGGGGCGAGCGGCCACTTGGTGATGAAGTAGAAGTCGTGCCCCTCGCGCTTCATCGCGCGCCACAGCACCTTCTCCGCCGCCGAGCCGATGTCGTCGCCGAACTTCAGGTGCGGCATCTTCAGCTCCGCCGGCAGGTCGGTGGCGGTGTCCAGCTCGCGGTTGATGATGGCGAGCGCCTCCTCGTAGGGGACGCGGCGGAACGGCTGCGCGGGGACCGGGACCTCGGCGCCGAGGGCCCTGACCTCCTCGGGGCACTCGGTGGCAACGGCCTTCCAGACGGCGGTGAGAAGGCCCTCGATGGCGCGCAGGACGTCCTCCTCCGACTCGATGAAGGCCAGTTCAAGGTCGAACGCGGTGGACTCGTTGAGGTGGCGCACGGTGTTGTGCTTCTCGGCGCGGAAGTACCAGCCGACCTCGAACACCTTGTCGAAGCCGCTGGCCATCATCATCTGCTTGTAGAGCTGCGGCGACTGCGCCAGGAACGCCTTGCGGCCGAAGTAGTCGAAGGTGTAGGTGTCGGTGCCGCCCTCGCTGCTCGCGCCCAGGATGTTCGAGGTGTGGATCTCCGTGAAGCCGTTGGCGCGCAGCCAGGCGGTGCCGGACTCCAGGACCTTGTGCCGGATGGCGAAGATGGCCTTGGAGCGGGGGCCGCGCAGGTCGAGGAAGCGGTGGTCGAGGCGGGTGTCGAGCCCGGTCTCGATCTTGTCGTCCCACAGCGCGAACGGCAGCGGCGTCGCGGCGACGTTGAGGACCGTGGCGACGGAGGGCACGACCTCGAAGCCGGCCTTCGCCTTGGGGGTCGCCTGCACCAGGCCCGTGATGGAGACCACCGACTCCGGCGTGAGCGCGACGAGGCGGTCGAAGACCTCCGGGGTCGCCTCCTTCTTGACCACGAACTGCACCTGGCCCGTGCGGTCGCGCAGCACCAGGAACGCGATGGTTCCCTTGGAGCGCAGCGCGTGCACCCAGCCGGCGAAGGTCTGGGCGGTGCCGTAGTGGGCGGGCGTGACCTGGCCACAGCCCAGGGTGCGGAGGCTCATCGCCGGGCCGACTTGGGAGCCCGGGAAAAACCCCACGCCTGCCCGGCTACTTGCGGACGGTCTTCACGGGGGCGGGGCTGCCCCTTCGCTCCACGGTCGGCGCGACCGCCGCGGGGGGGCCGCGCAGGAGGGCGATGAGGGGGAACAGCAGGATGAGCACGAGGACCGCGACCCCGATGCCGAGGGGGTTGGCGAAGTTGCCGAACTGGGTGGCCGGGATGAACACCACCAGGAGGATGGCCAGCAGGGCGGCGGCGAGGCCGAGGTAGCCGGTCCAGGCCGGCTCGACGTCGTCGCGGCCCGCCACCAGCAGCGCCACGACGGCCAGCACGACCAGCGTCGGCATGTAGGCGCCGTGGAAGTAGGCGGGCAGCTGCGGCAGGTACTCCGTGCCGTTGCTGCCGGTGATGGGGTTGTAGTAGAGCAGCGCCGACAGCCCGAGCAGGACGAGGACGATGCCCAGCACCGTCGTGAGGGCGCTGCGCTGCAGGAACAGGACGATGCCGCAGGCGACGAGGAACAGCAGCACCACGAGGGGCACGAGGTCGCCGCTCACCGCGAACGCGAGGAGGGCGGCCAGCGCCACGCCGACGATGCCGAAGATGGCCAGGGCCTTGGTCATGGGCGTCAATCGGCGGGCTTGCGTCAAAAGGCCGCCGGTGGCGTGGGGGCGCGGCGCCGTACCTGTATGGCTTGCACCCCCCGGACTGAGCCACGAATTGCACGAACCGCTGGGTCGTAGTCTTCGTGGCTTACTCGCGGTTGCCCTTGAACGCCTCGGACCAGAGCAGCATGACCAGCGTCCAGATGACGAGGACGGCCGCGGCGCCGAAGAGGAACTGGCCGATGCGGTCGGTCGGGACGGCGGAGGAGTAGACGAGGCCGAGGCCGACGATGAGGGCGGCCATCATCAGCGTGAAGCTGGTCTTCAGCACGCCCCGCCCCTGCGCCGACTTGATGCCCTCCAGGCCCGCCAGCTCGACGCGGGTGGTGATCTCGTTGCGCTCGATTTTCCGCAGGACCGTGTTGAGCGTGTGTGGCAGGGTGCGGCCGAACTTCAGCAGCTCCCCGACGGTCTCCTCGATGAGCTCCTTCTGCTGGCGCGGGCTGGAGATGTTGCGCCACAGCACCTGGGCCACGAACGGCTCCAGCACCTGCACGAGGTCGAAGTCGGGGTCGAGGATGCGGCAGAACCCCTCGAACTGGAAGAGGGCGCGCGTGATGAGGGCGAAGTCGGGCGGCAGCAGCATCTTGTGGCTGCGCGCGAGGCCGACGATGAGGTCCATCAGCACCGGGTCGGCGACGCTGATCTCCTCGCGCTCGAAGTAGTCGACGACGCGCTCGACGTCCTGCAGGAAGCGCTTGGGGTCCACCTCGGCGCGCTGGTCGCACAGGTCCATCACCGCCTCCGCCGTCTGCTCCGCGTCCTTGCGGCTGATGGAGGTGATGAGCTGGAGGATGGTGCGCGCGCGGCGCTCCGTCACGATGCCGACCGCGCCGAAGTCCAGGAACGCCACCTGGCTGCTGCCGAGAATCATCAGGTTGCCCGGGCTGGGGTCGGCGTGGAAGAGGCGGTGGACGAAGATCTGCTTCGCCATCGCGGTGGTGAGGATGCGCGCCACGCTGCGGCGGTCGATGCCCGCCATCTCGGGGGCGCCGACGCGGGTGAACTTGACGCCCTCGATGAACTCCATCACCAGCACGCGCTTGCCGCAGTACTCCTCGTGCATCGTGGGGACCTTGACCGTGGGGTCGCCCGCGAAGTTCTCGGCCACGCGCTGCGTCGTGCGCATCTCGAAGCGGTAGTCCAGCTCGCGCTCCAGCATCTGGCGCAGCTCCTCCAGGTGGTCGCTCGGCTGCCAGACGCGGCTGCCCGCGAACGTCTTCTCGATGAAGGTGACGAGGCCCTTCAAAATCTCGAAGTCGAGGACCATCCGCTCCTCGATGCCGACGTGCTGCACCTTGATGGCCACCTTGGCGCCGTCGGCCAGGATGCCGCGGTGCACCTGCCCGATGCTGGCGCTCGCGATGGGCACGGGGTCGAACTGCGCGAAGACGACTTCCGGCTCGCGGCCGAGCTGCTCGCGCAGGACGCGGCGCACCTCCTCCGGCGGGCTCGGCGGCGTCTGGTCGTAGAGCTTCTGGAACTCCTCGACGTACTCCTTCGGCACCAGGTCGGGGCGCGTCGCGAGCAGTTGCCCGAGCTTGATGAAGGTCGGGCCGAGCTCCTCCAGCAGCTTGCGCAGGCGCATCGGGTTGGGCTCGCGGCCCTCACGGTCGGGCGCGCCGCGCATGAGGTTGCGCAGCAGCCCCCACGCGTTGTGGCGCAGCAGGATGGCGACAATCTCGTTGAAGCGCGTGAGGCGGCTCAGGTCGTCGCCGAGGCCGCCGCGGCGGGGCGCCGCCTGGGTCCAGTCCGCTGCGGCCTCCTGCGCCATCGGGGGGCGGACCCCCTTGGGCTTGATAAGAACGGGGCCGGGGGGCGGGGCGGCTAGGCCTTCCCTTTCTCCTGGGCGTCCAGCTTCTTGAGCCTGCGGCGGTAGACGCCGTAGTGGTCCTCGGGGCTGAACTTGGCCGGCGTGTTCTGCACGGCCTTGCCGCCGCAGCGCGGGCACACGTCCTTGAGGGTGTATTCCCGGCAGGCGGGGCAGTGCCGCATCAGGGCGTTGGACATGCTACTTCTTCGCTTCCAGCTCGCGGTGGAAGCTGCCGGTGCCGCCCGCCTTCTGGATGGCGGCGACCGCGCGCTCGGCGGCCTTCTGCAGCTCCGTCTCGGCGATCTTGAAGTCGGGCGCCTTGACCATGATGCGGTAGTGCGGCGCGCCCATGTAGGCGACCTCGATGGAGACGTCCTCGAACTCGCCCTTCTCGGCCACCTTGAGCGCCTTGCTCACGTGCTTGACGCCGTCGGGGGCGGGGGACTGGATGTCGACGTAGCCCGCGATGTCCACGAACTGCGCCTGGATGTTCTCCTTGGCGAAGGCGATGAAGCCGGCGACCCAGGGGCCCTGGATGCCCTCCTGCGCGAAGACCTCCTCGCCCAACTCGGCCGCCTCCTGGAACGCCTGGTAGAGGGTGCCGAACTTCTCGATGAGGGTGCGGCCGAACTGCGCCATCAGCTTCTCGACCGTGGTGCCCTCGCGCTCGGCCATCAGCTCGATGAACTTGTCCGCCTTCTGCTCGTTCTTCCACGCCTGGATGGTCTCGCGACGCTGGTGGTCGTTGACCGCCTTGATGCTGAGGTCCACGTGGCCCTTCTTGGTGTCCACGCCCTGCACCTTGCAGACGACGCGCTGCTGCTCGCGCACGTGGTCGCGGATGCGCTTGACCCAGCCGGTGGCGACCTCGCGGATGTGGCAGAAGCCCTCCTTGCCGGGGTACTCCTCCAGCGTGACGAAGGCGCCGAAGTTCTGCACCT
>JAXDQP010000048.1:0-31912 GCA_034667745.1 Thermoplasmata archaeon
GTTCGGCTTCTGGACCAAGGCCGTGCCGGGCCACGACCTCAAGGCCATCCTGGCCGCCTACGACGAGGCCGAGCGGGTCCAGGGCCAGCCGCAGTGCCTCGTCATGGACACCGAGAAGGGCCACGGCGTCAGCTTCATGGTCGGCAGCGCGCAGTTCCACGGCCGCGCCCTCACCAAGGACGAGATGGTCAAGGCGATGGCCGAACTGGGCGAGAAGTGGGAGGCGTCGCAGTGAGCCGCCACCTGACCCTAGCGGGGGTCACGATCGCCATCACCGCCTCCACCCTGGGCGTGGCGGGGATCTTTGCTGCACCCTTGCTTCTTGCCTTCGTCCCTTCCGTGACCGCATGGCTCTCCGCCATCGTGGTCCTTGGCTGCATCGTGGCCTTTGCCGGCCTGCGACGGCACCCGATCGAGGGCGGGAGTGGGTTGGCCTACGTGGGCATGGCGGTCGCATTGGCATCCGCCACGCTGCAGCTCGCGACGGCTGCCGGCCTGATCCCCGCCGTCGATTCGTTGACTGGCATGTTGGTCTTCCTGGTCATCGAGTTCGCGGGCGCGGGCCTTGGCTTGGCAGGGCTCAATGGCACTCGCCGACCGGCGGTGGCCTGATGGGCTCCGCCTCGGGCGCCGTCCCCTCGGCGTGGAAGCTCGGCGACAAGGTGAGCATCCGCGACGGCTACGGCAAGGGCCTCCTCTACGTGGGCCAGACGCACGCCGACGTGGTGGCGCTCGACGCCGACCTCGCGGAGAGCACGCGCAGCCACTGGTTCGCGAAGGCGTACCCGAACCGCTTCTACCAGATGGGCATCAGCGAGCAGGACATGGTGGTCACCGCCGCCGGCCTCGCGCACATGGGCAAGGTGCCGTTCGCCTCCTCGTTCGCCATCTTCCTGCAGCGCGGCTGGGAGCAGATTCGCAACTGCGTCGGCCGCCAGAACCTGAACGTCAAGTTCTGCGGCAGCCACGGCGGCCTCATGACGGGCCAGGACGGCAGCAGCGCGCACGCCCTGGAGGACGTCGGCATCATGCGCACCCTGCCGCACATGGGCGTGGTCGCGCCGTGCGACGCCGTCGAGGCGCAGTCGGCCGTGCTGGCGATGTACCTGCGGCCCGGCCCCGCCTACATGCGCAGCACCCGCGCAGCGGTCCCTGTCCTCTTCGACCCCGACCACGAGTTCAAGTGGGGCCAGGGCCACGTGATGCACGACGGCGAGGACGCCGCCATCGTCGCCAACGGCCCGCAGGTCAACGAGGCCCTCGTCGCCGCCAAGGAGCTGAAGCAGAAGGGCGTCAGCGTCCGCGTCATCTCGATGGCCAGCGTCAAGCCCATCGACCGCACCCTCATCGCCAAGGCGGGCCGCGACACCGGCTTCGTCGTCTCCGCGGAGGACCACTTCATCCACAACGGCCTCGGCTCCGCGGTGGCGGAGTGCCTCGCCGGCGAGGGCGTGGCGGCCAAGCTGTGGCGCGTCGGCGTGCAGGACTCGTTCACCCAGTCGGGCGACCCGAAGGACCTCTACCGCTACTACGGCGTCGACGCGCAGGCCATCGCGGACATCACGCTGCGCCTGCGGGACGGCAGCCTGCGCGCGCCGCTCGCGCCACACGACCTGGTGGCGCCGGCCCGTGCCTGACCGCCGGGCCCTGCTCGCCGCGCTCCTGCTGCTGGCGGCGCCCGCCACGGCGCACGACGCGGCGACCAACGACGCCCAGTCGCCGCTGCTCGCGCCCGGCCAGTCCTACAACGAGACGGCGCACGCGGCGGGGACGCACGCCTACCACTGCCACGTCCACGCCGGCATGGGCGGCCTCCTGGTGGTCCTGCCCGACGCGGACCCGGCGGGGCCGCGGATGCACCGGGTCGCCATCTACGACGACGGCGACAACGCCCACCTCGCCGCCATGGGCTTCCGCGACGCAGGCGGCGGCAACGTCACCACCGTGCGCCTGGGCGACCGCATCGAGTGGGTCAACGAGGGCACGCTGGCGCACAACGTCCACATCTCCTGGCCCGGGGCCGCGGACAACGGCAGCTTCGAGGCGTGGCTGCTGGCCGGGCTCGTGGTCGTGCTGACCGGAATCTTCGTCGCGGCCCGCCGCATCAAGTGAGGCGCCGCGCGACCGCCACCTTCAAGCCGCGCGCGCGGGCTCCCCCGCCGACGGCATGGTGCTCTACCACCCCCTCATCACCTACTTCCTGGTCGGCGGCGTCGCCCTCGCCAGCCTCACCCTGGCCACGCTGGCGTGGCGGGCGATGCAGCGCACCGGCAACCGCAAGCTCGGCTTCGTGATGGCCGCCTTCATCGTCTTCGCGGTCAAGAGCGTGGTGACCGCCTACGCCCTCCTGACCGACCCCGCCCAGCCGGCCAGCACCGCCTTCCCGCTCACCCACGGCCACCTCGAGTTCCTCAACAGCGCCCTCGACCTGGTCATCGTGTTCCTGCTCGTCGTGCCCTTCCTGCGCCGGGCGTGACATGGCGGACCTGCTGGACCTCGCCACCCGCCGCCGCCTCTACGCGCTCGTCCAGGAATACCCCGGCCTGCACATCCGCGAGGCCGCCCGCCAGATGGAGACCAGCGTCGCCCTCGTCGAGTACCACGCCGCCATCCTGCGCGAGAACGGCCTGCTGCGCGAGGAGCGCGACGAACGCTACGTCCGCCTCTTCGCGGTGGCCAAGGACGCCAAGGGCCCGACGGAGGCGGAGCGGCGCTCCCTCTCGACGCTGCGCGAGAGGCTGCCGCTGCGCATCACGCTCCACCTGCTCGACCAGGACGGCCCGCAGCAGCACAAGGCCATCGCCGAGGCGCTGGAGCTGGGGAAGTCCAAGCTCTCGTTCCACCTGCGCAAGCTGGAGGCCGCCGGCATCGTGGAGAAGGGCGCCGACGGCCGCTTCGCCGTCCGCGAGCGCGCCCGCCTGCTCGCCCTGCTGCTGTCGTTCCAGCCGACGCCGGACCTGCGCGAGGAGTTCGCCGACGTCTGGCTCTCCCTCTACGGCGACACGGCGTAGCCCGCCGCCCGCCCCGCCCCGGCCACGAACGGTTAAATGGCTCCCTTGAGTCGCCGCAACGCGGGGCAATCCCCGTTGCAGCATGCGGAGGTCGCATAGCCCGGTAGCGCGCGGCCCTGCTAAGGCCGTGGGATTTCCCGCGTGCGTTCAAATCGCACCCTCCGCGCTCAGGACGCGAGTCCGCCCTCTTCCCCGCCCCGGACCTCGGTCCCGGGCGCCCAAACGCAGGAGTTGCCAAGCCTGGCCAACGGCGCTAGCTTGAGGGGCTAGTCCTTCGTGGTTCATCGGTTCGAATCCGATCTCCTGCACTCAGCAAGGCCGCCGGGGCGCCCGGCGGTCCGCCCGACGAGGCGTCCGCGCCGGGTGCGTTCACGCCTAATGCTTGATTCGGACGATGTTCTGCGAGAGCAGATGGTCGCAGTTGAGCTGGGGCACGGCGCACCCGACGTAGGTCTTCTGGCCGGCGACGCAGAGCCACAGGATGCCCTGGTCCTCTCCATACGGGACGTCCATGCTGCACGCCTCGATGCCGGCGGCTGCGGGGGCGTCGGAAGGGTCGGCGGCGGCAAGCGGGGTGAGGGTCACAGCAACGAGCAGGGGCAGGGCCCAGAATGGCTGCATGGCGCGGCAAAGCGTGCTGCAGATAGATAACCACGTTGGCGATATTCTTTAGGAAGACAAACCGCCGAAGTGGACGTTGAGCTGGCACTGGGCGCGCTGCGTGGCGCGGCCGGTGAGGGGCTCGCCGGCCTGGCTGGCGCGCGCCAGCAGCCCCGCGTTCGCGACGAGCTGCGCCGTGGCGGTGCCGAGGTAGAGGCCGCAGTCGCGGTCCACGACGTACCACGCCGCCGCGCTGTGGTGCGCGTCGGAGAGGATGCCGGAGCCGCCGGGCGCGGGCGTGAACTCGACCGTCGCGCGGTAGTCCATGGCGCCGCGCGCGGTCGCCTGCCGGAGCGGGCCCTGGTCGGTGATGGTGAGGGTGCCGTTGGCCACCGGGAAGCCGGCCTGCAGGAAGAGGGTCCGCAGCGCCGGGGAGTCGGTGATGGTCTCCAGGTCGTAGTCGTTGGGCAGGGTGCCCTGGCCGCGGTCGGGCGCGTTCACCAGGACCGCCGCGAAGCCGAGGCTGACGTCGTGGAGGGTGAGGCCGCCGACCTGCGCGGTGGCGCAGCGGTCGAAGGCGACGGGGATGCGCTGGGGGCTGTAAGCCGCGGGGCTGTCGGTGTAGCCGGGCGGCAGGGAGTAGACGGCGGCGGGGAGGTCGAGCGTGAAGGCGGCCTCGACGCAGTCCGTGAGCTGGATGGAGGTCGCCGCCAGCGAGACGCAGGTGGGCGTGGCGGCGGAGGGGGTGCAGGCCGGGGCGGTGGCGCCGGGGGTGGCCGGTCCGGCGCAGCCCGCGAGCAGGAGGACCAGCAGGAGGGCCGCGGGGGCGCGCGCCGTCATGCGTCGAGGCACCTGGGCGGTCCCATGTGCAGCCCCTCGACGCCGTGCGAGCCGAGGCCGGCGAGGCGGTGCAGCGGGCCGGTGAGGGTTGCGGCGGAGCCGGCGGTCCCGGTGAGCACGGCCTCGGTGGTGACGCTGTCGCGGCTGGCGGCCTCCACGTCCACCCAGCAGTGCGCGGCCCCGACCTTCCAGTGCAGGCGAGCGAGCCAGGTGCCGTTCTCGGCGGCCTCCCAGTGGTGCGGCTCGGCCACGCTGGCGGCGAAGGCCGCGTCGGGGTCGGCGCTCTCCATGCCGTGCGAGGTCTCGGCCAGGCTGAAGAGGCCGGGCTTCGCGGGCAGGCGGGCGTCGGCCATCGCGCCGGCCAGCGCCGCGTTGTCGGTCAGGAAGTCCAGCAGGTAGTAGCCGCGCGTCGCGGCCTGCATGCCCTCGGGCGCCGCGACCCGGACGGCGTAGAGGCCGAAGCCCACGCCCGGCAGGAACGTCTGGTTGCCGATGGCGACCGCCGCGCAGGAGAACATCTGGAGCGAGTTCTCGCCGGTGTTGCCGGCCTGGACGTTGACCTGCCGGTACTCCGGCGGCACGAGGCCGGCGGCCCACTCGTGCTTGTACAGGAACGTGGCCGAGCGGTACGCGCACTCGCTGCCGTAGAGGCCGGCCTCGGCGAACGTCGCGGGCGGCGGGGGCGCGGCGGCGACGGGCGCGGGCGGCGCGGAGGTCGTCGTGGCGGGCGGGGACGGCGCGGGAGGGGCGGTGTGCGACGCGCAGCCCGCCAGCACGACCATCAGCGTGACCACGAGGAGACGCACGACCCAGCTTCCCGCATGATTTATATAAGGAGTTCGGCGAACGGGGGCTGCTTGAGAGGGACGCCGCGGTGGGGAGCCCTGCTCCTCCTGTTCCTGCTGCCGCTTGCCGCGCCGTTGGCTTCAGCCACGCAGCTCGACGCGCGCTTCGACGTGCAGGGCGACGCCCTCTTCCACGGCCGGTCCGACGCGCACGCCGCGTGGTCGGGCTCGGTGCAGGACGCCCGCCTCGGCCACGGCGCGGACGGCCTGTTCTGGGTGCGCGGCACGGCGCTGCTGCTCAACTACACCTTCCTCGACTCGAAGCAGGCCGCCTCCAGCCCGACCGGCTACGGGCGCAACGTCGTCCTGCTCAGCCAGAGCGCGTTCCCGCTGGGCCGCGTGGAGGGGCCCCTCGCCGTCGTGGCGGGAACGCCGGAGTCGAGCCTGCGCCTGCTGCCCGCCGAGGACGCGACGGTGCCGCTGGCCGAGGGCTTCTCGCTGACGCCGGCGCGCAGCCTGCACGACCAGCTCGGCACCTCCGACGACGCGCAGCCCATCCGCGAGGGCGCCGCGTTCTACCCCCGCGTGGGGGGCATGCTTGGCGGCGCGCCGCTCCAGGTGGCCGGCCTCGCCTTCGAGGGCCGCCTCGTCGCCACGGGCCTGCTCCTCGCGCTGCCCGGCGGCCCCCTCGACACGCGCTGGACGACGCAGGGCCCCGAGGTGGCCAACGTCGGCTGGGACCGCATCCGCACGACGCACGTCCTCGTGGTCGAGGGCACCCTCCAGAGCGCCACGGCCCTCGCGCCCGACCACTGGGCGACGGCGGTGCGCGGCGTGGCGGGCGACCTCGACGGCGACCTCGTGCTGCAGAACTCGGCGGGCCAGGGCACCCTGAACGGCACCCCGCTCCCCGACGGCATCCACCTCTTCCAGGCCGCCGGCCGCTTCCACGTCGCCGCCGCCTACGGCGTTGGCCGCGGCGACTGGCAGGTGGCCGGCGACCCCCGCTTCGCCGCCGTCAACGCGGTCCCCCTCGCCGGCACCCGCCCGGGCTGGGGCGTCGGCCTCGCAGCGGCGGGCGGCCTCGGCCTGCTGGCGCTGCTGGCCAAGGCGCTCTCCAAGGCGCTCCCCGCAATCCGGGGACGGCACGACGCCGACCCGATGGCGGGCGCCAAACGGCAACGCATCCTCACGCTGGTGTCGGAGAACCCCGGCATCGGCCAGCGCGGCCTCGCGGAGCAGGCGGAGGCCTCGCGCGCCACCGTGCGCCACCACCTGCGCATCCTGCTGCACGCGGGCATCGTGTCCGAGCACGCCGCGCGCGGCCAGCGCGTCTACACGCTCAACAGCGAGAGCTACGGCTTCCCGGTTGGCGCGGGTTCGGCCGCGCAGGCGCTGGCGCTGCTGCGCAACCCCATCCGCTCGCAACTGTTCCAGGCGCTGCGCGACCACCCGGGCCTCGACCTGGCCAGCCTGCGCGAGGTGTGGCGGCCCACGGGCGCCGCGCAGCCCGACCCCAACGTGCTGGCCTACCACCTCGGGCGCCTGGCGACGGGCGGCCTCGTGGAGCGCGCCACGGTGGAGGGCCGCACGGTCTGGCGCGCCGCCTTCGACCCCGGCGACACCCGCGACCACCAGCGCAAGGCGTTCCTTGCCCGCAACAACCTCGCGCACCTGGCCAGCGTACTGCGGCCCGAGCCGCTGCCGCTGGCCGACCTGCAGGCGCGCCTGGCCCGCGTCGGCCGCCGGGTCACGGCGCGCGACCTGGAGGCCCAGCTCGCGCTGCTGGCGGCGGTCGGCTACGCGCGGGGCGGCGCGGACGGCTGGGCCGCCATCGCGCCGGCCGGCTAGGCGGCTAGGCGGAGGTGTCGGCGAGGCAGGAGGAGACCGCCTGCAGGAAGTCCGCGACGACGATGGGCTTGGGCAGGATGGCGCAGACGCCGGCCCGCGCGGCCGCGACCTCCAGGCTGGCTTGGGTGTAGGCGGTCACCATGAGGACGGCCATGCGCGGCCCCTGCGGCAGGTGGCCGAGCAGCTCGATGCCGTCCATGCCGGGCATGCGGAAGTCGGTGACGATGGCGTCGGGCCGCTCCGCCTCGACGAGGGCGATGGCGTCCTCGCCGCAGGTGGCGGTCTGGACGTGGGCGTCCGCGAACGAGCATTCCAGCAGGTCGCGCAGGCTCTCCAGGATGTCGGGCTCGTCGTCAACCACCAGGATTCTGGGCACCAATGCCACCACGGCAGGCACCCCAGGACCCCCGCTTCCTATCACCCTTGCGCTTGCCTCCCGCTGTTCCCACTTGGGCGATTGGCCTTTTTCCGCCCGTGCGCTGCCCCGGGGCCCATGCGCACCCTCCTGGTCGCCTCCTGCGCGGCCCTGCTGCTGCTCGCCGGCTGCGCCGGCACCACCACGACGACCTCCGGCAACGGCACCACCACCCTCTCCGCCACCGCCACGGCCAAGCCGCAGGTCCTCTCGGACGACGGCACCGTCACCGCCGGCCTCGGCGCCCGCGTCAGCTTCACCCTCGGCGCGCCCGGCGTCACCCCCGGTGTGCAGGGCAACGCGACCCTGCTCTACATCGAGATGAAGTGGGACGGCCCCACCGACCTCGACCTCTGCGTCCACACCCCCTCGTCGGGCATGACCGGGACGGCGCAGAACTGCGACGGCAAGGGCGGCGGCGGGCTGCCGGGGATGCCGGACAGCCCCATCCGCCTCACCTACACCGCCCCCGAGAAGGGCGCCTGGAGCGTCGCGCCCACCGTCAACGGCGCGGCCGCCCAGACCGCCTACCACCTGCGCGTCACGCTGTTCCACGGCGAGACGACGGTGCCGGCGGGCTACACGGCCCTGTAGGCCCCGGACAAATCCCGACCACCCCCGGCTCAGCGCTTGCCTCATCACCGGTGGTGGTTGGTGGTTGGTGATTGGGAAGGTCCCCAATCCTAGACCTTGGTAACAGCCGCCGGACTAGAAACCAGCGCCGCGGTTCCCACCTGCCAACGACCGAAGTGGAAACATTTCCTGGGCCTCCCAGAAGGGGTTCCCGCCACCTGGCGCCGCCCCCGCCCCTCCTGGCGCAACAGGGGTCCGACAGCCTTAGGTCACCCAGCAAAGTCGCCGCGTTGGTGGATGCCCCCCTCCCGGTCCGCAGCGATGCCGCCGAGGGCGCGCCGGAGCCGCCGGAGCAGGAGGTCCGCCTCGCGCGCGAAATCACGCTCCTCGACGCCACCATGATGGGCGTGGGCGCGCTGATGGGCGGCGGCGTCTTCGTCCTGCTCGGCCTCGCCACCGGCGTCGCGGGGCCGGCGGTGCTGCTGTCGCTGTTCCTGAACGGCTTCATCACCATCCCGACCCTCCTCGTGTACGCCGAGCTGGGCAGCGCCTCCGACGACGCCGGCGGCGGCTACCTGTGGGTGAAGCAGGGCCTCGGGCAGCCCTTCGGCTTCCTGGGCGGCTGGTTCTCCTGGTTCAGCCACGTCATCGCCTGCTCCCTCTACTCCATCGCCTCCGCCGCCTTCATCGTGTACCTGGCGAGCCTGGCGGGCTGGCTGCCGGCGGACGTCGGGCCCTCCTGGCACGGCCTGCCCATCAGCATCATCCAGGCGCTCGCGGTGTCGCTGGCCGGCCTGTTCATCCTCCTCAACTACGTGGGCGTGAAGATTGGCATCAAGACGGAGAACGTCATCAACAGCGCCGTCCTCGCCGCCGTCGTCGTCTTCATCGCGGCGGGCTTCTGGGCGGTCTCGCGCGACCCCGGCCTCGTCAAGGCAAACCTCGCGCCGTTCTTCCGGCCCGGCGGCACCGCGTTCAACCTCTCCAACGTGTTCCTGGCGATGGGCATCACGTTCATCGCGTTCGAGGGCTACGAAATCATCTCGCAGACCTCCGAGGAAATCCAGGACCCCCGCCGCAACATCCCGAAGGCCATCTGGGCGAGCTTCCTCATCGTGTGGGCCATCATGCTCTGCATCACCTTCATCGCCTTGGGCGCCACGCACGCGCCGGGCGGGGTGCAGAGCTGGATCTACCTGGGCGCGCTGAAGGAGACGGCGCTCATCACGGTCGCCAACCAGATCATGCCGTACGGCACGGTCCTCATCGCGGGCTCCGCGCTGCTGCTCCAGCTCACGGCGCTCAACGCCACCATCTACAGCAGCAGCCGCGTCAGCTTCGCGATGGGGCGCGACGGCAACCTGCCCAGGTTCTTCGGCGCCGTCCACCAGGTGCGCCGCACGCCGCACAAGGCGGTGCTGGGCTCGGGCGTCCTCATCATCGTGATGGCGCTGCTGCCCATCGCGACGGTGGCGACCTCGGCCGACGTCATGTTCCTGCTGCTGTTCCTGCTCGTCAACCTGAGCTACATCAAGCTGCGCAAGACCATCCCGGCGGAGCGGTTCGGCTTCCGCGCGCCGCTCTTCCCGTACATCCCCATCGTGGGCATCTTCACGAAGTTCTTCCTCGCGGTCTACCTCTACAAGTACGAGCCGCACGCGTGGTACGTCACGATTGCCTGGCTCGCGGCGGGCCTGCTGTTCTACTACGCCTACGTGCGCCGCCTGGAGGCGAAGGCCCCGGTGGCCCCGCCGCCGCTGCCGACGGTGCGCCTGCCGCTGGCCCGCCACCGCCGCGCCTACCGCATCCTCGTCCTCATCGCCACGCCCGCCGCCTCGACCGCGCGCAGCCTGGCGCAGGTCGCGGGCCGCATCGCGCAGAGCCTCGACGGCGAGGTGCTGCTGCTGCAGGCCGTCATCGTGCCCGAGCTGACGCCGCTGTCGGAGGGCCAGGCGTTCTACAAGGAGCGCGCCGTCCTGCAGCAGGCCCGCGCCGCCGTCCCAGCGGACGTCCACGCGCAGCCCTTGGTCCGCATCGGCCACAACCTCGACGCCCTGGTGCGCGAGGCCGTGCGCGAGGAGGGCGCCACGCTCCTGCTCATGTCGGGGCAGGCGCGCTTCACCGTCGGCCAGCCCACCTCGCCCCTCCTGGTCTATCCCCCCTGCGACGTGGCCGTGCTGCGCCTGCGCACGCCGGAGGTCAAGGTGCAGAAAATCCTCGTCACCAGCCACGTCGGCCAGCACACCCCACTCGGCGTCAAGCTCGCCACCGCGCTCGCCAAGACCGCCAACGGCGACGTGACCCTCTACAAGGTGGACGAGGGGGACGCCCCGGCCGACACCTCCTGGGGCCAGGACGTCGTGGCCGCCAACGCCGTGCCCGGCAGCCACGCCAGCGTCGAGCACGAGCCCGGCCCCGTCGTCAAGAAAATCCTGGAGAAGGCGCGCGGCTACGACCTCGTCGTGGTCGGCGCCCGCGTCGCGCCCCGCCTCGGCCGCAAGACCCTGCTCGGCCCGCGCACCCAGGAGATCACCGACCGCGCGCCCGGCAACATCCTCATCGTCCGCAACGCCACCCCCGGCGGCGACCGCCTCACCTGGCTCGGCCGCCGCCTCATCACGCTGCGGCGCTACTTCCAGCCCGAGTGAGCGGGGCGGGCGGAGTCTCCAGGGGAAAGCCACCCCTGCGTTGAAATAGCACCCCGGTTTGGCGCGGCCCGGGCCCCGTGCCTCCTGGTGAATCCCCCTTGAAGAGCGACCTCCTCATGCGCATCAAGGACGCCGAGACCGCCGCCAGCCAGCGCGCCGCGCAGGCCGAGGCGGAGGCCAAGCAGATGGTGGCTGAGGCGCGCCGCCAGGCTGAGGCGCTCCTGGCCGACGCCCGCCAGCAGGCGGACTTCGCGTACGGCGCCAAGCTCGAGCAGGCGCGCAAGCAGGCGGAGGCCGAGGCGCAGAAGGCCGTCGCCAAGGGCGCGCAGCAGGCCGAGGCGGCCCGCAAGTCGTTCCAGGCCGGCCTGCCGCAGGCCGTCCAGCGCGGCCTCAAGGTCATCGAGGGGCGCCTGGAATGAGTTTCCTGCCGGCGCGCATGCGCCGCCTGCTGGTCGGCGGCCACAAGGCCCACCTGGAGGGCGTCATTGACACGCTGCACGCCGAGGGCGTCCTGCACGTCGAGGACTACCTCGACCCGACGCACACCACCGACATCGGCACGCCCCTCGAGGCGGGCGAGCAGGCCAGCGCGCTGCTGGTGCAGGTGCGCGGCCTTCAGAAGGCGCTCGGCTGCGACGGCGCGGCTCCCCTGGCGGAGCCCGTTGCCCCGGAGCAGGCCTTCCACGCGGCCGAGGCCGCCGGCAAGGGCATCCTCGAGTCCGCCGCCCGCCTCGCCACGCAGGTGCAGGCGCTCGAGTCCGAGGCCGCCGTGCTGCGTCCCCTGGCGCCGCTCGACTTCGAGCTCTCCGCCCTCCCCGGCCTGCGCAGCGTCAAGGCGTACGCCGGCACCTGCCGCACCGACCCGACGGCCGCCGTCCAGGCCGCGGGCTTCCCGCACGAGCTGCAGGTCGCGCCCGGCCCCAGCGGCCTCGCGGTCCTCCTCATCGTCGGCGCCGCGCACGCCGCTGCCGCCGAGAAGGCGCTGGCGGAGAGCGGCTTCGCCGCCGCGCAGCTCCCCCTCGCCTCCGGCACCCCGGCGCAGCGCCTCGCCGCCATCGCGGCCGAGCGCGCCAACGCCGAGACGGCGCTGGCCGCCGTCGCCCAGGAGCGCGCCCAGCTGGCCGCGCACTGGGGCCCCCGCCTCGCCACCGCCGAGCGCCTCCTCGTCGCCCAGGTGGAGAAGACGCAGGCGCCGCTCAAGTTCGCCGTCACCCCCACCACGTTCCACGTCGAGGGCTGGGTCCCCCAGTCGCAGCTGGCCCGCGTGCAGGCGGCGCTGGAGCAGGGCTTCGGCCAGAGCCTCTACGTCGCGGACCTCGGCGACGCGCCGCGCGAGCACGCCGGCGCCGACCACCACCGCGGCCACGGCGACGGGCACGCCACGCACACGGTCGCGGCCACCTCGACGGCGGCCGGCGGGTCTGGCGGGTACGACGAGGCGGCGGAGCACGGCGGGCACCCCGCCGCCGACGCCAAGGACGAGCCGCCCATCCACCTGGAGAACAAGGGCCTGGCGCGCCCCTACGAGTTCATGCTCGGCCTGCTGGGCAAGCCGCGCTACCAGGAGATCGACCCGACGAAGCTGATGCTCGTCTTCTTCCCGCTCTTCTTCGGCCTGATGGTGGGCGACTTCTTGGTCGGCCTCGTCATCGTCGGCGTCGGCCTGTTCCTCAAGAAGAACAAGGTGTTCGGCATCGGCGGCCCCGCCGTCGGCCGCGCCCTCGTGATGGGCGGCGTCATGGCCACCCTCGTCGGCCTCGTGGTCTTCGGCGAGGCGCTCGCCATCCACTTTGTCGCCCCCGAGCCGGGCGAGATGTCGTGGGAGTCCCTGCTGGGCCTGCACTTCCCCTACGCGGACCAGGCGCACGGCCTGCTGTTCAAGACCGGCCACGCGCCCGTCGAGGCGGCGGCGTCCGGGCTCGCCACCCACGCGGAGGAGGCGGCGCACGGCAGCCCCGGAATCCTGGGCATGCTGGCCCCGCACGCCGAGCACCACCTGAGCGTCGGCGGGATGTTCAACCTCGGCTACTACTCCAAGATCCACGACATCCAGGCGCTCCTGCTGTGGTCGGTCATCATCGGCCTGCTGCACCTCGTCCTGGGCTTCTCCCTCGGCGTCCGCAACGTCTACGTCGCGCACGGCGCCAAGCTGGCCATCCAGGAGAAGCTCGCCTGGCTGACGCTCATCGTGGGCGCCTTCCTCGCCATCGGCGGACTCATGGCCGGCAGCAAGCTCGTGCTGGCCGCCGGCGGCGCGGTCGCGGTCGGCTCCATCGCCCTGCTGTGGGCGGGCGCGCAGCACGTGCTGGGCGCCGGCTTCATCGCGGTGCTGGAGGTCTTCGGCCTCGTCGGCAACCTGCTGAGCTACACCCGTCTGGCCGCCATCGGCGCCAGCAAGGCCGGCATGGCGCTCGCGTTCTCGGCGCTCGGCTTCCAGCTCGCCGGCGGCGGCGTCCTCGGGTGGGGCATCTACCTGCTCGGCTTCGTCCTCATCACGGTCCTTGCCATCCTCTCCGGCGGCCTGCAGGCCCTGCGTCTGCAGTTCGTGGAGTTCTTCGGCAAGTTCTACACCGGCGGCGGTCGGCCTTATCTACCGTTCGGGCGTCGCGCGGCCTGAACCCCCCTCCTCCCACCCCTCTCCCCCTCCTGTTGGCGACCCCGGAAACGGGACCGCCGGCACCTCTTCCCCACCCCACAAAAACACAAGGAGACACACACATGGTTGACGCGGGACTCATTGGCATCGGCGCGGGACTGGCTGTCGGCCTGGCCGGCATCGGCACCGCCATCGCGCAGAGCTCCATCGGTGCGGCCGCCGTCGGCGCCACCGCCGAGGACGAGAAGAACTTCGGCAAGGGCCTGGTGCTGACGGTCATCCCCGAGACGATCGTCATCTTCGGCCTGGTCATGGCCATCCTGCTCTGGCTCAAGCTCTAGGCAGGTCCGCCCATGGGACTTGAACAGGTCATCGGCGAGGTCCGCCGCGACGGCGACGCGCGCGTCCAGGCGACCCTGGACAACGCCCGCCTCGAGGCCAAGCGCATCCTCGACCAGGCCCGCCAGCAGGCCGCCGCCTACGAGCAGCAGCGCATGGCGCAGGCCGCCAAGGACGCCGCCGCCCTGTCGGCCCAGGTCGCCAGCCGCGCCGAGTCGGAGGCCCGCAAGGCCATCCTCGCCGCCGAGGCGGGCCTGCGCTCCGAGCTGCGCGCCGCCCTGCTGAGGGCGCTGGCCGAGCTGCCCGTCAAGCAGCGCGAGGGGCACCTCAAGGCGCTCATCGCGCAGGCGCAGAAGGTCATCCCGGCCGGCAAGGTCTGGGGCAACGCGCAGGACACCACCTTCCTGCACACCCAGAAGGCCTACAAGCACGCCGGCACGGCCCCCGCCGCGGGCGGCATCGTGGTCGAGTCCGAGGACGGCATGAACCGCCTCGACCTCACCTACGAGACGCTGCTCGACGAGGCCTGGCGCGACATCCTGAAGGCCGAGGCGCGGCTGTTCGCCTGAGGTCATGATGGCCCTCTTCGCGAGCGCAAGGCACCCGTACGCCGTCGCCCGCGTGGCGGCCAAGCGCGCCAAGCTGCTGCCGCCCGGCGAGTACGAGAAGGTCCTCAAGATGGACGTCGCGGAGATCACGCGCTACATCCAGGACTCCGCGTACAAGGCGGAGGTGGACGAGCTGGCGAGCAAGTTCACCGGGCTCGACCTGCTGGAGGCCGCCCTCACCGTCAACGAGGAGCGCACCTACACCCAGGTCCGCTCGATGCTGGACGGCGAGGCGCGCCGCATCGTGGACCTGTTCCTCGACCGCTACCACTACGAGGACCTCAAGACGCTGCTGCGCGGCAAGGCCGCCGGCGCCTCCCGCGAGGCCCTGCTGCGCGAGATGGTCCTGGAGGACCAGGCCGCGTACGACCTGTTCGCGCCGCTGCTGGCCGACGAGGTCAAGGGCCTGCCCGAGGTGCTGGCCGCGCTGGAGGGCCGCCCCGGCCGCCCCCGCGAGTGGGCCGCCCTGCTCCGCAAGGTCCCCACCGGCAGCCCGCTGCCGCGCTACGAGGACGCGCTCGACAAGGCGTACTACGCCCGCCTGCTGGAGGGCCTGGAGGGCTCGCGCGAGACCGGCGCCAAGGAGGTCCTGGAGTTCGTCCGCCGCGAGGTGGACATCCGCAACCTGCTCAACGCGGCCCGCTGGGTCGCCGCCGGCGAGGCGGGCGACTTCACCGACTTCGTCCTCCCCGGCGGCCGCGTGCTGAAGGTCGCCGACGTGCTGGCGCTGGCCCGCGCGAAGGACTTCGAGCAGATGGCCGAGCTGCTGGCCGACAAGCGCATGGACCCCGCCGTCCGCGCGGCGCTCTCCGCCGCCCACGCCGGCGGCCGGCTCGGCGCGTTCCAGGCCGCGGTGTGGCGCGCCCACATGGCGGAGCTGGACCACCTGGCCCACATGGCGCCCCTCTCCATCCTGCCCATCCTCCTGTTCCTCATCCGCAAGCACCGCGAGGTCGTCACGCTGCGCGCCGTCGCGCGCGGCAAGGCCGCCGGCCTCTCCGAGTCCCGCCTCCAGGAGCTGATTGTCTGACCGAGCTTGCCGTCATGGGCTCGCCCCAGTTCACCCTCGGCTTCCGCCTCGCCGGCGTGCGCCGCATCTGGGACGCGGTCTCCGAGGAGGAGCTGGAGCGCGCCGCGCGCCTGGCGACCTCGGACGCCGCCGTCAGCATCCTCGTCCTGGAGACGGCCGACCTGGCCCGCCTCTCCCCCCGCACGCGCGCCGACCTGGTCGCGTCGGTCAAGCCCACCGTCGTCGCGGTGGGGACGCAGGAGGACAACACCCTCCGCGAGAAGATCAAGCAAGCAGTAGGTGTCGATCTATGGTAACCCTGAAAGGACAAGTGTACCGGGTCTCCGGCCCCGTCGTGACCGCCACCGGCATCAAGCCCGCCATGTACGACATCGTGCGCGTGGGCGACGAGCGCCTGATGGGCGAAGTGATCCAGATCGAGGGTGAGTACTCCATCATCCAGGTCTACGAGGACACCTCGGGCGTCAAGCCCGGCGAGCCCGTCGAGAACACCGGCCTGCCGCTGGTGGTCGAGCTCGGCCCCGGCCTCCTGACCTCCATCTACGACGGCATCCAGCGCCCGCTGGAGGTCCTCCAGGAGCAGATGGGCCACTTCATCCTGCGCGGCGTCGACGTCCCCGGCCTCGACCACGAGAAGAAGTGGGAGTTCACGCCCACCGTCAAGAAGGGCGACAAGGTCGGGCCGGGCCAGTTCATCGGCACGGTCCAGGAGTCCCCCTCCATCCTGCACAAGGTCATGGTCCCGCCCGACGTGGCGGGCGGCACCGTGAAGGACATCAAGGCGGGCTCGTTCACCATCGACGAGACCGTCTGCACCCTCGACACCGGCGCCAAGCTGGCCCTGAGCCACAAGTGGCCCGTGCGCAAGCCCCGTCCCTACGCCGAGAAGCAGCTCCCCACCATCCCGCTCAACACGGGCATGCGCATCCTGGACGGCCTGTTCCCCATCGCCAAGGGCGGCACGGCGGCCATCCCCGGCCCGTTCGGCTCCGGCAAGACCGTCACGCAGCAGAGCTTGGCCAAGTACTCGGACGCCAAGGTCGTCGTCTACATCGGCTGCGGCGAGCGCGGCAACGAGATGACCGAGGTCCTGACGGAGTTCCCCGTCCTGGAGGACCCGCAGACCGGCAACCCGCTCATGGCGCGCACCTGCCTCATCGCCAACACCAGCAACATGCCGGTGGCCGCGCGTGAGGCCTCCTGCTACACCGGCATCACCATCGCGGAGTACTACCGCGACATGGGCTACGACGTGGCCCTGATGGCCGACTCGACCTCGCGCTGGGCCGAGGCCATGCGTGAGATTGGCTCGCGCCTGGAGGAGATGCCCGGCGAGGAGGGCTACCCCGCCTACCTGTCGGCCCGCCTGAGCGAGTTCTACGAGCGCGCCGGCCGCTGCACCATCCTGGGCGGCGGCGAGGGCTCCATCTCCGTCATCGGCGCCGTGTCGCCGGCCGGCGGCGACTTCTCCGAGCCCGTCACGCAGGCGACCCTCCGCATCGTGAAGGTGTTCTGGGCGCTCGACGCCAAGCTGGCGCAGCGCCGCCACTTCCCCGCCATCAACTGGCTCCAGTCGTACTCGCTCTACCCGGAGTACCTCGCCGGCTACTACGCCGACAAGGCGGCGCCCGACTGGAACGAGGTCAAGGCGAGCATCATGGAGATTCTCCAGAAGGAGGCGGAGCTGCAGGAGATCGTGCAGCTCGTCGGCTCCGATGCGCTTCCCCCGGAGCAGCAGGTCACGCTCGAGACCGCGCGCCTGATTCGCGAAATCTACCTCCAGCAGAACGCGTACGACAAGGTGGACGCCTACAGCAGCCTGCAGAAGGACTACAAGCTGTGGAAGGCCATCCTGCGCTACCAGGAACTGGCTGGCAACGCGCTCAAGGCCGGCGCCATCGCGAAGGACCTCACCGGCCTCGCTGCCGTCACCGACTTCGCGCGCAGCCGCTTCGAGGCCAACTTCGACGCCGCCTACGACGCGGCGATGAAGAAGATGGACGCGAACTTCAACGAAATCATGGGCAAGAGCAAGAAGATGGAGGTGACCGCATGAGCGGTCAGCTCCAGGCGATGCACGTCGCCGGACATTGCGGGCCGCTTGCGGCCCGTATTGGGGAGGTGACCGCCTAATGGCGCAGAAAGAGTACCGCACCATCTCGAACATCAAGGGCCCGCTCGTCTTCGTCGAGAAGACCCACCCGGTCGGCTACGGCGAGCTCGTGCAGCTCCGCCTGCCCAACGGCCAGACCCGCCGCGGCCAAGTGCTCGACACCTCGGGCCAGCACGTCGTCGTGCAGGTCTTCGAGGGCACCACCGGCATCGACAACGACAAGACGACGGTGAAGTTCCTCGGCGAGACCATCAAGTTCGGCGTCAGCAAGAACATCCTGGGCCGCGTCTTCAACGGCGCCGGCGTCCCCATCGACGGCGGCGCGGAGATCATCCCGGACGACTACCGCGACATCATCGGCGCGGCCATCAACCCGTACAGCCGGGCGTCGCCGCACGACTTCATCCAGACCGGCATCTCGACCATCGACGGCAACAACTCGCTCGTGCGCGGCCAGAAGCTGCCCATCTTCTCGGGCTCGGGCCTGCCGCACAACGACATCGCGCTCCAGATTGCCCGCCAGGCGAAGGTGCGCGGCACGGACGAGAGCTTCGCCGTCGTGTTCGCCGCGATGGGCATCACCAACGAGGAAGCCAAGAAGTTCATGAACGAGTTCGAGCGCACGGGTGCGCTCAAGCGCGCGGTCATCTTCCAGAACCTGGCCGACGACCCCGCCGTCGAGCGCCTGCTGACGCCCCGCCTGGCCCTGACGGCCGCGGAGTACCTCGCGTTCGACCTCGGCATGCACGTCCTGGTCATCTTCACGGACGTCACGAACTACTGCGAGGCGCTGCGCCAGATTGGCGCCGCCCGCGAAGAGGTCCCCGGCCGCCGCGGCTACCCCGGCTACATGTACACCGACCTGGCGAGCCTGTACGAGCGCGCCGGCAACATCAAGGGCAAGAAGGGCAGCGTGACCCAGTTCCCCATCCTGACGATGCCGGGCGACGACATCACGCACCCCATCCCGGACCTGTCGGGCTACATCACCGAGGGCCAGATCGTCATCTCGCGCGAGCTGCACCGCAAGGGCGTCTACCCGCCCATCAACGTGCTGCCGTCCCTCTCGCGCCTGATGAACGCCGGCATCGGCGGCCACAAGACCCGCGACGACCACAAGAAGGTCTCCGACCAGTGCTACGCCTTCTACGCCGAGGGCCGCGACCTGCGCGGCCTGGTGGCCATCGTCGGCAAGGACGCGCTGTCGAGCCGTGACCTCCAGGTGCTGGAGTTCGCGGACCACTTCGAGAACCGCTACGTCCGCCAGGGCCGCGACGAGGACCGCAGCATCGAGGAGACCCTCGACCTCGGCTGGGAGCTGCTCGCCACCGTGGACGAGAAGCTGCTCACCCGCATCGACAAGAAGACCATCGAGCAGTTCCACCCGAAGTACAAGAAGGGCGCTGCCGCGAAGGTTGCGCCCATGGCGCACTGAGCCGACCGCCCTCCTCTTCCTTTCCCTCTCTCCTTTTCTTCGGCCTCCCCGTTCGCGCGGCATGGCCGATTCCGGGTCGCGGTAGGCGCTGGCTGCCACGCCGCAACCTTCTTGCGCGCGGCCCGGGATGGCGCCGCATGCGTGCCCTGCTGCTCGCCGCCTGCGCCCTGCTTCTGGTTGCCGCCGTCCCGGCCGTGGAGGCTGCGCCGCCCGGCGGCAGTTGCCACGTCAACGAGGAGTACGTCACCGAGGCCTACACCACCGGCAGCGTCCTGGACGGCACCTTCGCGGTCCACCCCGGCGCGACGCGACTGGTCGAGTGCTACTACTAGGCCTCCAAGCGCGCCCTCTGGAGCGGAGAGCTCCCGTAACCGTAATCCGGCCCCCTGGGTCTCGGCGCACCGTGCGCGCCTGGCCCATCCTTCTGCTCGTTGCGGCGATGCTGGCCGGGTGCAGCCAGCCGCCCCCCGCGAAGGCCTCTTCGCCGCTGGAGTTCCCCCTCTACGTGACGGCGCACAACGACGGGTCGGCCCCGACCTGGGCGCGGCTCATCCTCGGGGTAACCCACGGCGCCGAAATCCTTCGCGAGGAGCGCATGCTCCAGGCGGACGGCTGGGCGGCGTGGACGGCGACGCTCACCGAAGGCACCAACTACACCGCCGGGCTCGACTTCGCGACCACTCCCGAGGGTTTCCCCCCGACCACGAGCGCGGGGGCCACCTTCGAGTTCACGGCGAAGTCGTGCCCCGCCGGCCAGGTGGCATCGCTGGCGGGCGAGGGCGGCCACGACGTGGTCCGCTTCGGCGGCGGCGCGGGCTACGGCTGCCGCGCCCCGTGACACCTTCACTTTCCTGTTCCGCAGCCTGAAGAAAGTTCCTGAAGTCCCCCATGCCCGTGCCCTACAAGCTCGACGAGGCCGACCGCCAGTCCCTGCTCCAGCTCCAGCGCTACCCCGGCATCGACGGCGCGCTCGCCTGGGACCTGCTGCGCTGCGGCGTGCGGAGCGCGGGGCAACTCGGCCACGAGGACCCGGTGCACATCTTCCGCCGCCTCAAGGACATCCGGGGCCACGTCGAGCCGGCGCTGCTGGACACCATCGCCGCCGCCGTGCACGCCGCGCGGACGGGGCACGCCGACGCCGCGTGGCTGCGATAGCTGGGGCGGGACCGGCGCCACCGTGGCTTCACCTCCCCGGCCGCAACGGCAACAAGGGGCCGCGCCGTTCCCCGGCCGTGGCCCGCAAGTCCAAGGCGCCCAGCGACCGGGGCCAGCGGCAGGCGTGGCTCGCGTTCCAGGAGCTGCCCAACATCGGCCCCGCGATGGCCAGCGACCTCGTCCGCCTCGGCCTGCGCGGCGTGGAGGACCTGGAGCGCGCCGACCCGCAGCAGCTCTACGACCGCATCTCCGCGCTCGACGGCGTGCGGCACGACCCCTGCGTCCTCGACACCTTTGCGGCGGCCGTCCACAACCTGCGCACCGGCGAGGAGTTGCCGTGGTGGGAGTTCAGCCGCCGCCGCAAGGCCGCGAGTCCCGGCAAGTGAGGTGCCTTCACCCCCCTCCGGCCAACTCCCAAATGGAGGGCGCGGTTCCTGCTCTTCATGGACAAGCCATCTGTTTGGGTCGCCTTCCACGACGACGGCGCCTGGAGCGTCCGCTGCCCGCAGGCGGACGGCGACGACCCCGACGCGGACGACGCCGGCGTCCTCGGCTGGACCAGCTTCTAGGGCGGCCCTGAAGTAGGCCCATCGTCATTCGCCCGCATGCCGGGCCCGGGCCACCCGTGGGTTCTCCGGTTCCTCTACGTCGGGACCGAGGACACCGGCCGCGACGTGAAGTGGTACGTCGAGAAGGCTGGCGCCCGCAAGGTGTGGCACATGCGGGCTTTTGGCGCGGAGGTCGCCTGCCTCGACGTCGGCGGCGGCCCGCTGCTCCTGCTGGCCGACCACCGCAAGCCGGGGACGGTCCTGCCCATCTTCCGGGTGGAGGACCTCGAGGGCACCGTCGCCGCCATGCAGAAGGCAGGGTGGGAGCCGGAGGGGCCGCTGTTCGAGGTGCCGAACGGGCCGTGCCGGATGTTCAAGGACCCGAGCGGCAACGAGGTCTGCCTAATGCTGGAGACGCGGCCCGGCGCGATGGAGAAGGCCTACGCCGACCCCAACAACCCCAACGCGGTGCGCTGACTGAAGGAGAACCCTGCGGCCGCAGCGGCGAGCGGCGGCGCGCTACGTGGCGGCCTTGCGGGCGCGGCGCTCGGCCTGCCGTTCCGCGCGCACTGCCGGCTCGGGGTGGAACTCGCCCTCGCGGCGGGCCAGGGCGAGCAGCACGAGCGCCGCGACGCCCAGCGCCGGGCCGAGGATGTAGGTCGCGGCGGCGGCGATGAGGAGGACGGCTGCGGCCGCGCCGGCCCACGGGCGCCGCAGGTGGTAGGTCTCGCGCGCGGCCCACAGCGCGGCCAGCCCCGCGACGGCGTCGAGCCCGGTCGCGGCCACGCCCGTGACCAGGACCGGCCGGTAGCTGTTGAACAGGACGGCGAAGGCCTGGGCGAGCGTGAGGGCGCCGCCCACGAAGAGGACCATCGCGGCGGCGAGCGCCTTGTCGGGCCACTGCTCGGCGCTCAGGCGGATGCCGTCGTTGCGGGTCTCCTCGCCCTCCAGGTGCGCCTTGACGAGGAAGGCGACGGCGGCGGCGCCGAGGAAGCTGACGAGGCCGAAGAGGGCCAGCGACAGCATCGCGGCCGCCGCGCCGAGGTAGCCGTAGAGGGCCGCCTGGGTCCGCAGGCAGGCGATGCCCAGCAGCAGCGTCGCCGCCGTGCAGGCGAGGGTGTAGAACGGGATGTCGCTCGTGAACAGGTAGAGCGCGTCCTGGTTGACGAACAGGAGGCCGCGCCCGACCTCGAACAGCAGGCCGAGGCCGCCGCCGAGAATCAGGCAGAGCGCGGCGAACATTGCCTTGTCGGGCCATTCCGGGCGGTGGCTGGACGGGGGCATGCGGGGTGGACTGGGGCCGCCGCTGATGAGCTTTGCCCGCCAGGCGGGTGGTCAGGAAACCTTGACCTTGGCGGCGGCGCGCTTGGCGATGGCGCGCGCCTCGTCCGTCGTCTCCCCGGAGGCAATCACGACGCCCATGCGGCGGTTGCGGTGCGCGGCGGGCTTGCCGAAGAGGCGAATCTGGGTGCCGGGCTCGGCGAGCGCGTCCTCGACGCCGGTGAACGTGGGGGCGGTGGACTCCGCGGTGGCGAGGATGACGGCGCTGGCGGTGGGGCCGAGGGCGCCGACGTCGGGGATGGGGAGGCCCGCGATGGCGCGCACGTGCAGCGCGAACTCGGAGAGCCGCTGCGAGCCCAGCGTGACGAGGCCGGTGTCGTGTGGGCGGGGGCTGACCTCGCTGAACCAGACCTCGTGGCCCTTGACGAACAGCTCGACGCCGAAGACGCCGCGGCCGCCGAGGGCGTCGGTGACCTTGCGGGCGACGTCCTGCGACAGGGCGAGCGCCTTGCTGCTCATCGCCATCGGCTGCCACGACTCGCGGTAGTCACCCTCTTCCTGGACGTGGCCGATGGGCGGGCAGAACAGCGTCGCGGTCTTGCCGTCGATGCCACGGTGGCGCACCGTGAGGAGCGTAATCTCGTAGTCGAAGTCGATGAAGGACTCCACGATGACGCGGCCGGTGTTGACGCGGCCCTTCATGGCGTAGTCCCACGCCTTCGCGATGTCGGCCTCGCCGCGCACGACGCTCTGGCCCTTGCCGCTGCTGCTCATCGTCGGCTTCACGACGCAGGGCACGCCAATCTCCTTGACGGCGGCAGTGAACTCGGCGAGGCCGCTGGCGAACCGGTAGCGGCTCGTCGGCAGCTTGAGGGTCTCGGCGGCCAGGACGCGGATGCCCTCGCGGTCCATCGTGAGACGCGCCGCCTTCGCGGTCGGCACGACGGTGAACCCCTCCGCCTCCAGCCTCTCCAGCTCCGGCGTCGCGATGGCCTCGATTTCCGGCACGACCCAGTCAGGGTCCTCCTTCTCGATGACCGCCCGCAGCGCCTTGGGGTCGGTCATGTCCACGACGTGGCTGCGGTGCGCGACCTGCATGGCGGGGGCGCCGGGGTAGCGGTCCACCGCGACGACCTCGATGCCCAGGCGCTGCGCCTCGATGGCGACCTCCTTGCCCAACTCGCCGGAGCCCAGCAGCAGGAGGCGGGACGCGGTCGGCGACAGCGGGGTTCCCCAGGTGGCCACGAGGCGCCGAAGGCCGGCGCGCTTGAAGGCTTGCCCCGCACCGCCCTGGACCGGGCGCAACCGATAAGGGGCCGGTGCCGATTGGCGGGCATGGCCAAGCCCAAGACGGCGAAGAAAGCCGCGCCCGCCCGCCGCAAGCCGCCGGCGAAGGAACCGGACGGCGACGCGGCCGTGCAGGCCTACATCGCGGCGTTGCCGGACTGGAAGAAGGCGCTTGCCAAGCGGATTGATGCCTTGATCGAGCGCGAGGTGCCGGACGTTCGGCGCGCCATCAAGTGGGGCATGCCCTTTTACGGCATCGAGGGGCAGGGCTGGTTCCTCAGGTTGGCGGCGTACTCCAAGCACCTGAACCTGAGGTTCACCCGGGGCACGTCGCTCAAGCCCATGCCTCCCGCCGGGGAGCCGGGCTTCGAGCCCCGCGGCCTCCACCTGAAGGAGGATGACTGGATGAGAAGCAACTCGCGTCCTGGGTCCGCCAGGCTGCCGCGATTCCCGGCCTCCTTGGATGAATCCCTCCCCGGTGCAACACTTGACTCGGCCGTGACCGCCCGCGCGCGACACGGAAAGCGGTAGAACGCAGCGGCTTCGCCGGGAGCCTTTCAGAACCCCTCCGACCGTCCGAAGTAGGCGGTTGCACCCGCCACTAGTGGAGGATAGCCGTCGGCAAGGGGGGGCGCGGGTTGCCGAATTAGGGGGTAGGAAGGGGAGCCCGATGACGGCGGCGGTTCCGGGTGCTTCCCCTCCCCCCCATTTGCAAGGGCCTCCCCTGACTGTCAGGGTCCGGTCAGTTTTGGGAGGGGATGTAGGACCCGGGGGGCCAAGCGGTGTCGTTGAAGGCGCCGGGGCCGATGGCATCCAGCACGCCCGCTTGGTTCACGATGCGAGGATGGTTCAGGACGGCGAGGAAAGCGACTGGAGGCTGCTGCGTGCCGGTTTCCGTAAGGTGGACCTTGAACGTCCAGCGGCCCGGGCCTTCGCACAAGTTCAGTCCGATGTCCCACTTCTTCGGGTCCGAGCGCAGATACCACGCCGGGGGTGCCGTGTCGTTGCCCCGCTTGCCATCCTTCGTCGCCCACTGCGAATAGAAATCGTAGGCAACGCCGTTGTCGTTGCTAATCTGGACCTCATCTGGGCGGGCGCCGGAGGCACTGGGGACAACGCAGAAGGGCGCCGTCATGTTCCACGAGCCCGTGAGGTTCAGGTCGGCGCCTGGGGTATAGGGTTGGTCGAATCCTGGCCCGGACAAGAACAGAAGTTGCGTGGAGCCTTCGTCGGTCCACAGGACCTCAATGGGGACGTTGAAGCCTGCCTGGATATTCATTCCCCCGCTCCGATTCGCGCCAAACGGGGATTCAACGGCGAGGTAAGTGCCGGGCTTCAGCGTCGTTCCCACGCCGGTTTGGCCCCCTGGCCCGCGCAGGTTGATTGGAGGACACGAAAGAAAGTCTGGTGCCCCTCCGAATTCGCGGCAACTGGTGAAACTCCCGCCCGATAGGATTCCGGAGACAAACAAATGGGGACGGCCCCACATTCGGACGCCGCCTTGCTCGAACCATATTCGGGCAGGATTGTAGATGGCGTGTTGGGTGGTCACGACCTTGAACTTGGTTTCGTTGAAAATTCTGAACTTAACCATGAGATACGTCGAATTGTCGTGTTGAGCGGTCCAGTTGTAATGATAGGGATATTCCCCAACCTGGATAGGCCGGGGGTGTGAATCTATGGACGGGGAAGTGGAACTTGAGCCAGGGAGCGCAGGGGTCAGGCATCCCGCGAGGGTCGCAAAGATGAGGGCAAGAAGCGCCGCGAAGGCCAGGGGATTGATTCGTTGCTGAGTCATGGTGGGCCTGACGGGGAATGGAGAAAGAGGGAGAGGTCCGGCGTGCAATCGGATTTACGGGGTCGTCTTGAAGACGACGCCTGCGCCCCAGTAGCCGTTTGCGGGGGGCGTTTTGCAGTTGTAGTCCGGGTTGCCGGGCGCCTGGGAGTTGTCCTGGCTCAAGGCGCCATACATGTATCCCGCAATCCACGGGTTGCCGTCGTCCGTGTGGCTTTCGGCACACTCCGGGCCGACGCCGCCCGGGTGCCATTCCGGATGGTAGGCCTTGCTCGGAATGTTCCCCCGGCCATGGTCAAAGTCGTTCCACCACTGCACGTTCCCGTAGCTCGCGCCCATGTAGGGTGAAATGTAGTTGTGGTTAGACCCCGACGTTGCATGGGCGGCGTCCATGTTCGAGCCGCCATAACTCAGGAAAATATACTTGATTTCGTGCACATCGAAATTTTTCTCGCAGTTGACGTCAACGCCGGTCGCCAGGAAATTGCCGTCGCTTTCTCCGGGGCACTGCACCTTGTTGTCGCTTTGGCCGCTCGCTTGGAAGTATTGGCTTGCGGGAATCTTCAGCGGTGGCGCGTCGTTCGGAGCCATGCAGGGAGTTCCCGTGAAGCCGGAACCCCTGGGTGCGGGGAACAGGAACATCAAGGACTGGTCGGAGAAGGTGAGCGACGTTGACACGGGAGCGTTGCCGCACGCCCTTGTGTCAGGTCCGCCGCCCCCCGGCTCGCCGCCAGGGAGCCCACCGGGAACGCCGCCAGGGATGCCACCCGGAACGCCACCGGGAACGCCGCCAGGGATGCCGCCCGGGACCCCGCCGGGGACGCCGTCCGGAAGGCCGCCCGGAACGCCGCCAGGGATGCCGTCCGGAAGGCCGCTGGGGAGCCCATCCGGCAGGCCGCCGGGGGGTGGGGGGGCCTTGGGGGCCGCAGGCGTGGGTTCGCAGGCGACGGGGAGTAGGCGGAGCTTGGCGTTGTGGCAATGGTCGGGCATCGGTAGGCACCGGGTCCAACTGGTCAAGGAGAAGGTGTCAACGTCGAGCAGGGAGGGCGGGGAGCCGGAGATGCCGTTGCGGCATCCCTGCGCGAAGCCGATTGGCCCCGACAGGTCGGCCAAGAGGAGGACTTTGCGGGTGTGGTTCACGAATTCTTGGTATTGCGGCGGTGGGGGCAACTCCCGGATGGAGGCGGCCCCGCACGCCAGGGCGTCGGGGCTCGTGGCGTTGGAGGGCGCGGGTGGCGCGGTCTGGTTGCCCGGCGTGCCCGGCGTGGGGGCGGCAGGGGGCGCCAGCGGCGCGCAGGGGTCGATGGGGGTTGCCGATGCGGGGGCTTGGCCGAGTGCGGCCAAGACGAGCAGGAGCGCCACGGCGGCGCCCATGCGAGAGGACGTTTCGTTCATGGGTTTCATTCCTTGTGGGTGGAGGGTCCGGGCTTCGCGCGGCGCGTCCGCTGCGCGGCCCGGGGCGTTCGATTCCGCGCAGATGGCCGCGCCCCGTGTGGACGGCAGCGTGAAGGGGAGGGATGGGAAACGGGGCCGGGGCATACGAACCAAGACGCTTGCGGGCGCCCCGGCCCCGCCCCCTTGCGGGTATTCCTAGGAGAACCCCCACTTGCTTGCGTCCCCCACCCACCACCCCGCCGGGGTGGCTCCGGCAGGGTGAGGGATGGAGCAGGAAGGTCCGCGACCGGCGGGGGGTGGCTGGAGCCGGGGGGAGCCAAGTCCCGCCTCCGCGCCCGTCCCTCCTGGCTCCAGCCGAGGCCGGAGCCCTTGCCAGGGGGCTCCGTTGGGGCGTGGCAAAAGGGGCGCGGAGGGCAAGGGCGGCTTTTTACGGGTGCCGCAGGATGGGGACGCGCGGTGGCCGTGGAGCCTGCCTGCCCTGTGCCAGCGGGGCGGGGCGGCGAGGGGGGCACCAAACGCATAACCTGACCTTGAAACAGGTCAGGTTATTTAGAGTGATTTGTGACCACTATGGCCAATGCGACTCCCCCCGAAGTCCGCCGCGAACAGGCGCCCTTCAGGCTCGCCCCCGAGCTGGTGGCGTGGGCCGAGCTGAACGCGGCGCCGGGCGGTTTGTTCTGGAGCTACAGCCATGCCGTCGAGCGGGCCATCATGCGCCTTCGAGCGGAACATGACCTATTGCGCGAGCGGTGCAAGCAGGAGGGCCTGCGGCTTGAACGCGAGGCGTTGGCGCGGCTCTATGCCCCGGACCTGGAGGCCACCACGCCAAGCCGGGGAGGCCGCCCCTTCAAGGATGCCGCCAAGAACCCCGAGTCCCGCGAGAAGGCCCCCGCGACGGTGGCCGTGGACCTCCTGGCGTGGGCGCGCGACACCCTGGTCGATACAGGCCCGTTCGAGGGCATGAGCCAAGTGGTTGAAGTCGGGCTCCGGCGCCTGCGCGATGAGGAACCGGCCATCCTGGGCAACCCCTCGAACCCCTTTGACCCGGAGGCCTTCTGGCAAGCCTACAAGCAGGCCGCGCCGCAGGCCAAGCGGAGCCGCTAGGCCAGCGAGGCGACGGGCTGCGCCCGGGCGCGCAGGAACGGCTCAAGCTCCGCATGGCCAGCCATGTCCGCCACGGTCCGGCCATCGGCCTGGGCAGCTTCATCCACCCACGCCAGGACGCACAGGAACAGGCGCCGCTCTTCCTCGCCCACCGCTGCCGCGTGGAGCCGGGCCGATGCCAGGGCGCCCGCCTGGGCGTTCTGGGCCACAAGGCGCGGCGCCCGGTGCATGAGGCGGGCCGCCTCCAGGTGCGGGAGGGCGTCGGCGGGGCGGTCCGTGCCCAGGAGCGCGAGGGCGTGAAGGACGCGCCATTCCGGTTGCTTGGGCTCCAGGCGCAGGAGCTTGGCGGTGAGCCGGAGCGCGGCGCCGGGCTCGGCGCGGCACAGGTGTTCCTCGGCGCGGCAGGCCGCCGCGTGGACGCGCAGGGGACGGCGGGCGCGGCGCTTCAGGGGCGCGGCGAGGACTGGCACCGCGACCAACCCGAGGCCGCCCAGGAGCCACCATCCCCACGGCCCGCGCCCGCCGGGCGCGGTCACGGAGAGGAAAAGGGGCGTGCCGTCAAGGTCCCCTGCCTGCGGGGCAGTGGAGGCGACGGCGAGGCGGCCCACGCTGCGGGTAAGGTCGGCATCGAGCGGGCCGACAAGGCGCAGGCGGTGGCCCTGCAAGGGCTGGCCCGCGAGGGTGCCGGTGGCGTCGGTGAGGGTGAGGCTGGAGGCGCCGGTCAGGTGGGCGGCGGTGAGGAACAGCGACGATGGGAAGGCGGCGCTCGGGAGTGTCATGGTGCCGTTGTGGACGGTGAGATAGACTTGTTGCGCGCGGCTGGCGTAGGGTCGCGCATCGGGGCCGCCTTGCATGGGTTCCTTGCCGGACCAGAGGTAGGCGTTCCCTTCCTGGGATTGGACGTTGGCGTTCCAGTCCCACAGCACCACCAGGAAGTCTCCTTGGAGGGTCACGCTGGACCCGGCGCAGGGCGCGACTTGCAGGGCGTCGTCGGTGGTGGCGGTGGTGGGGTCGCGGGTGTTATTGGCGTGCGAGACAGCGCCGATGTGGTCCTGCGTGGATGCCTGGGCGGTGGCGCAGGACGCGGCGACTTGGGCGGCTTGGCCTTGGAGGGGGAGAACGTAGAGGGCGCGGTCGATGCCGCTGGAGTCTCCCTGGATGACGGCGCTTGTGTAGGTCGTGCCCCCGTGGCCAGTTTGGGCGGGAAGGGCGATGACTGGCGCGGCGTCGAGGTAGAGCGCGGCGGTGTCCCATGCCGCGCGCACGCTGGCCGCGTGCAGGGCGAAGAAGGACTCTGCCGCTGTGGGCGTGGTCTTGTTGCCGTCCGGCCACCAATGGGCGGCGCCTGCGAGGGTGCCCACGGCCGAGGCGCCATCCCAGGCGGCGGCGGTGGAGGTCAGGACCGCCTCGGGGACCGCCGAGGCGAGGGGGACGGCGAGGGTCGCGGTCAAGGCCAGAAGGGCACAGGCGGCGGGCGAGAGGGCGGGCATGAGCGGGCTCCTACGAACCAACGTGGATGAGGCGCCAGAGACAGTCCCAATCGACTTGGGCGACGTAGGGCGGGGAGGGGGTGGGACCCGCGATGAGAAGCGTGCAGCCCACGAATGGGTTGATTGCCACGACACCGGCAACCTCGATTGCGAAGGCGCGCGTAGGCGCGGCGGTGGCGTTGCTGGCTGGCTCGGATGGTGCCGGGTCGGTGGGGGGCGGGGAGCCGGGCGGGTCGGCTGCGGCTAGCGGCGCCGCAAGGACGGCAAGCAGGAGCGTAGCTAGGAGTGCCGCCTTCATGCCCCCTGGACCCCAAGAGGCGCCTTAACGCCCTGTGGTCGAAGGGGGAACACGGGCACCTTCGAGGCAGGGAACGCCCATTCCGGCTTCAGGGCTTTCGTGAAAAGCGCCTCCCGGAAATCGGGGTCGCTCTAGGAGGGGCGACCCGTGGCTCTCCCTAGAAGTTGGGAGAGCGCTAACTGCTCAGCTATGCCGCCGCACGGTCCTGAGAGGGGGACCAGAGGGGACCTTCGCTCCCCTTGCTAGTCGGGGAGTCAAGGGGAGTAGGACGGCGAACCTGCCGGAAGGTGAGCCCCGGAGGGCTCAGCAAGGGAGCGCCGAGCGCTCGCCAACAGGAGAAAGTGAGCGCTGAAAACCTGGAGCGGTGAGCCATCGGGTGACGCCTCGGCTGACCCCTTGCTCACCGTGCCGACCGCCGGGCGCCTGGGGCTGCGGGCGACCGCGCAGGGCGGGGAAAGGTGCGTTCGGATATGAAGTGGATAAGCGACCGCTCTGTTCCCGGGGTGCGCGTGAGGTGCGCGTAACTATAAGTTGGCTCGGCCCACGCTAGGGGTTCTGGTGGGTATGACAGCAAACACCGAAGATGAAGAAGCAGGCAGGCGGGAGCGGGCTCAGGTGGTGGCCTTGGCGGTCCGGGTGAGCTTGGCTCACCTTGTCCGCCAGCGCGCTCAGCGGGGGGCGAGCAGGTGAGCGACCCGGCGCCCCGCGTGGTGGATTGGGTCAAGTGCGAGGTGTGCGGCGAGTCGTTCAAGACGGCGCAGGGCCGCGCCGGGCACCTTCGCCTTGCTACAGACGCGCGCCACGCGGAGGCGGTGCGCGCCGAGCAGGCCAAGAAAGCGCCGCGCCGCGCGCTGCGCGCGCCCCAGGCCGAGCCCGGCGAGCCGCCCGCGCCGCAGGCCATGAAGGCTCCTACGCGAGCGGTCGAGCCCGCGCCGGTCAAGGTGCCAAAGCCGGTGCGACCGGAGCCGGTGCCGCGTGCGCCCGCGATGGCCGCGCCCGTCAAGGCTCCCGAGCCCACGCGGGCGCCGGAGCGCGCGCCATTGCCCGAGGCGGTGCCCAGGCAGGCGCCGCGCGCAGCGGAGCGGGGCGCAAAGGCACCCCTGCCTGCGGCGCTGCCTGCGCCCGCGCAGGCAGCGAAACCGGAGCCCGCCCAGGCGAGCGCGCAGGCCACCCTCGATGCCCACAAACCCACGGTTGCGGGGCAGGCGAGGCTCATGGACTACCCTGCCAAGGGGCCGCAGGCGAACCTGGACGCCTACCCCTCGCGGCCTGCGCCTGCGCCGTCGCCGGGCGGTTCCGATGCCTGGAAGGCGGCGCTTGGGCTTGTGGTCGGTGCGGGCACCTTGGCGGCGTTGGTGGCGTCCCTGAAGGGCGCCAAGGCCCGCAAAGAGGCCGAGGCGCAGACGGGGGCCTACCCGCCTGCCGGTGCTGCTCCGCCTGTGGTGGGTGCCCCGCCGCCGGGGCTCAACGAACAGGACTATCAAGACATGGTGGGCAACGGCTGGCCGTCCGGCGTGATGAGCGGGGCGCCGCGCAGCCGGAGCCAGTTGAGCGGAGGCGTGGCGCCCCGGCGTGGGTGGGGCCTGTGATTCAGGATGCCCGCGCCGTGCCGTGGGCCACCCTGCGCCACGCTCTCGGCCTGCTGGACTGTGGCGCTGTGGTGCGGCGCGACATCCACCATTTCGACGTTGCCAGCCTGCGCGAGCCGGGCCGGTTCGTGCGCGTCTATTGGGTCGGGCGGTGGCGCTGCCGCGCCGACAAGCACAACGACGAGGACGCCCCCTGCTGCCATGTCCTAGCGGTCTTGATGCACGCGGGCCTCGTGCCCCGCCCCGGCGCGCAGGCGTGGAATCATGCCGAGGGCAAGCGCCGCGACCTGGAGGCGCAAGCCTGGGCCACCCTGCCCGCGCGCTTGCCGGGGTTCCTGGAGCGCTTCGTGCGCGAGGGTGTCTATGAGCCCCCGCCACCGGCCACCGGCAGGCCACCCAAACCGCTCATGGCCCTGGTGCATGAGGCGCTTGCGCGCGCCGCGTTCAGGCGCCTGCCCGAAGCCGAGGCGCCCGCGAACCCGTTTGCCCGCGTGGGTCGCAGCACCCTCGCCCGCTTCCAGGCCACGCCCGCCACCGTGGACCTTCTGAGCGGCCTGCTGGAGTTGTCGTGGTGGCCCGCGCGCCCCTTCGACGTTCCGGGGCCTTGGGTGCGCTTGAGCCTGGAGCGCTTCTTCGAGGACGCAGCCGGGCCAATCCTGGAGGCTCAGGCGCGGTGGAGCGAGCGCTACGGCGTCCTGACCGCGCTCCGCTTCGAGCCCCCGCAAGGCGAGCCGGAGGCGCCCGCCGCGACTCTGGCGGCGTGGAAGGCGAGCGTGGGCGTCGAGGTCTTGAGCCAGGACGCCACCGCGCAGCGCGTGGAGGCGTTCTGCATGGCTATCGCCTACAACCTCGGGCGCCTGGCGGTCCTGGGATTGGAGCGGGGCCTGGAGATTCAGTTTGCCGGGGGCCTCCTGCCCGCCCCGGCCCACGGTTGAATCGGGCACCTGTGCCCCGCCTGGAAGGCGCCTTGCCCTGCATCGCCTCCCCCTCTGTGCGTCCCCGTTGAGCGCTGAGCCGAGCGGTGAGCCTGCTGAGTTGTGAAGCGAGCGCTCCGGTGGTGAGCGGTGAGCCGCTCACCGCTCAGCTTCGAGCGGCCCCCCGGTGCTGAGAGATGAGCCGCTAAGCG
>JAXDQP010000049.1:0-20370 GCA_034667745.1 Thermoplasmata archaeon
CAGGGCCGCCGCGGCGAAGGAGAAGGAGGTCCGCCTCCAGCAGGCAGAGAAGGAGCGCGCCGCTGCCCAGAAGGCCGCGGCCAAGGACGCCGCGCAGCGCGAAAAGGAGGAGGCCGCCCGCCGGAAGGAGGCGGAGGCCGCCCGCAGGCGCGAGGAGCAGGAGAAGGCCCGCGCCGAGGCCGCCGCCGAGAGGCAGCGGCTGGAGGCCGAGAGGGCCGCCGCCAAGGAGCAGGCCGAGCGCGAGCGCATGGAGGCCAAGGCGCGCGCCGCGCAGGCCAAGCTGGAGGGGCAGCGGCGCCGCGAGCGCGAGAAGGAGGAGGCCCGCGCCGCCAAGGAGCGCGCCAAGCAGCAGCCGGAGGCCTCACCCGAGGCAGCCGCCGCGCCCGTCCGCGAGTTCCAGGAGGCCGTCGCCCCCGCCGCCGACGCGAGGGCGGAGAAGGAGGCCGCGCGCCAGGCGAAGCTCGCCGAGAAGGAGCGCCTCGCCGCTGAGAGGGCCGCCGCCAAGCAGAAGGAGGCGGACGAGAGGCAGCGCGCCAAGCAGGCCGCCCAGGCCGAGAAGGAGCGCCTTGCCGCCGAGAAGGCGGCCGCGAAGGAGCGTGCCCGGCTGGAGCGCGAGGCGCAGAAGGCGGCGGCCGCAGCGGTCCGCGCCAAGCCGGAGCCGCAACCGGAGGCAGAGCCGGAGCCCCAACAGGCTCCAGTCCCCGCCGAGCCTGCCCCGACGCTGCCCGCGCCCGGGCCGCAGGTCGAGCCGTGGGAGGCGCCTGCCGGGTTCCGGCAGAAGGCCCCGCCCGTGGCGGCGAAGGCCCAGCGGAAGGCCACGCCGGCCGCCGCGCCCGAGCCCGCCCAGCCCCGCCGCCCCGGCCCGCCCGGCTACGACCCCAAGGCCATCGACCGGGTCATCCGAGCGCACGCGGCCAAGAAGGCCAAGGCGTGAGGCGGCCCCCGGCAGTAGTTTCATCCACCCCGGGGGCCCTGCCTAACTAGCAGGCCCGGCCTTGAGCGGCTTGGTGCCACGAATGGCGAAGAAGAACGGACCCCCGGTTGCCATGGAAGAGGACTACGACGCAACCTTCGACAACGACCTGAGCGCCGCCCGCGCGGACCCCAAGAAGGAGGGCCACATCCGCATGACCGTGGAGGACCTCCCCGGCGTCGGCCCCGCCACCGCGGACAAGCTGAAGGAGGCCGGCTACGAGGACCTCATGGCCATCGCGGTCGCCAGCCCCGGCGACATCGCCGAGAAGTGCGACATCGGCGAGGGCGTGGCGCAGAAGATCATCAACGCCGCCCGCAAGCTCGCCGACGTCGGCGGCTTCGAGACCGGCCTGGAGGTCGCCGAGCGCCGCAAGTCGGTCAACAAGATCGGCACCGGCAGCAAGGCGTTCGACGAGCTGATGGGCGGCGGCATCGAGACCCAGTCCATCACGGAGTTCTACGGCGAGTTCGGCTCCTGCAAGACCCAGTTCGCCATGCAGCTCGCCGTCAACGTGCAGCGCCCCGAGAGCGAGGGCGGCCTCAACGGCCACGCCCTCTACATCGACACTGAGAACACGTTCCGCCCCGAGCGCATCACCCAGATGGCCAACGCGATGGGCATGGACCCCCAGGAGGCGCTCAAGAAGATCCACGTCGCGCGCGCCTTCAACAGCAACCACCAGATGCTCCTGGCCGAGCGCGCGCAGGAGATCTGCCGCGACTTCCCCATCAAGGTCATCGTCGTCGACTCCCTCACGGCGCACTTCCGCGCCGAGTTCGTGGGCCGCGGCACCCTGGCGGACCGGCAGCAGAAGCTCAACCGGCACATGCACGACCTGCAGCGCCTGGGCGGCATCAACAACGCCGCCGTCATCGTCACCAACCAGGTGAGCGCCAAGCCGGACGCCTTCTTCGGCGACCCAACCCGCCCCATCGGCGGCCACATCGTCGGCCACACCAGCACCTTCCGCATCTACCTCCGCAAGAGCAAGGGCGGCAAGCGCATCTGCCGCCTCGTGGACTCGCCCCACCTGCCCGAGGGCGAGGCGGTCGTCAACGTGACGGAAGACGGCATCCGCGACGCGGTCTAGGCCACGCCTGACCGAGTGACGCGACCCTTCCACTTTTTCTCTTCTTTCCTTCCTCCCTCTCCCATGGCCTTCACGCACAACGGGTACACCCTGCACGCCCGCGAGGTCGCCCTGAAGGGAGGCCACAAGCAGGTCATCTATTTCTTCAGCCAGCGCCGGCCCCAGAGCGGCATCCCCGTCGAGATGCCGGAAGGCTACGCGCTCGCCGTCAACAAGCGGACGGGGCTGCCCTACCTCAAGAAGGCCTAGCCGGGCCGGAGCCAACCCTTTTTCAGGAGCGGCGCCTGGAACGGCCGTGGACGACGACGCGTGGGAGAGCGGGGAGGAAGGGGTCTTCCTCGAGTGCGCCACCTGCGGCGACGTCGAGGAGCACGCCGTCCTGCGCGCCGCCGAGTCGGGCTGGACGGTGGAGTGCCTGGAGTGCCACACCAAGCAGACCGTGGCCGCGCCGCCCAAGCCGCGCACCATCACGGTCCCCCTCATCCTGAGCGAGGGCGCCACCGCGCGCTCCCTCCAGATCGAGGTCCCCCTCGACGAGCCGGTCGCCACCGACGAGGAGGCGCAGGCGGAGGGCAAGCGCATCCGCTTCACCGCCGTCGAGAAGAAGGACGGCACCCGGCCCAAGCAGGCGCCCGGCCGCGACATCAAGATGCTCTACGCCGTCGCCTACGACACGGTGCGCCTGCGCTACACCGTCAACGAGGGCGACATCACGCGCAGCTTCCAGGAGGAGGCGCCGCCGGAGGAGGAAATCCACATCGGCATCGTGCGCGAGGTGCAGGGCATCCGCCTCGTCGTCAAGACCCTCAAATCGGACCAGAACCGCACCATCCACCGCGGCTTCCTGATGGCGCGCAGCGTCCGCCGCATCTTCGCCGACCTCGCTCCCCGCGGCTCCAAGATTGGGCAGGCCGCCAGGGTCCGCAAGCGCGGCGCCCCCAAGGGCCAGTCCAAGCCGCGCAGCAAGGACAAGCGCCCCGGCCCGATGCGCCCCCGCCGCGCCTAGCCGTCCGTCCTCCTGGGCCCACCCTGCGGAAGGGTTTAACTGAACGCCGCGTGACGGATTCGCATGCCCACGGCCAAGAAGAGCGCCCCCGCCAAGACCGCCAGCAAGGCCGCCCCCGCGAAGGCCCCTGCCAAGGCCCCGGCCGCGCCCGCCAAGCCGTCGCCCACCTCCGGCAAGGCGCCGGCCCGGTCCGCCCTGCCCGCCAAGCCCAGCGCCCCCGCCAAGGGTGCCCCCGCCGGCGAGGGCGAGGCGCCCCCCGTCGTCCCCAAGGCCGGCCTGCAGAAGACCCCCGGCCGCGACACCCTCTGCCAGATCGAGATTGTCAAGGACGGCCACTTCTTCATCGCGCGCACCCAGACCGAGGGCGCCGCGGACAAGGAGTACAAGAACACCGTCTTCGAGGACCTGCTGACCGAGATGGTCATCACGCTGCAAGAGCAGCTCGTGGACAAGTAACGGCGAAACGGGTTCGCTGCGCTCACCACATTTCGCCGCGAGCCAAACGCTGGGGCCCGTCCGGGCCCCAGACCCCTCGGAGGAACAGGCGGTCGCTCGCAACGGCGGCGCTCACCGCGCCGCCGGCTCTTTCCTTGCCGCGCGTCGCTGCGCTCCGCGCTTGCTCGGGCTCGCTCCCGCTCGCGCGACCGCCCATGCCGAAGCCTGTTATTGACGGAAAGCAAGAATTGCAGCAACAATTAGGCAACCGACGCCAGCCACGCTAAGCAGGACGCACATTCCGTCGCCGGTTTGACCGCCGAAATACTGAAGGCTTCCACACCACGGAAACAGAACTTGCCACCTTTAATCAGGCTGGAAACCGGAGTTAACGTTTCGGATTTTGAATTCCAAAAAATGAAGAAAAGGAGAAGGGAGAAAGGAAGCGAAAGCCGCTTACGCGCGCTTCAGGCGGGTCTTGACGGCCTGGTCCTGCTTCTTCCACAGGAGCTTGTCCTTGGCGCGCACGCCGCTCTGGCGCACCGAGGGGCGGGTGTGCTCCGAGCCCTTGCCCTTGTAGCGCAGGCCGCGGTGCTTCTGGCCGGACGAGGTCTTGCCGCGCAGCACACGGTTGGTGGCGGGGCGGGTGGCGATCCAGGCCAGGTCCTTGTCGCTGCGGATGCTGGGGTGGAAGGGGTCCACGAGGATGACCTCGTAGTAGTGGTTCTTGCCGTCCTCGCCGACCCAGTAGGAGTTGAGGACCTCGAGGTTGGGGAAGTGCTTGGCGGTGCGGACCTCGGCGATGGCCTGGATGTTCTGGCGCATCGTGATCTTGTTCACACCCATCTTGGACGGGACGCGGCCCTGCACGGGGCGGACCTTGTTCAGGCCGCCGCGGCGGACGCGGGCGCGCACGACGACGACGCCCTGCTTGGCCTTGTAGCCGAGGCTGCGGGCGCGGTCGAGGCGCAGCGGCTTCTCGACGCGCTCGAAGGACTCGCCCTCGCGCCAGGCGACGAGGCGCTGCCACTGGGCGCTGCCGAAGCTCTTGTCGTGGGTCTTCCACGTCTCTCCAATGTGGTGGTACGCGTTGGTCATGGTTGCACCGAAGTGCGGGCGCCGGTGGCGCGGTCGCGGTTGGCCGGTTCACCCACGGACGATGGTTGTCCAGGTCGGACACGTCCTGGCCTTGCGGCCTGGGGCACATTCCAGCGCACGGGCATTGCCCGTGCAAGCTTCGCGACAACCACCCCCTATATAATCGGGGAGGCAGCGGCGGATGCCGCTGAAAAGAGCCTGGAGGAAGGGAAAGAGGGTCTGGGGTTTCCCCCGTCCGGCGCCTTAGCGGGGCGTGCGGGGCGGAGCGTGCTTGGGGTAGCACTCCCGGCAGTAGACTGGGCGGCCCGCCGAGGGCTTGAACGGGACCTGGGTCTTCTTGCCGCAGTCGGCGCACACCGCGTCGTGCATCTCGCGGGGTCCATCGCGGCCGAAGCCGCCTCCGCCGCCACTCGGCCTGTCGTTGTATGCCATGTTGTTCACGCTAGTGCAGGCCCTTGCGGGACCGCATTGCCGGGACGCCGAACGGGGTCCATAGGGTTGCCGACCTGAGCCGGCCGGCTCCGGGGGCGGTTCCAGGGCGCTCAGACCGAGCGGCGCGTCGGCTTGACCAGCTCGCCGGTCCAGGGGTTGCGGATGCGGCCGGGCTGGACGACCTCGAGGGGCGTCTCGGCCTTGGGCACCCAGCGCTCGCCGTTGACCAGCAGGCCCAGCACGTCGTCGTGGACGAGGTGGTAGTCGCCGTGGAAGACCTCGGTGCGGCGGGGCACCCGGATGACGACGTCGCAGCACTGGCAGGGCCAGCGCGCGAAGCGGTCGTTGAAGATGGTGGCCACGCGCTCCAGCTCGGCGTCGATCTCAGGGCCGAAGAAGTCCATGAACGCCTGCTCCTCGAAGGTGGCCTTGGAGGAGGCGCGGTTGAACTGGAACTGCTGCTTGCCGAGCTGCTTCAGGAGCTGCTTGGCGTGCGCGACGGGCTTGTCGGCCTGGTCGTGCGTGACGCTGGGCACGGCGGGCTTGACGTGCCTGAGGAGCTCCTTGGCCAGGAGCGGCTGCTTGCCCTTCGCCTTCACGGGGGCGGGGGCGTCCTTGTGCGCGTGGACCGTGGTGGCCTTGGCGCGCTTGAGGATGTTCTGCGCCGACTCGGGCGCCTTGGCCTTGCCCTTGGCGGGCCGGGCCTTCGCGGGGGCGTGGCGGGCGGCCGCCTTCGCCGGGGCCTTGTGGGCCGCCTTGCCCTTGGCGGCCATCAGACGGCCTCCTTCTGCGAGAGGTAGACCTTGAGGGCGAGGTTCATGCCGCGCACGTACTCCTTGTCGGCGTGCGGGACGGCGTGCTGGTAGGCCTGCACGAAGTGGGCGATGGCGCCCCGGACGTCCCACTCGTTCCCAAGCTCGCGCCGCTTCTGGCGGATGGCGATGAGGACGCGGCGGACGCCGTCGGCGACCGGGCCCTGCTCGTGCAGGAAGCCCTTGATCTCGGCGTCCTCCTCGATGGCGAGCTGGGCCGGGGTCTTCTCCCCCTTGGCGGCCTGTCCGGGCAGCGGCGGCAGCGCCGGCGGCCCGATCTCGACGCGGTTCTGGAAAAACCGGTTGTCCTTGACGCGTCGGGAGGCAGCAAGGGGTTCGCTCATGGCACTCCCGTGGACGCGGCGGCCAGATTAAGGTTTGGCCCCGCCCCCCTCCTGGAAACAGGGTCAGGGGGCGGCCCCGGCCATGAACTTGAAAAGGAGGCTGCCGCGCCCGTCCCGCCCCCAGGGCTTGAACCCCACCCGCCGGAGGATGGCTGCGGAGGCCAGGTTGCGGGGGTCGCAGCGGGCCACGAGCGGGTGTCCGGGAGGTCCGTGGTGCGCCGCCCACGCCACGACGGCCTGCGCCGCCTCGGTGGCCAAGCCCTGCCCGCGCCAGGCGGAGGCGAGGCCGTAGCCAAGCTCCGGGGTGCCGTCCTCGGCGCTGGGCTTGAGCCGGATGGCCCCCACGGGCCGGGCGGTGCCTTCGGGAACGATGCCCCAGTTCGGGTAGCCCCTCTGCACCAACTCCAGAAGCTCAGCCAGGTGCGCCTCCGCGTGGCGGGGCTGGTAGGCGTCGCGCACCTCGGCCGGGACGTCGCTCACGTACTGGAAGAAACCCGGCTCGCTGGCGTAGGCGAACATGGCGGGCACGTCGCCGGCGGCGAGGGGACGCAGCAGCAGCCGGGGCGTGCGCAGGACGGGAGCGGGAGCAAGAGGGAACACGGGGTTCACGGAGCCAAATTGGGTTTTCCGCTCACGCGCTCACGCCTTCGCGAAGATTTTGACCACGTCGCCCGCCTTCAGCTCGTGGTCGGCGCCGATGGCGCGGTGCGTCCGGCAGTCGATGGCGCGGATGAAGTGCTCCCCGAGGTCGGTGTGGACCTTGTAGGCCAGCTGGCGGGCGGTGGTGCCGGGCGCGACGAGGTGGCAGTCGGGCAGGACGCGGCCCTCCTTGTCGGTGAGCTTGGCCTCGTCCTCGACGGGGAAGGCGGGGATGCGGTGCAGCAGCCCGAAGACCGCGGCCTCCAGGGCCTGCGCCACGCCGGTCGAGCCGAGCGGGGCAAGCACGTGGTCGCGGATGTAGTCGAGGCCCTTGCGCTGCGCCTCCGACAGGCTGCCCTTCGGGGTGAACGCGGCGGCGCCGGGGGCGTAGTCGATGAGGCCGGCCTGCGCGCCCTTGGCCAGCGCAAGCTCGCCCTGCGCGCTCGCCACGACGACGGGGCCCTGGATGGCGGCCTTGAGGCGCGCGACCTGCCCCGGCGGCGCGACGTCGGCCTTGTTGAGCACGACGACGATGGGCTTGCTGGCGCGGCGGATGGCCTGCGCGAGCGCGAAGAGGCCGTCGTCGGTGAGCTCGGTCGGCTTCTGGCCCAGCAGCCCCACCTCGCGCAGCCCCTTCGCCGCCAGCGCCTCCGACACGCCGATGCCCAGCAGCTTCTCGGCGATGGCGGACTCCAGCTTGCGGCTCTCCATCTGCACGCGCTTGGCCACGCGGTCCCAGCCGTCGCGCAGCAGGCCGGCAATCCACTGGTCCATCTCGGCCTCGAGGAACTTCACGTCCTCCAGCGGGTCGTGGCTGCCGGGCGCCACGACGTTCCCTTCCGCGTCGGTGCCGCCGGAGGCGTCCACCACGTGCAGCAGCGCGTCCGCCTGGCCGAGGTCGGCGAGGAAGCGGTTGCCGAGCCCCCGACCCTGGTGGGCGCCAGGGACGAGGCCCGCCACGTCAACGAGGTCCACGGGGACGTAGCGCACGCCGTCCTCGACGCGGCCGCTGCGGGGCGTGCTCGCGACGCCCATCTGCGCGCCGGGGTCCGCCACGCGCACGAAGCCGACGCCGTGGTTGGGCTGGATGGTGGTGAAGGGGTAGTTGCCGATGGCGGCGGGGGCGAGCGTCGCGGCCGCGAAGAGAGTGGACTTGCCGACGTTTGGCTTGCCCACCAATCCAATCTTCACGCCGCCGCGACAGGAGGACGCGCCTTAACGCTGCGCCCGGCTCAGGCGAGCGCGGGGGCGGCGGTCGGCTCCGCGGGGGCGGGCGCCTGCATCAGCTCCGCCAGCGGCGGCTGCGGGAAGTAGCGGTTGGACTGCAGGCCCTTGCGCTCCTGCACCAGCCCCTCCTCCACCAGCGGCTCGATGCTGTTGCGGAAGGTCTTGCGGCTCACGTCGAGCGCGTCACAGATGTCGATCTGGCGCGCGCCGGGGTGGTCGCGGATGAAGGTGGCGATCTCGGGGCGGCGGCCCTGGCCGAGCAGCGCCAGCAGGCGGGCGCGGGCGGGGTCCACCTCGTGCGGGAAGAAGCGGCGCTCGCGGCCGGTCTCCACCGAGGTCACGGCCTGCCCCTTGTGCAGCAGGCTCAGGTGGTACTGCACCGTCCCCCACGGCTCCCCCGACTCGCGCGCCAACTCGCTGGCGTGGATGCCGGGCCTCGCGCCGATGATGTCGAGAAGGCGGCGGCGGAGGGGCTGGTCGAGGAGGCTGCTAGGCTCGCCGACCCGCCCGAAGAGGGAGCTGGCGGCCGAGGCGGCAAGTTGGGCTAGGATGTCGAACATGCAGGTCTCCTACGCGTACGCGGTCCCGTCCACCGGGGGCATGACGCCGCTCGGAGTGCTTGAAGCTTGTTGTCCCCCAAGGAGCGGCTGGACCTGCGGCAGGAGGCCCGGGGTGCGGCGCAGCGCCTCCTGCCAGGCGGCCCGCGCGTCGGCGGGGGCGCCGGTCTCCTTCAGCGCCAGCCCCAGGACGTAGTGCAGCACGCCGTCGGAGGGCTCCTGGCGGGCGAAGTGGGCGTGGATTTCCCGGACGACGCGCTGGTTGCGGCCCATCTTGGAGAGCGCGATGGCGCGGCTGATGACCGCGTCCTCGAAGCCGGGGCGGCGGCGCAGCAGGCGGCGCGCGTCGCGGGCGGCGCGGCTGAAGTGGCCCGCCTCCAGCGCCGACTCCACGTCGGCCATGGTGGGCTCGCGGCGGCGCAGCCCGAGGATGAGGAGGGTGATGCCGGCGCTGCACGCCACGGCGGCCGCGGCGGCCCAGTAGATGGGGGAGGCCGTCTGGCGCACCGTGGCCGAGGCGGTGTCGAGCGGCTGGCCTGCGGCGTCGAGGCCGGTAACCGCGAGCTGGAGGCCCTGGTCGGAGGGGTTGGCCTGCACGGCGTAGCGGCCGTCCAGGCGGTAGGCGGCGCCGGTGAGGCGCTGCTGCTGGCCGTTGGCAAGCTGGACCGAGCCGGTGGCGTCCTCCAGGGAGGCGGCCTCGGTGGTGGTGTCGGCGGCGGGGCCGGACCACTGGAAGAGGCGGGCCGTCGGGACGCCGAGGGCGAGGGCGCCGTCGGTGACGGTGATGCGCAGGAAGCTCTGGTGGATGGCGTGCAGGTGGCGGTCCGCCCCGTCCGCGCCCACGGGGGCGAGGCTGCTGCGGGTGGTGCCGCTCCTGAGCTCGGCGGTGCGGCCCTCGCCCGCGAGGCGGAAGTCGAGCCCGAGGACCTCGATGGTGAAGGTGCCGGTGAGGCGGATGGCGCCCGAGGTCGCCTCGGTCAGCACGTGCGCGCCCTTGGCGGCCTGCAGGCTCCAGTAGCCCGCGTCGCCCTCGCCGCTGAGCGCGTCGGCGGCGGGGCCGAGGGGGACGCCGGTGCCCTTGTCGCCGTGCTCGACCAGGCCGTGCCGGGTCAGCTCGGGCTGCTTGAGCACCTGCTCGCGCCCGTCGGCGACGTGGCCGGCAAGCCGAAGGCCGCCCTCGGCGGCGAAGACGTGCAGCTGGTAGTCGGGGGCGGCGCCCGCGAGGTCCAGGCGCGCCGCGTCGAAGCCCGTCCCCTTGCCGGGGTTGGGGGTGAGGAAGTTGAGGGCGCGCAGGGTGCTCTGGTCCGGGCCGCCGACGTCGCTGGTCTGCACCTCGTAGCCGTCCTCGTCGTACTGGCGCGCCTCGACGTGGCGGCCCTCGGCGTGCACTTGCGGCGCGGCCGGGCTCGTCGCGTTGCCGGCGAGGAAGAGGAACGCGAGGGTGCCGGCCTGCTCGGCCACACCCTCGAAGGCGACGCTGTGGACCACGAGCTGGGCGCCGGTCGGCTGCGCCGCCCCCGGAGGCACCGCCAGCAGGGCCGCCACGACGGTGGCCAGGGCGGCTGCGGAACGGCGGGGGACGCGCATGGTTAGGGGAACGGGACGGGAATGTGGGGCAGCGAGTCGCCGACGCAGCTTGCGTCCACGTCGACGCCAAGCGGGCCGCGGCCGGTGAACTCAAGGGGGGTGCAGCCGCGCGAGTGGGGCAGGTCCGCGACGACGCAGGCTCCGAGGGTGCAGGTGCCGAGCTTGACCATGCAGGCCTGGCCGATGCCGACGCAGGGCGAGAGGTTGGCGCAGTGGCCCTGCACGCAGGTGCCGTCGGCCTGCGCGGGCGTCGCCAGCGCGCAGAGCGCCAGCAACGGCAGTGCGATGCGCAGGAGGCCACGGGCAGTCATGGCGGGCATCGCGCACAAGCCGTTGGCCGGGGTAAAAGGCTTCCCGCCGTTCCCCATTTGCCGAAGCCGCTGCCCAGATGTGGGCGGTGGCGGCGCGGGCCCTCCGGGCAGGGGTCTTGAGGCGCACGCCAACGGCCGTTGCGGCCGCAGGCCGATGGGGCCGGAGAACCTACGCTCCGCTCTTCTCCAGCACCCGCACGTGCTCGCCCTTGACCGTGATGGGGATGGGCACCATGGACTCGATGAGCTCCACGGTGATCTCCTCCTTGGTGTCGTCGACGCGGGTGACCTTCGCCTTCTCGCCGCGGAAGGGTCCGCTGACGAGCTCGACGATGTCGCCCTCGGCGATCTTGGCGACGGCGCTGACCGGGGTCAGGAAGTGCGCAATCTCAGAAAACGGGGTGTCCTTGGCCTGGCCGTCGGGGCCCTTGATGAGGGCGCGGGCGTAGCTGACGCCGCGCACGCCCTTCTCGACGCCCAGGGGGTCGGTGGTCTCGATGAAGACGTAGCCGCGCAGCTCGGTGGGGGCCAGCAGCGCGAGGATGGGGAGCTTGAAGCGGCGGGCCTTGTTGCCCAGCGCCTCGGCGACGCGGCGCTCCTGGCCGACCTGGGTCTTGAGGACGAGGACCTGGGTGCCCTCCATCGGGACGGGCTCGGCCTCCTCGGCCTCCTCCTTGCGGGACTTCTTGGTGCCGCGGCCCTTCTTGGCCTTGGGCGCGGGGGCGTCGCCCTGCGCGATGGGGGCCGCCGTCGGCTTGGCCTCGGCCTTCTTGGCCAGCTCTTCCTTGGTCGGGAGGATGCCCAGTCCGCCTTCGTCGTCCATGCGATTCAGTCCTGCTCCCGCTGGGAAACCAACAGAGCAGTCGCGCGACAGAGGGGGCCTATTTCACGGTTGCGACGGGCGCGGGTGCGTCCCTTTCCGGTGGCGACTCGGCGACTTGTAGGGCCCCCTAGAACCTCTGTGGGACGAGGAACCACCTTTCTTCGGCAAGCCCTTTACGCCGCGCTCCTTGGAAGGGCGCGTGAGCATTGCGCCTTCACCGGAAGCCATGGCCTCTAACCGAGAAGCCCTCGCTTTCCTGATGGACCGCACCTATCCCGACCGGCCCTCGGACGGCATCGGGCTTGCCAAGGCGAATATCCAGCCGACAAACGAGTTGCTTGCCAAACCGGACTGGACGGAAGCAGACTTGGGCGAAGCCATCCGAATCAACACCTACCACCGCAAGCAGCTTGAGCGAGCCGGAATCACCGTGCGTCCCCCGTGGTGGGAACCCCAGAAGCCCCCGCCTGAATACAAGCCCATCCAGGCCGCGCTCACGGTAAAGGGCAAGGAGGGCCGCCTTGTATTCTATGAGCGAAGCGCAGGCCCCACGCTGTTCAGCTTGCGGAACCGCTACCCGGAAATTAGGTGGGATGGAATGGAGGCCCGCTTTGCTGTCGCGCCGTCCCAAGAGATTAGCGACACCCTGACGGCGCTTGCGGAAACCACAGGGGAAATCCACCTAGACGACACCGCCAAGCGCCTCCTGGCCCGCTACGCCCCGGCGCCCGCCTAAACCTCAAGCCGCGAGGCTAGGCGACGGGTGCCCCCTACTAGCCATCCCGGAATGCATCCCGGCCCGGCGCAGGCGGTGGGGCTCCGGTCGCCGGAGCAGACGCGGGGGGCACGGCGCCCGCCTTGGGCGCTGTGCCGGGCAGGGGACGAACTGGCGCGGCGGGCGCAGGCGGCGCGGAGCTTCCACCTGCGGGCAGGGCGCCGGGTTTCGGGGTCGCGCGGCCCTTGAAGGCGTCGTAAAGGTCGATTAGGTGCTGCCAGGGTTGCTCCCGCAAGACCTGGGCGCCCCCCGCGAAACTCACCTGGATACCCTGCTCGACCTCCAGATACACCAAGCGCATGAGGTTGTAGGCGATGGCCATGCACAGGATTTCCACCTGCTGCGCCAGCGGGTCTTTGGAATAAATCTGGTCGCCCAGGATGGCCTTGAAGGCGTGGTTTCCCGTCTCCGCGTTATTCCTGCGGTTCGCCTTTGCCGCGAAGCCCTCCGGGTCCAGGCGCGACTCTTCGACGCGGCGCTTATACGCCTTCTTGCTCGCGTAGCTGCGCGTCGGGTTCGCGTTGCGCTTGACCTTGAACTGCGCGTCCATGTCATGCCGCGCCAAGTATTCGTCCAGGTAGTAGGCGTTATACGCCTTGTCGCCGCCGACTTCCTCCAGATTCAGCATGAGCTTGGCTCGCTCCAGCAGGGGAATCAGCCAGGGGGCTTCCCCGAACGGCCCCTGCTGCGTTCGCAAGCTCGCAATCATGGTGTAGCGATACGTCCAGAGAATGACGGCGTAGGTCCAAACGTGCTTGCGCGGCTTCTGCGGCACGAACGCGCGGCCTTGTTCTTTGGCGACGGCGCGCGCCTCCGCTTCGGCCTCCTTGCGCTTGCGTTCCTGCTTCTCGTATCGTTCATCAAAGTAGGCGCTGAAGTGCTGCTCCGTCAATCCGGTGCCGTCCGGGTGCGCCAAGGTTTCGTAAGGGCGCGCGGGCCACGTCGAGAGCGCCAGAAGCTTCTCCATTGTGAGCGCAGAGCCGTGGTCGATATGGAACCGGCTCATGGTGGACCGGCTGACGCCGCCGTATGGGTTGTGCGCGCGGTGGGTGGCGGTGTCCATGCGGCCCTGCGCGCCGCGTAGGTTGGTGCGCTCCAGGGTCCGCACGACGGCCTGATAGCATTGGGCATACAGGGGCTTGCGGAGGCGGCCCATGCTGTGGTGCCCGTCCACCGCCTCAAGGTCCACAATCGCAGGCAAGCCGTCGCGTAGCAGCTCCGCCAACATTTCCGGGACGCGGGTGGGGATGCGGCGCCACGCTTCTTCCTCCAGGTCATGCCTGCGGCCCGCTTGGCCCTTCATCCACACCGACGCCGCCGAGTTGGGGCGCTCGACCTCGCCCGTGGCAATCATCACGGCAAGGATGTGGCTGCACGGGTTATCGCTCGTGTTGCGCTTGTCGCTCTTGCACCGCCAAACGTCGCCCCGCCTGTGGACGCCGACGCGGCGGCTCGGCGTCCGCAGGCTGACGACCTCGAAGTGCTGCGCGTCCACCATGCGAATCGGCTCCCCGTCGCCTTTGTGGTCGAGAATCCGCATGGCGTTTTGCACCATCGCGCGGGGCAGGCGCGCGAAGAAGGCGCGGGTTTCGTCACCGTCCATCGGCGTCCTCTCGGCGGGGTCGGTAGTTGTCACCCAGGAGGCGGCGCCAGTAGGCGTCCCCGAAGTCCTCCACGCGCTCCGGCGCGGGTTCCGGTGCGCGCTGCGCGGTCTGCGGCGCGGCGGGGGCGCGTGGCGCACCCTGCGCGCCCGGAGCCTGCGGGGCACGGCGCTCGGCGCGGCGGTCCTCGCGCTGCTGGAGCCACTTGGCAAGGTTGAGGTTGAACTGCTCGGCCATCCACGCGCCCCACTCGGGCGTGTTGGGCTCCGGCGGCGGACGCACCCACGGCGCAGGCCCGCCCTGCGCGCTTGACGCGGCAGCGGGCGCACCCGGCGCGGCGGCGGGCGTGGTGGGCAGGTGGCCCGTGGCGCGATAGCGGGCGTGGTCCTGGTCCTTGCTGTGCGCGAGGTGCCCGCCAAGGCCCTGCGCGTTCTTGCAGCCCTTCCCGCACACCGGACACGCCACGCGGGCCGTCATGCGCGCGCTCCTGCGCCTGCCATCACGTCCCCGTTAGGCTCGTGGTGGCATCGAAGGCTTGCCAGGGGGTTGATGAAAGAACCCACGTAGCTCAAGCGCGGCACGAACCTCTGGAGTCACCTCCTGGTGGCTTGACCCTTGTGGTCAGAAAATCGAAGGGACGCCCCGCGCCTTATGAGCGACCCCCGCCAAGAGGGGCGCGACGTGCGCGGTGGTCGCCTGTCCCACAACGGGGCCAAAGAGCAGGCAGGGGGCGCCCTGGAGGCGGGGCTCCAGTAGCTCCGAGTTCCAGTTCGAGTTCCAGTTGAGGCGAACTGGAACCTCGCCCCCACCCACCCTTGCCCTCCTGTTGCCAGGGTTCGCCTGGGGCCAGCGGGACACCTGCCAGTTCCAGTCCAGAACTCAACTGGCCCCATGCCGCTGCGCAGGGGGCGGGGGTGGCGGTGGGGGCCGAGGCGGCGAGGGGGTGCCCCCCGACCAGTTCCAGTTCGGAACTGAACTGCCACCCCCAACCGCACGGCAGGGATGGCCGGAGTCGAGGGGCAGGTGAGGGTGGGGCCTTGCCAGTTTTCAGTTCGGAACTGAACTGGCACCGCGCGGGTCGCTCGCGCGCTGCTCGGATAGCCAGTTATCGAGTCTTGTCGTCGGACGGTCCTGCCTCTGCTGTCCTGAAGTAGCGGCGCAGGCGGCCTTCTTTTTGGACGGTCACGAGGCCTGCGGCCGTCAGGTTGCCTAGACGGCGTAGAACGGTGCCGCGCGTCATGCCGAAGGCGTGGTGTGCTTCCTCCACCACGGCGCTTTGCGACGTGCCGGGATTGTGGCCAATCCACTCCAGCAGGTGCCGCGATTTGGAGTCGCGTTGCGCTGCGACGGTTCGCCAGTTGTGCGAGTAGCGGCCGTGGTTCTCGAAGAAATGCACTCTCCTTCCGGTGCGGTTGGCCCCCACCAGGCCTACGCGTTGAAGGACCGCGAGGTGATGGCGGACCGTCCCTTCCGCGTAACCCGTGGACTTGGACAGCTCTGAAACCTCAAGGCCCGGGTGGGCAACGACGGCCTCAAGGATGCGTCGTCGCTTCGGGTTGCGAAGCGCTCTCTCCGGGTGCAGGACGTGGCTGAAGAGGAACCAAACGACAATCGCGGCGACGCCGACGGCCACGGTGCCTGCGACGACGGCCTCTCTGGACCCGAAGACGAGCGCGGGGTTGACGCGCAATTCGTCCAGCCGGGCCTCCACGGCGGACCCGGAGACGCCCGCCTCAAGTCGGCTGTCGCTGGCCATGCTCAGGTGGCGCAGGGTCAGGTTGCCTGCAAGGATGATGGTCTTGCCTGCGGGGTCGATGCATTGGCATGGCGCCGTGCGGTCGGCTAATGGCAACCGAAGGGTCCCCTGCACGCCCAGGTCCACGGCTGGCCCGCCTGTGGCGGCCCGCTGCGCCTCGCCTGCGCCGTCGAGGTTGCCGCCGTTGCCGTTGAGGATGGCGAAGGACACCTGGGTCACGGTGGCGCCGTCGCCTGTGGGCGCCTTGGCGACCTTCCAAGTGGTTCCGGCGCCGTCGGGGCAATGCTCGTCCTGGCACGTGACGGTGGCGTTGTGCCACTCCACGACGCGCAAGCCCTGCGCGCGCACCACGAAGGAGGCGTGCGGGCGCGCATCGCCTTGGGCGCTGATGGCTGCGCCGTTGCTCGGCGCCATCCAGTAGCCGCGGCGGTGGGTGTCGCTGTAGGACCCCGGGTCCTGGAGCGCGGTGGCCGTGTCCGACCCCGCCCGCAACGCGTTCAGGTCAAGCGTGGCGTTGGTGATGGCCAACTCGATTCGGTCCGCCTTGACGAACAAGGAGCTGCGAATTCGGCCCGAGAAATCCAGCGTGACCATGCCGACCGGGCCGGGCTGCTGCCGGTCAGGCAACTGGGGCGAAATCGGCATCCCGCTATCGTCCAGGAGACGGGGGTTGACGGAAGCATACGTGTAATTGGTGTAGGTGGCGCCCGGCATGTCGAAGCTGAACCGCGCTTGTCGCGGTCCATTCAACTCCAGCCAAAGCCACTCCGCGCCATCGACAGAGGCACGCGGACCCGCCTGGGCAGGCGCCTGGAAGCTCACCTGAAGCTCTGCTGCCGTCGCGACCGGCGCGAGCAGGAGCGCCGCGAGGGCTAGAGTCCAGGCTCGTTGCATTGCAAATCCTTGAAACTGGCGAAGTCGGCACTCAGCCGGGAATCCCTATACCACTCGCCCTCCGAGACGTAATTCTCGGTCGTCTTCGCCATCAGCATAGGGGGATACATTTTTCCAGTCACCAAATCGCCCGGACTGTTAGGCAAGCTGTTGATTGCGTATTGGTCCATGAGATGCACGGTGGAGTTGTCGAACCAGAAGACGCGCAGGAGGGGGGACGGGTCGGCGGGTCGGTAGTCCTGGCCTTCGACTACGTCAAAGCTCGATGCAGGCTTGCCCGGCAGGCCCCACGAGATCTTGTGCTGGATGATGGGGCCGACGTTGGAGGCGGTGAAGTCGAAGGTCCCAAACAACGCAGGCGCATGATACATGGTCTGGGCATACGCCGCGAGGTCGGCGTCGCTAATCCACCACGAGGTCAGGATGGCCTCGGTTCCCGTTGCCTTGATTTGGCACTTCGGCGGGGAGAAGCCGTTGGTGTGGCTCTCGAACAACATGCTCACAGGACCGCGCTCGAACGGTCCCCAGGAAACGCGTTGGCACTTCCATGATTCCATGATGATGCCACTCGTGGGGCGCTCCGTTTCGCGGTTCCACCCAGGAGGGTGCTGCCCTGGGTTCGTGTCGCCGGGGAAGGTGAAGTCGGTGAACTGCCCCACGCAATCCGTCAACTCCATCGACGCGGGAACGGTTCGGTTAACCGGATTCACAGGACCGCTGGTCCCCGTTGTGGTCGAACTGGCTGAGACGGTCAATGCGGGGCCAGTGGTCCCAGATGGGGTCTGGTGCGTAGCGCAGCCACTAAGCAGGATTCCTGCCACCAGGACAGCGGCAACATTGACGGCCAGGGAGTTTCGCATCATACGCAGTATCCACGGCGCAGCGTGCCGTAATATGCGAAATAGGTCACCATGAGGCCGTCCGTATTCGGTCCAACCCCCCCAGTGCGCACCTCTGTCCCATCGCGGTAGTTACGGAAGGAGGGTAGTTGGAAATTCGCGGCATTGACCCATCCTCCGCAGATGTAGCCGATGAGCCCGCCAACCTCCGAGGAACAGTGGAACAGGAGGTTGCCGGGATTCACCTCGCCGTCGGGCAAACTGATGACGACGGTTTTCAGGACGTTGCAAACGATATGCTGCACGGCGTCTGGCGTGGGGGGGATTGTGGGTGGTTGAAGGCCCGCTTGCTGAAGGACAAAGGCAGAGATGGCCTGTGCTTGCGCTTGCAGGGTTTCGTTGGCGTGGGTGGGGTCCTGCGCCAGCTTCATCGCGAAGGCGACTTGGCCGAGAAGGAAGTCCTGCACGTCCTGGGGGACAACCGGCACGGGGTCCGCGTGAACGGCTGGCAGGACGGGGACCGTCAGCAGGGCCATGGTCAACGTTCCAAGGAGGCGCACTCCCAAGCTTTTCTCACCAAAGCGGAAACATTGTTTCATTTCTCGAATCGCGCCCATTAGCCGTTGATTTGGCTCGTTCTATAAGACAAATCCGGCGCCAAACAGGACAGGTCGCCTTCCCCAACAGAGGAAAGCGGCATCTGTCCGGTTTGGCGCCAATCTGCCTTTGACCCCCTGCCGTTTGGTGGAGGATTGTTGCCTGCCCGGACTGGCCTGCACCCGCAGGGTCACGCGCTCCCCATGCTCCACGACGGCAGGGTGCCGTCCTACCCTGCCTTGCGCGGGGCGCGCTTGTGGGCGCGCGTGCGGCTCCTGTGGAACCGTCACCCCTCGGCCCTGAGGTTTGCCGCTTACGTTTTCCTGGCCAGCGGGCGCTACGGTGCCGCGCTCGACTTTGCTGAAGAAGCGTTCGAGCGCGTGCGCCTTGGTGGCCTGGAGTCGCCGCAGGCGCAGGAGTTGGCGATGGGCGTCTCCATCGTGGCAACCTTGGCGTGTGCCGGGTTGCGGAACCGGACGGCGGACGAAGCGCAGCGGATTCTCCTGGCCGACAACGCCCTCCAGTGGGGCGGCCAGCTCGCGAAAATGAATCTCGCCGTGTTCCGCGAGGAAGTGCTTCCCAGCGCCATGCTGCGCGACTTGCGCCCCTTCTTGGAGGCAATCGCTGCCGAGGCTGAGAACCCCCCGCAGGTGCGCTGCACGACCGACTGCGCACGAGCTGCAAGAACCCAGGGGAGCGCCCACCCATGAAAGCGCGCACCGAATCGGCGCCATCCTCTCGGGGGCGGGGCATGAACCCCGAGACGGCGGCTTGCATCCTCGCGGTTCTCTTGGCCCTCGCGCTCTTTCCGCAGGGGAAGCCGATTCGGGATGACTGGCTCCGCATCACGCCTTGCCCGGAAGCCGGGGATACGACCTGGACGCAACTGTTCTCCCCGTCCTTGGTGGCCCCCGCCGTGGCCATCCTGCAAGAGCGCGGTTGGAGCCACATCGAGCCCCAAGGCTACTCTGATGCCCAATGGACCGCAGCGGGCTTACCGGCACCCCTGCAAAGGGTTTCGGCCCGGTGCCAACCATGACGCGCTTTCCTCTCCTGGTCAAGCACCCGCCGGAGCGCCCCATGACCGCGCCCCCAGCTTCATCCTCTCCACGCGCAGGTCCCCGCAAGGGGCAGGACCGGGGCCGCAGTCGCGCGTGGAGTTCATGGGTCGGCCCCGGTCCTGTTTTCCAGCCTCCCCCCGCCAAGTGTCGTTCCTCTTCCCAGTCGGGTTCTGTGTCCTCCCTTTTTCCAAGGAGGGAGGGCGAATGCGCAGCCGTCTTGCGCTGCATTGGAGACCAACCATGATGAAAACTAACGCAAGCGCGCCCGCTTCGGGCCGTAAGACAGCCTCCTTCCTGGCGGTGGGCCTCTTCGTGGCCTCCGCCATCGCCATTCTTCCCGCCACGGACGCACGCACCATCGACCCCCGCACCCTTGTGGACACCGTTTGGGCGCTCGTGTGCAACCCCATCAACCCGGCCGCCAACGAGGCCGCGCCGACGGGTCCCTCCGCCCCATCACAGCCTCTATCCACGGGAAACGCTCAGGTTCAGGATTGCCAGAACCTCAACGATGTCCTCGACTACGCGCACGGCGTCTTGGACAGCCCATGCGGCAGCCATGCCTGCCTTGCAAATTGCCCGCCTGGGCAGACCGGTTACTACGTGGACGGCAAGAACGCCTGCGTCCGCCTGGGCTACTCGGGGTTCTGCAACAGCCCGCAGGTCGGCGTCATCGGGGACGGCCTCTCCGTCTGCTACACCCCGGGCTACACCGGCCCCTGCGGAAACGGCCAGACTGGCTACTACGTCGATGGCGAGAATGGCTGCGTCACCCTGCGCTACACGGGCCTTTGTAGTAACCCCGAAATTGGCGTCATTGTGGACGGAGTGTCCGCTTGCGTGAGCCCGCCCTCCTCGTGTCCGTCTGGCAAATACGGCGTGCCGCCCGAATGCGCAACCCCGCCCCCCTCGTGCCCGTCCGGCTACGTCGGCATGGGGCCGTGGTGCGCTAGCCCCGGCACGGGCGGGTCCTGTTCCTCGACCGTCAACCTCGTCGTGGGGTGCGCCTACGCGGGCGTGGAAGGCGGCGTGGTCGGCCTCGGTGTCGGCCCCTTCGCAGGTGCCGGTGCAGGAGCTTCGCCCGACGCGGAATCGCTTGCCCTCGATACGGGACTGGCGTCGATGACCTGCAACGGCTACCCCATCCTTTCGGTGGCCTGCGCTGGGTCCGCTGCTGCCAAGGTCCACGTGTGCGCCGAAGTCCAGGGAGACTCGTGGTTTGGGTCCATCTCGGCGAAGGCTTGCGCCGACGGCGGCGGAGCTGCGACGGCCCTGGCAACGATGAGCCTCGCGCGCGAATGGGAGGCAGCCGTAGCAGACGCCGCGGGGCATTCGACTGTCGTGGTGCGTGACCACTACCAATGCGACCGCCCCCTTGCGGACAAGGGCTCGCGGGCTTGCCATTGGGTCTATCGAGAGGACCATCAAGTGGAGTCCCACCACGGCCAATGCTTCAGCGACAACTTTTGGGCCATGCAATCGGTGCACAACGCAATTGCAGACCCCCTGA
>JAXDQP010000050.1:0-6654 GCA_034667745.1 Thermoplasmata archaeon
GCAGCGGCGGCACCCCTGCCGTCTCCTCAGGCGATGCCTGCCGCTGCCGCGCCTTCGGTTCCCGCCCCCCCGGAGCCCGCTGCCCCGGTGAAGGCAAAGCGTGCGGCCAAGCGCCCGTCGCGCGCCAAGAAGGACCAAGCGGCGCCTGCCCCTGCCGCGCCTCCCGCCACTCCGCCCGCTGCTTCGGCTGCACCCACCGCGCCCGTGGCCCCGCCGCCTGTTGCGCCCGCGACACCGCCTGCGGCTGCCCACACTCCGCCGACCCGCCCCGCACCCGCCACGCCGCCTCCGGCTTCGGCCCCCGGCGCGCCCCGCGCGGAGGGGCAAGGCGAGCCGGACGTCGGCAACCGCCTCAACAAGATTGAGACGGCCCTCGCCTCCATCCAGGACCTGCGCGGCCTCTCCGAGCTGCTGTCGGTGCAGTACAACCCGTTCCTCGAGGCCGAGGAGGCGTCGCCCGAGGCGCGTCACACCGCCTCCGAGTTCGTGCGCCGCCTCGGGGTGCCCAACAACCTGGACGCCGACGCCCCAGCCCTCCCCGCCGCACCCACCTCGGAGCCCGAGGCGGCCCCTCTGCCCGCTGCGCCGGTTCCGCACGCGAACGGCGCGGCAAAGGAGCGGACCCCTATCTCCCCAGTCGCTGCGGCGGCCCCTGCAAACGGCAGCGCGCCGACGCTGCACGAACCCTCTGCCTCCCCGCACGACGCATCGCTCTACGGGCGCGGCCTGTTCTCCCCCAGCCGCCCCATCGGCGGGCCGCGCGAGTCCTTCCTCGCCATCCACTGGTTCACCTACCTCGCCGAGGGCACCGATCCCAGCGTCATCTTCGTCTACCTCGACTACTACCGCGCCGCGGGCTGGTTCGGCGACGCCGAGTTCGGCTGGCTGGAGAGCCTCGCGCACGGCCTCGCCCGCCGCCGCCCGGGCGCGACCTGGTCCGACTACGGCCTCGACGCCCGCCGCCTCGCGCACAGCCACCTCCGGAACCTGCGCGTCCTCGACAAACTGTTCGGCGCCACGCTCCAGCACGGCGAGGCGCAGTACCTCCAGCAGACCCTGGACGCGCTGCTCCAGGAGGCCTAGATGGGCTACAGCACGGTGGGCGCGGCCGCCATCGTGTTCGCCGCCGTCGCCGTCGCCGCCTCGCACGCCACCGCCGCCGCCTTCGACAGCCTCTCGGCGCTCCAGGCCGCGCGCCAGGACGCGTGGGCCGTGGAGGAGCGCGCGCTGCACGCCGCGGCCCGCGTGGTCGCCGTCAACGCCGCCGCCGGCTCCGTGGACATCGTGGTCGAGAACAGCGGCTCGACGACGCTGGACGCCTCGCGCGTGGACGTCCTGCTCGGCGGCACGCCCGTGGCCATCACGGCCCGCGACGTGGGCGGCGCGGCCACCTCGGTCTGGCCCCCGCTCTCCAACCTGCACCTGACCCTCGCCGCCGCGCCCCCCACCGACGTCGTCGTGGTGACGGGGCCGGGCGCGCTTGCCTTCTGGAGGCTGTGAATGGCCGGCTCCGCGGCCTCGGAGACCATCCTGTTCATCGGCGCCGTCGCCGCCGCCGCGCTGCTGGCGGGCGCCCTCGCCGGCGTCACGGGGCACTACACGACCGGGCTGCGCGACCGCTCCAAGGCGCTGGAGGCCGAACTGACGAGCCGCATCGCCATCGTCAACGACCCCGCCAACGTCCCGACCGGCCCGCTCCTGCTGTACGTCAAGAACACCGGCAGCCGCGCCTTGACCCTGGACACGTTCGTCATCCTGGTCGATGGCGTCGCCAGCGCGGACTGGGCGGCCACCGTCGGCGGCGTAGCGGCCTTGGGCCTCAAGCCGGGGCAGCTCGCAACGCTCACGGTCAACGACCTCGCCGTCCCGGCCGGCGACCACCGCGCCGTCGTGGTGGCCGACGCCGGGGCCTCCGCAGCGCTCGACTTCCAGGTGTGACCATGGACGCCAAGGACGGCATGCACCGCTTCGACCTCAAGCAGGACGACCTCGCGGCCCGCCTCGGCGGCGGCCTGCCCAGCGGCGCGCTCGTCGTGCTGGAGGGCCCCGTTGGCGCAGGGAAGTCCGTCATCTGCCAGCGCCTCACGCAGGGCCTGATGCGCAACGGCGCCCGCGTCGCCTACGTCTCGACGGAGCTGACCACGCGCGCCATGCTGGCCCAGATGGACAGCCTCGGCTACGGCGAGGCGTGGCAGGCGATTCCGGACGAGCGCTTCGTCTTCATCCCGACCCACCCGGTGCTGGGGGAGCGCGCGCCCCGGGGCGAGCGGCTGGGGCGGCTGCTGAAGGCGCGCCGCCTCTACGAGCCGGACGTCATCGTCTTCGACACCTTCTCCAAGCTCGTGGGTGACCACATGGCGGACCAGACCGACACGCGCCAGGCGATGGACACCGTGGAGGCGGTGCTGCACCTGTTCAAGCGCCTGACGGGGCTGGGCAAGACGCTGGTGCTGACCCTCGACCCCGCTGAGGCCGACAAGCACGCGCTGGAGCCGTTCACGGTCGCCGCGGAGGTGTTCCTGCGCCTGGAGAAGGAGCGCGTCGGCGTCGCCACCAACCGCCGCATTGTGGTGGAGCGCATGAACCGCGCCGCGCGGCGCTACAACGAGACCATCGGCTTCCGCGTCGAGCCCCGCGTCGGCATCGTCATCGAAATCAAGGCGGTGGTTGGGTGAGCGCGCCGCCGCACGTGCAGGCCTACGTCGCCGCCCGCGCCGCCGCCGGCCAACCGGCGCCGGAGCTGGTCGAGCGCCTCACCCGCGCGGCGAAGGAGCGGCGCCCCTACAACCTCGTCTACCGCGTCTCGGACGACATCTGGGTCCACATCACCGAGGGCACCCAGTTCCCGCACTACACCGCCATCGAGCCGCCGCTGGACGAGCGCACCCGCAAGCTGGTCGAGGCAGTGCGCGACGAGGTGTTCCGCCGCGTGCCGGAAGAAGCGCTGCCCGCCGAGTCAGGCGACTACAAGGCCCGCCTCGCCGCGACCGCGAACGTGGTGCTGGACAAGCAGGGCGCCGCCGGCCCGCTGCGCCAGGCCGTCGCGTACCACGCGCTCAAGGGCATCGTGGGGGCGCAGGAATTGGAGCCGCTCATCCGCGACCCTTGGATCGAGGACATCCACGCGATGGGGGCGGCGGCGCTGTGGCCGGTGCACAAGGTCTTCGGCGCCTGCAAGTCCAACATCGAGTTCGCCGACACGCGGCGCCTCGACAGTTTCCTCGGCGACCTCTCGGAGGGGATGGGGCGGCCGGTGAGCCCGTCGCGGCCCATCGTGGACGGCGCGCTCGCGGACGGCAGCCGCATCAACATCGTGTACAGCGAGGGCATCAGCGTCGGTGGCTCCAGCTTCACCATCCGCAAGTTCAGCGACGTCCCGACCGCCGTCACGCAACTCATCGCGTGGGGCACGTTCGACGCGACGCTGGGCGCCTACCTCTGGCTCTGCATGGAGAACGGCATGAGCGTCTTCGTCAGCGGCGAGACCGCGAGCGGCAAGACCACGACGCTCAACGGCCTGCTGCCGTTCGTCCCGCGCGACGCCAAGATTCTCACGGCGGAGGACACGCCTGAGGTGCGGCCGCCGCACGGCAACTGGCAGCAGCTCGTCACCCGCGACAGCGCCGAGGCCGGCAGCCGCGTCGACATGGGCGACCTGCTGAAGGTCGGCCTGCGCAGCCGCCCCGACCGCATCATCGTGGGCGAAATCCGTGGCGTCGAGGGAGCGGTGGCGTTCCAGGCGATGCAGACCGGCTATCCGACGTATGCCACGTTCCACGCCTCCAGCGTCGGCAAGCTCATCCAGCGCCTCACCAGCGCGCCCATCAGCGTCCCGCCGCAATTCATGCCCAACCTCAACGTGGTGCTGGTGCAGCTCGCCGTCCACGTGGGCGGTCGCCGCCTGCGCCGCGTCATCGAGGTCGAGGAAATCGAGGGCTACTCGCGCAGCCTCAAGAGCCCGGTGACGCGCCAGGTGTTCCGCTGGGACCCCGTGCAGGACAAGCACGAGTTCAGCGGCCGCAACAACTCCTTCGTTCTGGAGAACCTCGTGGCGCCGCGCCTCGGCCTGGGCGACCCGCGCGAGGTCTACGCCGAGCTGGAGCGCCGCAAGGCCATCCTGGAGGACCTCGTCGGCCGCGCGCAGTTCGACTACGAGCCGACGCTGGAGGCCATCGAGGCGGCGCGGCGGAGGCCGGAATGAGCGCCGTGCCCGGCGTGGCGGCCGTCCTGGAGCGCCACCTCGCGCGCCACGCAGCGCGCACCGGGCGGCGCCCGCAGGTCCTCGCGGCGGCCACCGACCTGCACTCCGGCGCCGAGGAGGTCGCCTACCCCATCGGAGACGGCGTGTGGGCGCACCTCCACCGCGAGGGCGGCCTGCGGCGCTACCACCTCGTCGAGCCCGAGCTGGCGCCCGAGCAGGCCGAGGAGGTCGTGCGCCTGCGCGAGCGCATGGCCACGGAGGCGGCGCGGCAGGGCGACCGCGAGCGCAAGGGCACGCTGCGAGAGGCGCTGCTGGCCATCCTGCGCAAGATGCGTCCCGGCGCCGACCCGCGCACCGACCCCGTCGCGAACCGCCTCCTGCAGGACATGGCGGGCTACGGCCCGGTGGACGCCCTGCTGCGCGACCCGCACCTGGAGGACATCCACGTCGTCGGCACGAACGCGGTCTACGTCATCCACTCCCTGCACGGCATGATGCCGACCAACGTGCGCTTCGCGGACGAGTTGGACCTCGTGCGGTTCCTGCGCCTGCTGTGCGAGCGCCTGGGCCGCCCCGTCAGCGACTCGACGCCCATCGTGGACGCCGTCCTGCCCGACGGCAGCCGCCTCAACCTCGTCTACTCGGAGGACGTCTCGCGGCGCGGTCCGAGCCTGAGCCTCCGCAGGGGCAACGACGCGCCCTTCAGCATCACGCGCCTCGTCCAGCTCAACACCCTGACGGCGGAGGCGGCGGCCTACCTCTGGATCTGCCTGCAGCAGGGGATGAGCATGTTCCTGTGCGGCGAGGCGGCGTGCGGCAAGACCTCCACCCTCAACGCCATGCTGCCCTTCATCGACCCGCGCGGCAAAATCTACAGCGCGGAGGACACGCCAGAGGTGCGGCCGCCGCACCGCATCTGGCAGCGCCTGCTGACGCGCGAGACGGGGCCGCCCGACGGCCACGTGCGGATGTTCGACCTGCTGCGCGCGGCCCTGCGCAGCCGCCCCGACTACATCGTGGTGGGCGAGATTCGCGGCGCCGAGGGGGCGGTCGCGTTCCAGGCGATGCAGACCGGGCACGCCACGCTCGCGACGTTCCACGCGACGGATGCCACGACGCTCGTGCAGCGCCTGGGCGCGCCGCCCATCAGCGTGCCGCTGACCTTCATCGACAACCTCAACGTGGCGCTGTTCCAGGAGTCGCGCGTGGTCGACGGCCGCCGCGTCCGCCGCGTCACCCGCCTGGTCGAGATTGCCAGCAGCACCCCGGAGGGCGTCGTGGCCATCCCGGTCTTCGCCTACGACCTGGAGGCGGACAGCCTGCGTTTCCAGGGCCTCAACAACAGCCACATCCTGGAGAAGAAGATCGCGCCGCTGCTCGGCATGGACGACACGCGGAAAATCTACGATGTTCTGGCCCGCCGCACCCGCATCCTGGAGGAGATGGTGCGCCGCAACATCGTGGAGGCCGGCGAGGTCGCGCGCATCTTCATGGAGTTCTCCGTGCATGGTGAGAAGTCGCTGCCCTTCAGGCTGGAGGACGCGTGAAGCTGGACCCCGTGGCGCTCAAGGCGCGCGTCCGGCCCCTGCTCGTCCCCGTCGCCTCCGGCCTCGGCTTCTTCCTGCTGCTGCTCGTGCTCGCCCCCGTCCGTGGCCTCATGGGCTGGCTGCTTGCGCTGGCCGGGGGCGGGACCATCGGGTTCGTCGCCGCGGCGATTCCAACGATGCTCGCCAGCCGGCGCGGCTCGCGCATCGAGGACGACCTGCCGTTCTTCATCACCCACTTCGGCGTGCTGGCGACCTCGAACCTGCCGCGCGGCGAGCTCCTGCTGCTGCTGTCGCGCAACGTGGAGTACCCGGAGCTTGCGGCCGAGATTGCGCGCATCCACCGGCTGACCACCGACTGGGGCATCGGGCTCTCCGACGCCGTGCGCGCCGTCGCGCAGTCGACGCCCTCCAAGACGTTCGCCGCCTTCCTGCTGCGCTTGGCGCATTCGCTGGAGGCGGGGCAGCCGCTGGAGGCGTTCCTGATGAGCGAGCAGCGGGTCGTGATGGAGGACTACAAGAGCCTCTACCACGCCGACCTGCTGCGCGTCGAGTCGTGGAAGGAGGTCTACACGAGTGCGCTGATGGCGATCGGGTTCCTCTCCGTCTTCGCGGCCATCCTGCCCCTCTTCACCGGCGGCAACACGCTCGTCTTCACCATCGCGGTCGCGGGCCTCACGCTGCTGCTGGAGCTTCTGCTCGGCGTCGTCCTGCACGGCCGCCTGCCCAAGGACCAGCTCTCCCCCACCCGCCCGACCCGCACCCGGTTCGAGCGCCGCCTGCAACTGCTGCTGCTCGGCGCGGCCGGGACCTCCGCCGCCTTGGGCTTGGTGGCGTGGCTGGCGTGGGGGCTCGGGCCGGCGCTGCTCGTGGCGTCCGTCCCGATGCTGGTCCCCGGCGCCTACGCCG
>JAXDQP010000051.1:0-7924 GCA_034667745.1 Thermoplasmata archaeon
CTCCTCGGCGTCGAGATGTCGGGCATCCGCAAGATGTTCGAGCTCGCCGGCAAGGACTCCATCAACATGGGCCTGGGGGAGCCCGACTTCGAGCCGGCGCCCCACATCCAGGACGCCCTCGACGCCGCCGTGCGCGCCGGCAAGAACCACTACGGCCCCAGCCTCGGCCTGCCCGAGCTGCGCGACGCCCTGGCGCACCGCATCAAGGACTACCGCCACGAGAAGGTCGCGGCGCAGAACATCATCGTCACGATGGGCGCCACGCAGGCGCTGATGACCGTCAACCACACCTTCGTGGACCACGGCGACGAGGTGCTGGTGCCCGACCCCGGCTTCGTTCTCTACGCGGCGCAGGCGCGGCTGTGCGGCGGCTTCCCCATCCCCTACTCGCTCACGCCGGAGAACAAGTACCAGCCCGACATCGAGGAGATCAAGGAGCGCATCACCCCCCGCACCAAGCTCCTCGTGGTCAACACCCCCTCCAACCCGACGGGCGCCTGCATGGACAAGCAGACCGTGCGCGCCATCTGCGAGGTCGCCGAGGACGCCGGCATCATGATTGTCGCCGACGAGGTGTACGACTTCCTGTCGTACGACGCCGACCACCACTCCTTCCTCAGCCACATGGACAACGTCATCTGGGTCAACTCGTTCTCGAAGACCTACGCGCTGACGGGGTGGCGCCTGGGCTGCATCGCCACCAAGCGCGAGTACGTCAAGGCCATCGAGACGATGCACTACTACACCGTCGCCTGCCCCCCGACGCCCATCCAGTGGGCCGGCGTGGCCGCCCTGGAGGGGCCGCAGACGCAGGCGGACGCGATGCTGGTGGAGTTCCGCAAGCGCCGCGACCGCATCCACCGGCGCATCAACAAGATCCGCGGCATGCGCATGGTCAAGCCGGGCGGCGCCTTCTACGCCTTCCCGCAGTTCGACTTCGACGTCTCCAGCGAGGAGTTCGCCCTCGCGCTGGCGCCGCAGGGCCTGATTTGCAGCCCCGGCAGCGCCTTCGGCCGCCTCGGCGAGGGGCACCTGCGCTTCAGCTACGCCTGCGGCCTCGACAAGATCGACGCCGGCATGGACATCCTGGAAGCGGCGTGCGAGAAGATGCCGCTGAAGAACTGACGGCCAACCCCACGGTGCCGGAATCCGCGGCATCCGCGCAATCCGCGGTTTCGTGGGGCGAGCTTTGCCCTCACGGTTCACGTGCCAAATGGCCGAGCCTTCCCAACGCGCTAGGCAGCAAGCCTTGCTGACGCACCTGCCGAAAGAAAACAAAAGAAATGGGGGGAAGGAGAGGGGAAGGGAAGCCAGCGTTGCCTACGTGCGGCGCAGCGTGACGGCCATCTCCTGGCCGCCCAGCTTGACGACGACCTGGCCGGTCGCCTGGTAGCGCACATCCTTGCCGTCCTGGGTCACGTTGGTGTCCACGTTCAGCGTGTAGGTGCCGGGCGCGAGGGTGAGCGACGCGACGCCGGTGGCGTTCGTCGAGGCGGCCTGGCCGTCCGAGGCGTGCACCGGCATGGCGGGCAGCGGGGTGCCGTCGCGGTCCAGCACCGTCACCTTGACGAGGCTGGGCAGCGGCGTCATCGGCACGTCCACCGTGGCGGACTTGCCGCTGGGCACCGCGACGCCCTGGCTGGCCGGGCTGTAGCCCGCCAGCGTCGCCGTCAGGGTGTAGGAGCCGGCCTGGATGCCGGTGATGCCGTAGGTGCCGGTGGCGGAGTCGCTCTTGGCGCTCTGGCCGGCCACCTGCACGGTGGCGTCGCCCAGCGCGGTGTCGTTGGCGCTGAAGCGGCCGTCGCCGTCGCGGTCCACGAAGACGTGGCCGAGCAGGCTGCCGCGCGAGACCGTGATGGCGATGCCGTCGCGGTGGGCGCCGCTGCGGGCCTCCTCGGGGGTGAACTGCAGCTCGGGGCTGGACTGGGTGTGGACGATGGCGCCGTCCGCCGCGCGCACGACGAGGCTCAGGTCGCCGCCCTGCGCGAAGGGCGCCACGACGGTGAACTTGCCGTCGGCGGCCGTGGGGCTGCCGCCGTGCACGGCGCCGGCGCCGTCCTGGAAGGCCACGGTGTAGCCCGCCAGGGGGCTGCCGCCGTCGTCCTTCAGGGTGCCGGTGACCTGGGCGCCGCGGTAGTACTGCAGCAGGGCCACGTCGCGCAGCTTGACCGTCGCGGTCGCGTTGACCAGGGTCTGCTGCACGACGCGCCAGTGCGAGAGGCCGTCGCCGGCCGGGGCCTGGTCGGTGAGGCCGCCGAAGGCGCGCGCGTAGAGGGTGCCGTAGAACTTGCCGGTGACGGTCATCCGCTCGGTGCCGAACAGGGAGATGCCGGTCGTCGTGGGGTAGCCCTGCAGCGGGGTGCGGCCCGGCGGGTACGCGTAGCCCTGGTACTCGGTCCACTCGGTGCCGGACTGGTCGACGTACTTGGGCTTGGCCAACTCGTAGCTGTTGCCGTTCGCGTCGGTGGCGTAGCGGTGCATGCTGAGGACCGTGGAGCCGGCGCTGAACTGCACCTGCAGGTAGTCGTCCGGGTTCTTGTTGGCGAGGAACACGGGGGCGTAGAAGATGCTCTGGCGCTCGATGGTCCCCGGCGTGTTGGGGTCGTCGTAGGGGAACATGCGCGAGTCCACGCCCATGTAGCCGACGCAGGTGCCGGTGAGGTCGCACACCTTGTCGTAGAGCGCGAAGACCTCGTCGCCCTTGACGCTCTGGCTGAAGATGCGGTACTCGGTGTCGTACGGCTGCGGCACCAGCTTGGTGAGGTTGGGCTGGCTGGCCGCGAGGTAGCTCGCCAGCTGCGGCGTGAGGTGGCCGCCGTTGCGCCAATAGTCGCCGTTCATCAGGTGGATGGTGAGCCACGACATCGCCTCGACCTCGGAGTCGGAGGCGAGGAAGCGGCCCGCCAGCTCGTAGTGCGACTGGAAGGGGTCCGCGACGGTGGGGTGGTCGCCGATGCCGGCGGCCCAGTGGCCGTAGTCCCACCACCCGACGAAGGCGGGCTTCTGCTCGATGGGCTTGCCGGTGTCCTGCCTGGCGAGGTAGTCCATGCTGGGCAGCCAGCCGTTGCTCTTCAGCTCGAAGTCGATGCCGAAGGCGCCGAAGCGGTTGACGTCGGTCTGCTTGTTGCTGTAGAGGTTGTGCTTCTGCTCGAACGCCGTGCTCATGCCGGCGTCCACGCCGGTCCACACGTTGGGCAGGACGAGGAAGAGCGCCACGAGGACGCCGCCCACGACGGACTTCCAGGAGAGCGACTTGAGGCTGCGGCCCACGATGGCGGTGCCGTGCCCGGAGCGGAAGCGGCGCCGGACGTCGTCGCCGCCGACGCGCTCCAGGATGCGCATGAGGGCGTAGCCGATGAAGACGCTCATCACCGGCGCCGCGTTCATGAGGAAGCGGCTGGCGGCGAAGGTCATGAAGAGGGCCACGACGGACCAGGCGGCCACGATGGTGCTGGGGGCGTCGCCCTTGTAGGTGCCCTTGGCGGCGCGCCCGAAGCCCCAGAAGGCGACGAGGAAGGCGAAGAAGCCGAAGTTGGCGGCCACCTCGCCCAGGCGGGGGCGCTGCGCCTCCGCGATGGTGCCGTAGAGCTTGCTCTGGCTGAAGTATCCCAGGCCGGAGAAGATGGTGTGCCCGATGCCGGGGTAGACCACCAGCAGCAGCAGGAGGCCGGCGAGGCCGGCCAGCAGCAGCGACGGGAAGACCAGGATGCTGGGCAGGTCGCGCGTCGGGACCAGGATGAGCCCGGCCACCACCATCCCCAGCAGCACGTACAGGCTGGGGGTCACGGTGGTGCCGAGGAAGCCGGGGAACGCCTGGTAGACCAGGGCCCAGGGCAGGAACACGGCGATGGCGGCGGCGACCAGGTAGACCAGGAAGACGGCGGTGGCGTCGCGGTTGCGCAGGTGGCTCACGACGAGCTGGATGGCCAGGCCGACGGCCATGATGGCGAGGGCGTACGGGTAGCCCTTCCAGGTGTTGGCGCAGGCGGTGAGGGCGAGGCCGGCGAGGGCGGCGTAGGCGAGCGCGGTGCGGTTGGTGCGCACGGCCTCCTTGAGGCCCTTGCCGACGGCGGCGCGGTCGCGCCAGGAGGCGACGAAGTCGCGCGCGTCGAGGCTCTTGAAGGCGCGGACGAGGAACGCCATCGCGAGGACGATGAAGAACAGGGCGATGGCCTCGTGGCGGGGGTAGCCCCAGGCGGTGCGCTGGATGTGCGGCGCCGAGATGGCCATGAAGAAGGCGGCCCACAGGCCGGCCTTGCGGCCGAAGACGTCGCGGCCAATCATGTAGACGGGGATGACGGTGAGGGCGGCCCAGGCGGCCACCATGACGTTGAGGGCGACGCCGATGGGGTCGGCCACGCCGGCGCTCTGGAGGGCGGCAGCCAGGGGCAGCGTGGTCCAGTCGTAGAGGGGCGGGTTGGGGTTGGCGCGGCCCTCGGGGTAGTTGATGGCGTGGTCGTAGTTGAGGTTCTGGCCCGTGGTGAGGGTGTACTGGATGGAGTGCCAGTCGTAGTACGGGTCGTTGCCGGTGAAGATCTGGCGGCCGCTCGCGGGGTCGACGCCGGCGTCCACATTGAAGACGGTGCGCAGCGTGAAGGCGAGCAGCACGAAGGCGGCCAGCCAGAGAGCAGTGCGCAGGAAGGTCTGCGAGCGGGTGGAGGTCTGGTCGCCGTCGGCCATGAGGTTCACCTGGATACCGTCCGGTACCAGTTGGGTGGCCGCGCCAAGTGGGGCGCCCTATTAACCCTTCCAAGAACTGGACGAAAACACAGGGCCAGCCCGGGCGGCTGCGGCGGGGTCGGCGGGGGTCCCCGCAATCCGTCGAACCCGTGGCCGGGCGGCCTCAGCTGGCCGAGCGCTTCGTCTTCGGCGTCCCGGGCTGCACGATGGCCTTTCCCAGCGCCGAGCAGATGAGGCCGACCGCGAAGTCGCCGGTCTGGTTGCCGGTGTCGAGGAGGGGGTTGACCTCCACGAACTCCAGGCTCGACAGCAGGCCCGAGTCGGAGAGCATCTCCATCGCGAGGTGGCTCTCGCGCCAGGTCAGGCCGCCCTGCACGGTCGTGCCGGTGCCCGGCGCCCAGCGCGGGTCCACCACGTCGAGGTCGAAGGAGAGGTGCACCTGGTCAACGCCCTTCGAGACCTTCTGGAGCGCCTCGTCCATCACCTTCGCCATCCCCATCTGGTCGATGTCGCGCATCGTGTAGTAGGTGACGCGGCTATCGGTCAGGATTTCCGCCTCCTGCCGGTCCACGCTGCGCAGCCCGATGTAGACGACGTTGCGCGGGTCCAGCTTGCTGCCCGGCGTGTCGAAGTTCGCCAGCCGCTCGTGCCCCATCCCCAGGATGGCGGACACCGGCATGCCGTGGATGTTGCCGCTGGGGGAGGTCTCGTGCGTGTTGAAGTCGGCGTGCGCGTCGAACCACAGCAGGCCCCGCCGGCGCGACGAGCGGGCCAGGCCCGCCTGGGTGCCGATGGCGATGGAGTGGTCGCCGCCCAGGATGAGCGGCGTCGTGTCCTCGCGCACCGCGCGGTCCACGCGCTCCGCCAGCTCCTTGCAGGCCGCCAGCACCTCGTCGACGTACTTCAGCTTCGGGTCCTTCGGCTTGCGCTCCTCCGGCTCCGCCGTGTAGACGTTCCCCGCGTCCTGCACCTTGTAGCCCAGCTCCTTGATGCGCTGGTGCAGGTTCGCCGCCCGCATCGCGCTCGGCCCCATGTCGACGCCGCGCCGCCCCGCCCCCAGGTCCATGGGGACGCCGATGACGCGGACCGTGTTGTGCAGCATTGGGGAGGGCAGGCCCAGGGCCTAGAAAATCGGAACGGCGCCCGCACGCCCCCCGCGCACCCCGCCCCCACTCCCTAGTGCGATTCCTGAACGCTTTTCACCCCCGCCCGAGTGGGACGCCCCATGGAGCATCTCCTCCCGGCCCTCCGCGCCGTCGGCCTCTTCGAGTCCGAGCACGTGGAGCAGCGCCCGTGGGGAATCTGGGTCGACTGGTACCGCACCCCCGAGGCCACCCTCAAGTGCATGGTCGTCGAGCCCGGCGCCCGCATGAGCCTCCAGCGCCACAAGGAACGCAAGGAGATCTGGCGCATCATCAGCGGCCACGGCGAGGACCAGGGCACCGACCCCCCCACCCCCCTCAGCCCCGGCAAGACCCACGTCGTCGGCGTCGGCGACGTCCACCGCATCGCCAACACCGGCAAGGTCCCCCTCGTCATCGTCGAGCTCCAGATGGGCCACTGCACCGAGCACGACATCGAGCGGCTGCAGGACGACTACAAGCGGGCCTAGGCCCGCCCGGCGGAGCGCTCGAACCCGCGCACCCGGACGCCGGGGTGCTGGTGGTCGGCCACCAGGGTGAAGTTGCCGGCGAGGCCCGGCAGGACGCGGTCGCCGTCCGAGAAGAACCCCTGCACCAGCCAGACGCGGCTCTCGTTGGCGACCAAAGCGGCGAGGCGGGCCGGGTCGTCCAGCGGCGCGAGGCGAAGGTCGCTGCGGTTCGTGTAATAGTGGAAGGGACAGAGCCGGTCGCCCCCGGAGCCGTCGCAGACGCCACGGTTGAAGACCACCAAATCCCCGTGGTGCGCCACCGAGTCGAGGTCGCGCACGACGCCCCGCCAGTCGTCGCGGTGCATCGCCGGCTCCTGCCCGGTGTGGTAGATGACGACCGGGGCCAGCAGCAACGCGGCAAGGACCACGGACGCGCCCGCGCGGGCCAAGCGGGGCCGCACAAGCAGGAGCGCCCACGCTGCGAGGACATAGAGCGGGACCGCGCTGGCCAGGAGGTACTTCGGCCGGTAGATGTGGACCACGAGCCCAACGGCGAAGAGGCCTGCCACCGGCACCCCGAGCCACAGCAGGGCCAGCCACAGGTTCCGCCAGCGCTGGAGCTCCGGCCCCCCCGCAGGCCGGCGCCAGACGCGCAAGGCCACCACCGCGCCGGCGAGGAGGCTGCCGAGCGCCGCCGCCAGCCACTTGGAGCCAGCGAGCCAGACCGCCGTCGCGAGCAGGCCGTCGAGGTTGGCGGGCGCGCGCCAGAAGTCGCCCACGACGCCGGGGGCCTGCCGCAGCAGGATGGGGGTCCAGGGCAGGAAGCAGGCGACGGCCGCCGCCTGCGCGCCGAACATGCGCCCGCGCGGCGCCTCTGGTCCGGCGACCAGCGCCAGGTGGAGCGCCTGCGCCGCTAGCCACAGGATTCCCAGCACGTGACTGTACAGTAGAAGCGCAGACACGGCCACGTAGGCCACGGCGTCCCGCCCCGACCGGCGCTCCACGAGGCGCAGGAAGAAATGGAACGACGCGACCGCCAGCAGGATGGTGAGCGCGTAGGCGCGCGCCTCCTGGCCGGTGCTCCACAGGTAGAACGAGGCTGCGTGCAGCGCGGTCGCGACGAGGGCGGCCCGCTCCCCGGCGATGCGGCGGGCCACGGGGAACGTGAGCGCGACGGCGGCCGTGCCGAAGGCGGCGGAGGGCAGGCGCAAGGCCCATTCCGAGGTCCCGGCCACCCCAATCCACAGGTGCAGGACCAGGTTGTAGAGCGGCGGGGTGTTGTCGTGGTGGAGCAGGATCTCCCCCAGGCTCTCGCGGGCCACGCTGAGAGAGTAGGCCTCGTCGACCCACAGGCTCTCGGAGCCGAGCCGGAAGAGGCGCAGGAAGGCCCCGGCGGCTAGGATGGCGGCCAGCGCCCATGCCTGCCACCGCCACGCCTTCAAGCGGCCGCGCAAGGGGCGGGACGGGCATAGCGTTTCTGGGCCGGCGCCACCGCCGACAGGGTTTTTCAGCGCGCGAGGGTCGGCCGCGCGTGGGGTTCGGTCCGGCGCTGCGGTCCTTCCGCCAGCGGCCGTGGCCCTGGCTCGCGGCCGCGACGGCGCTGAGCCTCGCGGCAGCCTGGCTCCTCAAGGCCCGCTGCGTCGGCTTCGCGCT
>JAXDQP010000052.1:0-62161 GCA_034667745.1 Thermoplasmata archaeon
GTCGGGCTCTGCGCCTCGCACGGCGCGCGTGGGTCCTGTCGAGGAGGCCGAACCTGCAAACGCAGGCGCCTACCGCTGGTCCTGGCTCTCGCGCATGCGGAGCGCGACCTGCTGGAGGATGGCTTGCTTGGCGCCCTTCTTCAGCACGAGCACGCGGCCGGAGGCCTCCATCGGCTGGCCGGGGTGCTTGGCGCGCTCCTCGCGCTGCGGGTCGAGGCCCAGCTTGCGCGCGGCGGCCTCGACCCATGCGGAGTCGGGGCCCTTGACGGCGACCTTCTCGGGGACGCGGCGGCCCTGGCTGCGGCTCAGGGAGCGGTCGAAGTAGCGGGGCCAGAGCGCGAAGCGGTCCGCGCCCTTGGAGACCATGCGGCCCTCCGGGTTAGGCGACCTTGATGCCCGACAGCGCGCCGGACTGGCCGGGGCGCGAGGTGATCTTGACCTTGCCCAGGTCGGTCTCGACGACGGCGCCCTTGGTGATGATGTTGCGGCGCACGTAGTGGATGTTCGCCGGGTTCTCGGTCACCGTCTTGATGGTGGCCTTCTGCACCTTGCCGGTCTTCTGGTCCATCGCCATGATGGTGTTGGTGGCCAGCAGCTTGACCTTCTGGTGGGCGCCGCGGGTGCGGATGAGCTTCTGGGTGTGCTCCGCCAGGCGGGTCTCGGCGTCCTCGGGGGCGACCTCGAAGCGGCGCTTCTTGCGCGACAGGATCAGGCGGCCGCCGGACGGCTTGCGGATGGAGACACCTTGCCAGAGGGACATTTAGAGCACCGGGATGGCCGTGGCGACAGGGAAGGGGTATAAAGGGTTGGTGACGGGGCGGCGCGGCGGGCGCGTGTGGGGCCCCACCTGCACCCCGTTCGGGGTCGTTTTTATGGCCGGTTTCGATGGGTTGCGCGTGGCGAAGGACGCGGCGCCCGGGGGTTTCCTGGTGGCCATCGGCGGGAACGAGGACAAGCGCTCCGACAAGGAGGTCCTGCGGAAGATGGTGGACCTGCCGCGCGGCGGGGCCAAGCACATCGAGATCGTCCCCACGGCCTCCACCTACGCGCGCTCGCTGTCGGACGAGTACATCGACGTCTTCCGCGACCTCGGCGTCGACAAGGTGGGCGTCATGGACATCCGCGACCGCCGCGACGCCGACCGCCAGGAGTACGTCGAGCGGGTGCGGGCGGCGGACGCCATCTACATGACGGGCGGCGACCAGGTGCGCCTGACGAGCGTCATCGGCGGCAGCCCGCTGCTGGAGGCGATGCAGGAGCGCTACGACGGCGGCGGCATCGTGGCCGGCACGAGCGCGGGCGCGGCGGCGATGAGCAGCACCATGATTGCCGGCGGCGACGACGGCACGATGCGCAAGGGCAGCGTCCGCATGGCGCCCGGCCTGGGCTTCGTCAAGTCCTGCATCATCGACACGCACTTCCTGGACCGGGGCCGCGTCGGGCGCCTGCTGGAGGTCGTCGCCTCCAACCCCGGCCACGTCGGCTTGGGCGTGGGGGAGGACACGGCGCTGCTGGTGCGCGACGGGCACCTCGTCGAGGTGGTGGGCTCCGGCATCGTGGTCGTCGTGGACGGCACCACCATGCGCTCCACCAACCTGCCCGCCATCGGCCCCGACGAGCCCATCGCCGTCGAGGGCATCCTGGTGCACACGCTGGCGCCGGGCTACCGCTTCGACCTCGCGGCCAAGAAGTACCTGGAGCCCAGCCGCTGACTGTTGGACGGCTCAGGCGGCGCGGGTGCGGGCGGCCGGCATGGCCACCTGCTTCCGGCTGGCCATCCCCGCGCCCAGCGTCACGAGGCCCAGGATGAGGTGCAGGATGTCGTCCGCGACGGCCACGTGCCAGGGGCCGACCGTGTTGACGAAGAAGCCGAGGACGCCGACCACGAGGTAGACGGCGCCGTACACGATGCTCAGGGTCGCCAGCAGCGCCTCGTCCTTCACCCCGTACGCGAGGCCCAGCGTCACGATGGCCAGCAGCCAGTGCAGCGCGTCCTCGCCCGCCTCGATGTGCATCGGGACCTTGTGCAGGAGGTCCACCGCTGCCTGCACGAGGCCCAGGAGGGCGACGGCGAGCAGGACGAAGCCGAGGATGGTGAGCCAGAGGCGGGCAGGCGACTTTGCAGCCATGGCGGCGGCAACCCTGGGCAGGCCATAAGCACTTAGGTGTGGCGTTTCGCATTGTGGGCACGGCGCGGGCGGCCCGTGCGGAACGGGTTTTTGCCGCCGCCGCCCATCCGGGGCCGTGCGCCGGAAGCGGGTCGCGTCCTCCTCGCTGGTCTCCGTCGGCTACGACGCCCGCCTGGAGCTGCTGGAGGTCGAGTTCGTGGGCGGCGCCGTCTACCAGTACGAGGGCGTCCCGCCGGAGCGCCACCGCAACCTGCTGCGCGCCGTGTCGCTTGGCCGCTACTTCAACCGGCACATCCGCGAGCGCTACACGACCGTCCACGTCGCCTAGTCGAGGTAGGCGGCGACGAGCTTCCCCTCGGCGCGCCGCAGCCGATAGCCCGTCGCGCTCGGTGATAGCCCAAGCCGTTGGGCGACCTCGCGGACGCCGGGCCCGCGCGGCACCTTGTAGTAGCCCAGGTCGTGCGCCGTCCGCAGCGTCTCCTCCTCGGCGGCGGTCAGCCGCGCGTAGCCCGCGTCGCGGGGCGGGCCCAGGTAGAGCAGCTCGAAGCGGGGGCCGCCGTCGCGCCGGGCCTCGCGCAGGAACTCCTGCAGGGGACGCCCTCCCCGCGCAAGGAGGCGGATGGTCAGGACGCCGTCGCGGGCGCGGTCGGTCAGCACCGTGTCGCGGCCCAGCAGGCGGAACGCGAGGCGGGTGTGGCTGACGCCGGGCACCAGCTCCGGGCGGTACTTGTACCAGAGAATCAGGCGGCGCGGCGTCTCTCCCAGGATGGCCTTCTCCACCAGGAACGGCGGCGCGTACGCCTCGAAGGCCTCCCGGATGGCGGCGACCTCCTCTGGGCGCCCCTGCACCGCGAGCGTCCGCCACACGTCGCCCTCGTCGTCCAGGTGCGTCACCGTGGTCTCGATGGTGGCGCGCGGCGCGGCCCGCGACAGGCGCAATGACAGCTGCGTCGGCACCGCATTGGGAGGCAGCGTCAGGCGGTAGATGGCTTCGCGCGACTCAACCCGAGCCATGCGCCCCCGGAGGCAGACGCGGCACTTGGGGCTTCTGGGGCCTTGGCACCTGTGCGAAACAGCGTTATGTACGGCCGAAGGCTCGCCCGCGCGAGGCCCGTCATGGTCACTGCGCAGGTCACCGTCCACTTGAAGCCCGGCATCTCCGACCCCGAGGGGCAGAACACCCTGAAGGCCCTGCATCTGCTCGGCTTCGACGGCGTGGCGGCGGCCCACACCACGCGCGTGTGGAACATCGAGCTGAAGACCAAGTCGAAGGAGAAGGCGCGGGAGGAAGTGGACCGCATGTGCCGCCGCCTGCTGACCAACCCGGTCATCCACGACTACACCGTCAAGGTCCTGGAGTAGCATGCACGCCGCCTCCATGCGCCGCACCAAGAACCCCAAGGTGACGGGCCGCGCCGCGAAGGACGCCAAGAAGGCGCTGCACGGCAAGGTCATCGCCGGCAAGGGCCGCACCGCGACCCTCGCGGGTGGCCGACCCAAGGTCGCCGCCCAACTGCGCAGGAAGGTCGCCGCGAAGGCCGCCAAGGCAGCCCAGCCGACCGCGAAGCCCGCCGCGCAGGCCAAGCCGGCGCCCGCCAAGGAAGCCAAGGCCCCGGCGCCCGCGAAGGCTGCGCAGAAGGCGCCCAGCGCCAAGTCCGCGAAGGCCTACCCCAAGTGGGCGAAGGAGTCCACGCCGCAGCAGCTTGCGCAGCGCGCCGACGAGGTGCCGTTCCGCGCCCCCGACGTGAGCCCCGCCGCCCGCGCCCTCTACAACCGCCTCGCCCCCAAGCAGGGCGAGCGGCACGGCAGCGGCCCCGCGTGGGAGCGCCACGTGCACAAGCGCGACACCTCGTTCCCGCTCAAGGAGTTCGACCTCGGCGCGATGTCGGACGACGAGCTGGCCGCCTGCTCCAAGGCCCTCGGCATCCGCCTCTCGCTGCAGGAGATGAAGGACGCGCGCGCCTACTTCGCCGGCAAGGGCCGCAACCCCACCGACGTCGAGCTGGAGGCGCTCGGCCAGGCGTGGTCCGAGCACTGCTGCTACAAGTCCTCGAAGCCCGTCCTCAAGAAGAACGTCTACGGCATCGCGGAGGACAAAATCATCTGCCGCGAGGACGCCGGCGTGCTCCCCTTCGACGGCGACTGGTACTACAGCCCCAAGCTGGAGTCGCACAACCACCCCAGCGCCATCGAGCCCTACGGCGGCGCCGCCACCGGCATCGGCGGCGTCATCCGCGACGTCGTCTGCATGGGCGCGCAGCCCGTCGCCCTCATCGACCCGCTCTTCTTCGGCCCCCTCGACACGCCCCTGGAGGCGCTCCCGGCGGGCGTGAAACACCCGCGCTTCCTGCTCTCGGGCGTCATCGAGGGCATCCGCGACTACGGCAACCGCGTCGGCATCCCGACGGTGGCCGGCGGCATCACGTTCCACCCCGGCTACACCGGCAACTGCCTCGTCAACGTCGGCTGCGTCGGCGTGCTGCACAAGAGCCAGCTCACGCACTCGCGCGCCGGCGGCGTGGGCGACGTCTTCGTCTACCTCGGCAACCCGACGGGCCGCGACGGCATCCACGGCGTTGCCTTCGCCAGCGAGGAACTGAGCGAGGCTTCCGAGGAGGCGAGCCGCAGTGCCGTCCAGGTGGGCGACGCCATCCTGAAGGAGCCGCTCATCCACGTGACGCTGGAGGTCATCCAGAAGAGGCTCGTCACAGGCTGCAAGGACTTCGGCGGCGGCGGCCTGAGCTGCGTCGCGGGCGAGCTGGCCTACGACGCCGGCTTCGGCTGCGAAATCCAACTTGACCAGGTGCCCCTCAAGGTTCCTGGCCTCGCGCCGTGGGAAATCTGGGTCAGCGAGTCGCAGGAGCGCATGATGGTGACCGCGAGGCCGGAGCAGGTCGAGCGCATCCTTCAGGTCGCCCGCAAGTGGGACGTCCCCGCCGCCGTCGTGGGCAAGGTCATCGCCGAGCCCGTCAACCGCGTCCTCTACAAGGGCACCACCGTCCTCGAGTTCGACCTCGCGTTCAGCACCGGCGGCCCCGTCTACGACCGCCCGGTCGCCGCGCGCAAGGTGGACCGCTCGGACTACCTCGGCTTCAAGGCGCCCGCCGACCTCGACAAGGTCCTGCTGTGGATGCTCGCGCACCCCAACGTCATGTCGAAGGAGTGGGTGGTGCGCCAGTACGACCACGAGGTGCGCGCCGGCACCGTCCTCAAGCCGTTCCAGGGCGTCATCGGCCACGAGGGCCCCGGCGACGCGGCGGTCATCAAGCCGGTGCCGCAGAGCGACAAGGCGCTCGCCATCAGCAGCGACGTCAACCCGAGCTACTGCATCCGCGACCCCTACTGGGGCGCCGCCTCCGCTGTTGACGAGACGGTGCGCAACCTCGCCGCCGTCGGCGCGCGCATCAGCAGCATGTGCGACAACCTCAACTTCGGCAACCCCGAGAAGCCGGAGCGCATGTGGGAGCTGTACGAGTCCACGCGCGGCCTCGGCGACATGGCGCGCGTCCTCGACGTGCCCTACAGCAGCGGCAACGTCAGCCTCTACAACGAAGGCCCGAGCGGCCCCATCCCGCCGACGCCCACGGTCATGGGCATCGGCATCCTCGACCACTACAGCCACGCCACGACGATGGACCTCAAGCAGGCCGGCAACAAGCTGTTCCTGCTTGGGCACACCTACCGCGACCTGGGCGGCAGCCTCTACCTGGAGAAGCTGGGCCTGGAGGGCGAGCGCGTCCCGCAGACCGACCCCGAGATCCTCAAGACGCTCGCCGACCTGCTGGTCACCGCCATCCAGAAGGGCCTGGTCCGCAGCGCGCACGATTGCTCCGAGGGTGGTATCGCCGTCGCCTTGGCCGAGATGGCCTTCGCCGGCAAGCTGGGCGCCCGCGCGGACCTCGCCGGCATCGGCGCGTTCGGCGACGAGGAGGACCTCAGCCAGAAGCCGATGCGCGCGGACCACAAGCTGTTCTCCGAGTCGAACTCGCGCTGGCTCCTCGAGGTCGAGCCCCGCAGCGTGCACGAGCTGCAGAAGCTGTTCGACAAGCCCGTCCTGCGCGACACGCTCTACCCGCTCGGCGAGGTCACCGCGAAGGCGAACGTCACCATCGTGGACGGCAAGAAGGAACTCGTCTCCGTCAGCGCCGAGAAGTGCCGCGAGGCGTGGCGCACCGCGCTGCCGAAGCTGATGGGGGTCGCCGCATGAGCCAAGCCAAACAGGGATTTCGGGGATTCCGGGGAACCAACGTCCGGGGGCTCCCCGAACTCCCCGGACTCCCTGTTTCGTCGGCGGTGGAGGCGGGCGTATGAACAAGCGCGACATCAAGTGGGCCGTCCTGCGCATCGAGGGCACCAACTCGGAGGACGAGTCCGCCCAGTGCATGCGCGACGTCGGCGTGCAGGCCGAGATCGTCCACCTCAAGCAGTTCACCGGCGACGACGTGGCGCGCGACGAGCGCCGCCGGCTCTCGGACTACGACGGCCTGTGGATTGCCGGCGGCTTCAGCGCTGGCGACTACATCCGCGCCGGCGCCATCCTCGCCGCCCGCATGAAGAGCCGCATGGCGCCGGAGCTCAAGGAGTTCATCAACGCCGGCAAGCCCATGCTCGGCGTCTGCAACGGCTTCCAGATCATGGTCGAGCTGGGCGTCCTGCCCGCCCTCGACAAGAAGACCGTGATGGCGCCCGACCCGACCGCGGCGCTGCACCTCAACGACTCGGGCCACTACGAGTGCCGCCCCAGCCTGCTGCGCCACGTGAGCGGCGGCACCTGCCGGTTCACCACGCGCATCCCGAAGGGCGAGGTGCGCACCGTCACCACGAGCCACGCCGAGGGCAAGTTCCTGCTCCCCACCAAGGCGGACTACAAGCGCCTCAAGGACCAGGACCAAATCGTCTTCCAGTACACGGACCCCGAGGGCAGCAAGGAGCCCGCCTATCCGTGGCTCCCGAACGGGGCGCCGCACGCCATCGCCGGCGTCTGCAACCCCGACGGCACGGTCTTCGGCATGATGCCGCACCCGGAGCGCGTCTTCTGGCGCCGCGGCCACCCCGACTGGACCCGCACCGGCCTCGACGTCGGCCTCGGGCACGACGTGGGCGACGGGCGCGCCATCTTCGAGAGCATCGTGGAGTACCAGGCCAAGAAGCTGTAGTCACGCAGCGGCGGGCGACGCCGCGGCGCTGGTGCAGGCGCTGGCCTGTGCGAATCCACCGTGCCGTGGCGCTGGATGAAGCGTTGCGGGGGAATGGGATGGCATGGACCCTGCCCGGATCCGCTACGCCCGCCCCTCGGCCGCCACCAAGGTCATCGTCCCCGTCCGCTACACCGCCTGGCTCACCGGCGACCTCGGCCGCACCCTGGAGCGCACCCTCCAGTCCGCCGTGGCAGCCTACACCGAGGCGCGCGTCAGCCGCCTGCCGCGCGGCTTCCTCGTGGAGTCGCCCGAGGCGCCGGGGCCGCTGCTGGAGGCGGTCCACCACGCGGCGCTGGAGATGGAGGCGGGCGTGGAGGCCGCGTACCCGGTGTTCCACCACGAGATGGGGCCGGTCTGGACCGGGACGCTCCAGTCCGTGTTCGCCTAAAGCCCAAAGACGGGGGCGCCCATTGCGCCGCGTGGACGCGCCGGCCTACTTCACCTACCCATCGCCCTTCGCGTACCTCGCGTGGCACCGCGTGGCGTCCCATCCGGAGCGCTACGCCAAGCTGAGGCTCACGTGGACGCCGGTGCTGTTTCGCCGCCTCATGGCGCTCCAGGACGGCCCCGCCACGGGCTCGCCGCCCCTCCAACTGGCCTACAACTACGCGGACGCCGACCGGTGGGCCGCCGCCTACGGCATCCCGTTGGCGCACTTCGACCGCAAGGTCCCGACCGACCAGACGGCGCACAGGCTCCACCTGCTCGCGCAGGACGCGGGCCGCGACTGGGAGGCGCGCTGGATGAAGGCGGTCTTCACCCTCGGCCGCGTGCAGGGGACCGACCTCACCGACGGCGCGGCGGTGCGCAGGCTCGCCGAGCAGGTGGGGCTGCCGGGCCGGGAGCGGGCCGATGCGCCGGAGCTGGATGCGCGGCTGGAGGCCAACACGCAACAGGCGCTCCGCGACGGGGCCTGCGGCGTCCCGTTCATCCGCCACGCCGGGCAGGCCTACTGGGGCAACGACCGGCTCGCGTGGCTGGAGGCGCACCTCGCCGGCAAGCCCCACCCGGAGGTGTGAGGTGCGGCAGGTCCACCTCTACTTCGCCTACGGCTCCAGCTACTCCTACCTCGCCTGGGCCCGCGTCACGAAAGTCCACGCCGACCGCTACGCGGGCGCAGAGGTGCTGTGGAAGCCGGTGCAGTTCGGGAAGCTGATGGACCTGCAGGGCCACAGCGGCGACGGCCCGGCCAACCAGTCCGCCTACGCGCGGCGGGACGTCGAGCGGTGGGCGCACGCCTACGGGGTGCCGCTGCGCTACGCCGACTGCTACCCCATCGACTCCACGAACGCGGCGAAGGGGCACCTGCTGGCCGACATGGAGGGGCCGGCGATGGAGCGCAAGTGGCTGGAGGCCTGCCTGGAGGCGCACTGGGTCCGCAACCAGGACGTCAGCGACCCCGCCGTGCTGGACGCGCTGGCGCACTCCATCGGGATGAGGCGCGTCTCCGACCGGCTCGCCTCCGAGGGCCTCAAGCGGCTGCTGGACGCCAACACGCACGAGGCGTTCCAGGCCGGCGCGCCCGGCGTCCCCTACGCCGTCGTGGACGGGGAGGGGTTCTGGGGCAACGACCGGCTGGCGTGGGTGGAGAGAAAACTGGGCGTCCACCCGTCCGCCGAAGGGCCTTGACTGCGCTCCACCCGGCCATTGCTCCCCAAAGCCGAATGAGGGCGTTGAAATATCCACGTCCGGTGCCCCCAGCATGGCATACTCCCTCGCCATGGACTCGGTCCTGCGGTTCCTGCACATCCTCTCCGGCATCGTCTGGATTGGCCACCTCTATTTCTTCAACCTCACGAACCTCCCGGTGTTCAAGTTCGCCATCGCCAACGGCAACCCCGACCAGAAGGGCGGCCCGAGCCTCGTCCTGCGCGCCATGTGGTGGTTCCGCTGGGGCGCCATGGCGACCCTGGTCTTCGGCCTCTGGCTGTTCCACGTGCGCGCCCAGGCCAGCGGCCTCGGCGACATGGCGTTCCTCACCGACACCCTGGAGGGCAACTACATCGCCATCGGCATGCTGCTGGGCATCGTGATGTGGGTCAACGTCTGGTTCATCATCTGGCCCGCCCAGAAGGTCGTCCTCGGCAACAACCTGCAGATCGCCAAGGGCGTCCCCGACGACCAGAAGGCGAAGCTGGAGGCGCAGAACAAGCCGCTCGCGGCGCGCGCCAAGATGGCCAGCCGCACCAACTTCTGGCTCAGCATCCCGATGCTGCTGTTCATGGTCGCCGCCAGCCACAACTGGTTCTTCTTCAGCTAGGCGCCCCGCTTCCCCTCTCTCTTCCTCCTCCTTCCTCCTCTTCCTTCGTCTCTTTTCTTCCTGCTCAGTCCGCGCGCAGCGGGTGCAGGACCGGCCAGCCCATCCGCTTCGCCATGCGGCGCAGCTTGCCGCGCGGGTTGACGGCGACGGGGTGGCCCACGGTCTCCAGCATGTGCTTGTCCGACCAGTGGTCCGAGTAGGCCCAGCACTCCGCCAGCGGCACGCCGAGGGCGCGGGCGTAGGCGTCCAGGATGTTCGCCTTGTCCACCCCGAACAGCGGCCCGACGACGCGGCCCGTGAGGCGGCCGTTGCGCTCCGGCAGGCGGCAGCCGATGAGGTCGATGGCGGGGTCCACGTGGTCGAGGACGCGGCGCACCAGCGCCTCCATGCCAGTCGTGACGACGACGCAGCGGCGCCCCTTCGCCTGGTGGTCGCGCATGATGGCCACCATCTCGGGGTAGAGGCGGGGCGCGATGGCTTCGCGCGCGAAGTCCTCCATCAGGCCGTAGAACCGCAGCGCGTCCACGCCGCGCAGCCCCTTGTAGCTGGCGCGGATGATGCTGCTGCGCCGCCGCGCGCCCACCTTGTAGAGCCCCGCCTGCAGTCCCATCCAGGACAGGAACGGGATGTAGCGGCCCCACAGGCGCATGCGCGCCCAGAAGCGCCCCTCCAACTCGTGCCGGCGCCAGCGGAACAGGTACCAGCCGAAGAGCGGGCCGGCGTCGCCGTGGATGATGGTGTTGTCGAAGTCGAGGAAGACCAGCCCGGGCGGCGGCGCGGGGCGCGGCGGCGAACGGCTCATGCGGGGGCCCCAAGGTGCTGCTGGAACCACTCCAGCGTCGCCTGCGCCAGCCGGGGGCCGTCCACGTCGCGGAAGCAGGAGTGGCCGCCCTTGTGCAGCAGCAGCTCCTTCGGCCCCGCGAGGGCGTCGTAGACCTTGCGGGTGTGCGCGGGCTTCACGGCCCTGTCGGTCGGGCTGGCGATGACGAGAAGCGGCTGCCGGACGCCCGTCGCCCACGTGCTGGCCGACATGGTGAGCGCGGCGCGGTAGTTGCCGAGGCTGACGCGGCCGAGCAGGAAGCCGTCGGCGCGGGCGGCCTTGGCGGCGTCGGCGTCCTCGAACAGGCTCTCGTAGCTGTTCTTGTAGGGAATCGTGCCGGGCGGGCGGCCGCGGCGCACGCGCCACTCGGAGAAGCGCCCGATGGCGTGGTAGCCCGCCTTCTCCAGCGGGTTCAGCTCGTCGAACAGGCGGTCCACGGGGTGCGCGACGACGCCGGCGCGGAACAGGCGGGTGCGGGCGAGGGCCGCGAGCGCGTAGGCGCCCCCGAGGCTGTGCCCGACGATGCCCAGCGGCGCGTCGGGGCCGACCTCCTCGCGCAGGACGCCGGCGGCCGCCTCGATGTCCTCGACGGCGCGCTCGACGCTGGTGCGGCCCGGCTCCCCCGCCGAGCGGCCGTAGCCGCGCTGGTCGAACGCGAAGACGTGGAAGCCGCCGTCCGCGAGCGCCTGGGGGAGCGGCCCGAACTCGCCCTGCGACGAGTTGAAGCCGTGCACCAGCAGGAGGCCCGCGCGCGGCCTGCCCGCCGGCGCCCACAGGGTCCCGACGAGGCGCTCCTGGCCCACCGCGAACGTCCGCTCCTGCACGGGGGACCCAACCGGGGCGCGCTTGAAAGGCTCGCCTCTAGCGCACCAAGCTTTTTTGGAGAGGGCGGGTCGCCCGGGCGTGCAGCCCCGCGACCCCATGGCCGGCTTCCGCGCCGAAGTCGACCGCCTCCTGGCCGCCGCGGCCGCCCACCTCAAGCTCGCCGGAGCGTGGCCCGCGCTGGAGAGCCCGCCCGACCCCGCGATGGGCGACCTGGGCCTGCCGTGCTTCGCGCTGGCCAAGGCGCTCCGCAAGGCGCCCAACGCCATCGCGCTCGACGTCGCCTCCGCCGTGCCGCAGGAGGGCCGCACCTGGGTCGCAAGGGTCGAGGCGCAGGGCCCCTACGTCAACTTCGCGGTGGACCGCGCCAAGCTCGCCGACCTCGTCTTCTCCGACCCCGTCGCCGCCATCACACCGCGCGCGTCCGGCCGCAAGGTCCTGCTGGAGCACACGAGCGCCAACCCCAACGGCCCGCTGCACGTCGGCCGCGCCCGCAACCCCATCGTCGGCGACACCCTCGCCCGCCTCCACCGCGCCGCCGGCCACGCCGTCGAGGCGCAGTACTACATGGACAACCTCGGCCGCCAGGTCGCGACGCTCAGCTGGGGCAAGTGGAACCTCGACCCCGCCACGCTGCCGCCGCCCGGCCGCGCCAAGATTGACCACGACCTCGTGCGCTACTACCAGGCCGCGCACGACTTGGCCAAGAATGACCCCGCCGTCGCCGCCGAGGTCAAGAAGCTCGTCGAGGAGCTGGAGTCCGCCGACCCCGTCCTGCTGGAGAAGGTGCGCAAGGTGTACGGCGCCTGCTTCGAGGGGATGCTGGAGAGCCTCAACCGCCTCGGCGCGCGCTACGACTCCATCAAGGACGAGAGCGACGTCGTGCTCGACGGCTCGGTCGCGCGCACCATCGAGGCGCTCAAGCAGCTGCCCATCGCGGGCGTCGACGAGGCCAACGGCGCCAACTACCTCGACCTCAGCAGCCTCCTCAAGGGCCAGAAGGACAAGTTCTTCTTCACGCGCGGCGACGGCACGAGCGTCTACGCCACGCGCGACATCGCCTACCACGCCTGGAAGGCGCAGCACGTCGGCGACGGCCGCCTCATCGACGTGTTGGGCGAGGACCATCGCCTCCAGTCGCTCCAGGTCGGCGCCGCCCTCGACGCCCTCGGCATCGCGCGGCCGCAGGTCATCTTCTACGCCTTCGTGTCGCTGCCTGAAGGGAAGATGAGCACGCGCGCCAACCGCGTCGTGTTCCTCGACGACCTGCTCGACGAGGCTGCCGAGCGCGCCTACGCCGAGGTCAAGCAGCGGCGCGGCGACGAGCTGCCGGAAGCGGCGCTGCGCGAGATTGCGGAAGCCGTCGGCGTCGCCGCCATCCGCTTCAACATCGCGCGCATCCAGCCCGAGAAGCCCATCGAGTTCCGCTGGGAAGAGGCGCTCAACTTCGACGGCGACTCCGCGCCCTACCTCATGTATGCCCACGCCCGCGCCAGCAGCCTCGTCGCGCGCTGCCTCGACGCCGGCATCGAGCCCAGCCACGCCCACGCCCGCCCCGGCGACGGCGAGCAACGGCTCGCCTGGACCATCGCGCGCCTCCAGCCCGCCGTGCAGGAAGCGGTCGAGAAATCGGCGCCGCAGCGCTTCGCCGCCTACGCGCTCGAGATGGCGGGCGCCTTCAACGAGTACTACCGCGACCACCGCGTCCTCGAATGCGAGGACAAGGCCGTCCAGTCGATGCGCCTCGCCGCCTGCATGGCGGGCCAGGCCGCGCTTCGCAAGGCCCTGGAGACCCTCGGGATTCCAGCCCTCGCGGAGATGTAGTCGGCAAGAGCAGGGTTACGTCGGGGCGCGGCTCGGCAGGAATGCGCACCGGCATCGCGTGGCTGGCCTTGGCGCCGCACGCGATGGCGCACACGGAAGTTGGCCCTCCGGCAACAGGAGCCACAACCGTTATCCCCCTCCTGGGGTCCCTTGGGGCCATGAAGACCCTGGGGGTTCTCAGCCTGCTCCTGTTGGCCACGTTGGCCGGCTGCCTCTCCGCCGAGAATGGCGCGACGACCACCTCTAGCGCGCCCGTCCTGGCCCCCTCGGCCATGCGCTTCCCGACGCCCGCGGACACCATGGTCGAGGGCCCCGGCCACGACCACGCCGCCCCGGCGCAGCACAAGACGCTGTGGAACTACGCCTTCACGGCGCGCGACCCCCTGATGCAGAACGCGGCCAACGCGGCCGGCCTGCACGCGATGGACCTCCAGAACGGCTGGCTGTTCGGCGCGGTCTATGGCTCGCACGGCGTCGCGGTGGACGGCGGCGTCCAGATCTGGGACGTCCACACCGACCCGCTGCACCCCAAGCCCGTCGGCCGCTGGACCATCCCCGGCAGCGTCGGCGGCGACCGCTCCATCGGCGCCACCCCCGACGGCGACTTCGTCGTCATCGGCCTCGAGCCGGTCGACTGCCTCGGCCACGCCAACCCCCTCGGCGCCCTGACGAGCGCCTACCTCATCGACGCCCGCAACAAGGCGCTCCCGGTCGTGGCCGACGTCCTGACCCCGGGCGGCACCACCGGCGGCCCCGGCCAGAACCCGCTCCACATCTCGACCCACTCGGTCTTCGTCCACCGCATCCAGGGCAAGGACTACGCCTTCATCGCGGGCGACATCTACCGCATCGACCGCGGCGAGCAGGGCGCCAAGCTGGTCTCCGTCGGCACCATCAACTCGGGCCACGACGCCTACGTGCGCGACACGCCGTGGAACACCACCTGGGCGCTGACCGCGAACGGCGGCGGCGGCATGGCCATCTACGACGTCACCGACCCCGCCAAGCCCTTCAGCGTCGGCCAGTGGGACCTGCCCAACCGCACCGAGCTGGCCAAGGCGCAGGGCGGCGACTACTACTTCCACACCGCGGACGTCGCGTTCCTGCCCGGCCAGACCCTCGTGGTGCTGACCTCGGAGGACTTCGCGCCGCACGTGAGCCCCCTCTGGGTCCTCGACGGCAACCCGCTGCGCGACGTCAAGGCCGGCGGCGACCCGGCGCAGCTGCGCGTCCTGGGCGAGTGGCACAACCCCTACAACCACACGGCGGCCAACATCCGCTTCAGCCTGCACAACCCGCGCTTCCACGACGGCGGCCTGCTGACCATCTCGAGCTACCACGCCGGCTTCTTCCAGCTCGACCTGCGCCACCCCTCGTTCTGGGAGAATCCCTCCCTCATCGCCGACGGCGCCTACGCCGACGGCACCGCGCCGCTCTTCGTGGACCCCGCCGAGAGCGCCGTGGAGAACCAGGTGTGCAAGCTGGGCATCGCCATCGACGCGCCCGAGCAGATGGACGTCGCGATGGGCCAGAACGGCGTGATGTACCTGGCGGACGTGTTCATGGGCCTCTACACGTTCACGCCCACGGAGACCCACCCGGTCTTCGGCACGAACCCCGTCGCGCCCGTCCAGGGCTGACCGCTCAGAACAGCGTCCGCTGCGCCTGCTTGCTGCGCCCCGCGCCGAAGCGCGCGAGCGCCGCGTCCACGCGCTCGGCGCTGAAGCCGTGCCTCTCCACCATCAGCGCCCGCACGGCGCCGGCGTCGGGGGCCTTGAGGTCCAACTCCGCAGCCTGGACGTCGGCGTGGGCCGGATGCAGGAAGATGGCGCGCACCGCGTCGCGGTCGGCCAGCGCCTCGTGCTGCTCCAGGATGGCGCGCTCCACCGCGGAGGCCGCGGCGGCGGGGCCGGCGGAGAGGCGGGCGAGCAGCGCCTCCAGGCTGCCTTCCCTCTGGATGAGCGCGATGGCCTTCTTGGCGCCGATGCCCTTGATGCCGGGGTGGAAGTCGGTGCCCACCAGGAGCGCCGCGTCGATGAGCTGCTCGCGCGTCAGGCCCATCGCGGCGAGGCTGGCCTGGAGCGGAATCTCCTCCGGCTGCACCTCGACCCACACCTGCTTCCCCGGCAGCTTGCGGCGGCCGCCGGTGGCGAGGTGGCGCACCAGCAGCGGCGTGCCGAAGAGGAGCGTGTCGAAGTCCTGCGACACGGTGCCGTCGACGAGTCCCTGCCGGCACATCCACGACGCCTGCGCCTCGCCCTCGCCGGGCGCCTGCAGGACCGGGATGCCGAGGGCGCGCAGCAGCTCCTGCGCCTGCGTCACCATCGGCGCGGTGAGGCGGCTCGTCTGCTGCGCCTTGGTGCGCGCCGTCTCCAGGTCGCCCGCCTCGAGGGCCGTCGCGTAGTCGGCCTGCGCTTTCTCCTTGCGCTGGGCGCGCGCCGCCAGTGTCTCCCGCTTCAGCTCGGGCGCCACGCCGTCGAACACGAACACGGGCTTGATGCCGGCCTCGACGAGCGCGGCGGTGCGGTAGAGCGTCCCCGCGAGGTGGCTCGTGACGCGGCCCTCCCTGTCCATCAGCGGCGTGCCGTCCGGCTGGCGGATGGAGGAGAGGAACTGGTAGAGGATGTTCCAGGCGTCCACGGCGAGGCGCTTGCCCGCGAAGTGCGCCATCGTGACGGGGGTGCGCACGACGACGTCGCCCAGGTCGATTCCCACGCCCCGGCATGGCGGGCGCCGGGTTAAGAAACTACTAATGGCGCGCGCCGGGTCGGAACGGCGTGAAGGCCCTCGCCGCCGTGGCGTTGCTCCTGGCGTGCGGCCTCGCCGGCTGCGGGGAAAAGGCCCAGCCCGCGCCCGCGGCGTTCGACGGCGGGGCCGCGCTCGCGTTCGTCAAGCAGGTCGCGCTCCAGGCCGACGGCTCCCCCCGCTTCCGCATCCCCGGCACGCAGGGCCAACTGGATGGCGCCGCCGCCCTCTGGAACGCCTCGGCCGTCGCCGGCTGGGAGCGCGCGTGGCAGAACTTCACGGGCCCGGACTACCTCGGCCTCGACCGCAGCGTCGTGCGCGGCTACACCCCGGGCCCCGGCGTGGACCGCCGCTACTGCACCGAGGAGGCCGAGGCCAAGGTCCCCAGCCTGCGCTTCGCCAACCTGTTCGCGTCCCGCCCCGCCGCCGACCCGGCCGCGCCGATGCTGCTGCTGGGCGCGCACTGGGACTCGCAGATGCACAGCGACAACGACATCCAGGCCAACCGCTCCAAGCCCGACCCCGGCGCCAACGACGGCGCCTCCGGCGTCGGCGTCCTGCTGCAACTGATGCGCGCCGTGGACGCGGCCGAGCCGTTCCCGTTCGCGGTGGGCATCCTCTTCATCGACGGCGAGGACGGCTTCTTCGACTGCTACCCCGACGCCGGCAGCCTCTGGTTCGCGCAGCACCTCCCGCGCCCCGTCGCCGCCTTCGTCCTGCTCGACATGGTGGGCGACCCCGGCGCGCTCTACCCGAAGGAGCGCTACAGCGCCACCAGCGCGCCCGCCCTCCAGGCCCTCCTGTGGCGCCACGGTCAAGCCACGCCCTACGGCGCGGCGCACTTCGTGAACGGCACCGCCACCATCGAGGACGACCACCTCGCCTTCATCCACGCCGGCATCCCCGCCGTGGACATCATCGACGCGGGGCGCCCGACGACGTTCCCGCCGCAATGGGACACCGCCTTCGACACCGTGGACCGCCTCGACGCGCGGATGCTCGGCCTCGTTGGCGACACGCTGATGGCGACGCTGCGCGACCCCGCCCTCGTGCCTTTGCTGACTACCCACTGAACCGCGGATTGCGCGGATGACGCGGATTTCCTCAGGTGGGAGCCGCTCAGACCGTCGCCTGCGCCTGCATGGTCCGCGTGAGGATGCCCTTGAACCGGTCCACCAAGGCTTGCGCCTGGCTCGCCTCGCGCGCCTCGGCCTGGATGCGGTAGATGGGCTCGGTGCCACTGGGGCGCACGAGGACCCAGCCCTCGGCGAGGTAGGCCTTGACGCCGTCGCGGTCGTCCACCGACTGGATGCCGGTCTCGGCGCCGAGGGCCTGCTTGTAGCCGGCCAGGATGGCCTGCTTGCGCTCGTCGGGGACGTGGATCTTGTCCTTCACGAGCGCGTAGGAGGGGATTTCGGACAGGAGGCTCGACAAGGGGCGGCCCGTCTTCGCGAGGAGTTCCAGGACGAACGCCATCGCCATGAGGCCGTCGCGGCAGATCTGGTGCCGCGTGAACATGAGGCCGCCGTTGTCCTCGCCGCCGAAGACCGCCTTGTGGCGAATCATCTCGCGCGCCACGACGGGGGAGCCGACCACCGTCCACTCCAGGCGGCCGCCACCCATCTTGACCGCGTCCGCGACGCAGGAGGAGCTGGAGACGGCGGTGCAGACGACGCTGTTGGCGGGGTGGCGCTTGAGCTCCCACAGGCAGCCGAGCGCGAGGCTGCGGTCGCCCCACACGTAGTCTCCCTTCTCGTCGATGAAGACCGCGCGGTCGGCGTCGCCGTCCTGCAGGATGCCGAGGTGCGCCTTGGTGCGCTTGACCTCCGCCATGCAGCGCTTGGCGTTGGCGGGGCTCGGCTCGCTCGGGCGGTCGCTGAACGCGCCGTCCAGCTCGCACGAGAGCGGCACGACCTGGACGCCAAGGGCCGACATGAGGCGGGGGGCGGTGACGCAGCCGGCGCCGCCGCCGGGGTCCAGCACGACCTTGAGCCGCGCGCCCCGGATGGCCTGCTTGTCCACCTGCGCCAGGACCGCCTCGATGTAGTGGTCGGCGGCGCCCTTGTCCGCGGTGTGGGTGCCGACCTCCTGCCAGGGCACCATGCGGAAGCGCTCGCCGAAGTAGAGCGCCTCCACGGCGGCCTCCTCGTCCTGCGAGGTCTCGGTGCCGTCGGGCGCCACGAGCTTGATGCCGTTGTATTCCGGGGGGTTGTGGCTGGCCGTGATGATGCCGCCCGCGGCGAACTTCTTGTCGCGCACGTAGAGCTGGATGCCGGGGCTGGGCAGGATGCCGATGTCGACGGTGTGCACGCCGACCGCGTTGAGGCCGGCGCAGAACGCCGCCATCAGGTGCGGGCCGGAGGAGCGCGCGTCGCGGCCGACGGCGACCTTGGAGCCCTGCGGCAGCCACGAGCCGACCGCCTTGCCGAGGCGCACCGCCAGGTCGGGGGTCATGGTCGAGCCGACGACGCCGCGCACGCCGTTGGTGCCGAACAGCCTGTTCATCGGGGCCCCGAAGGTCCGGCAGGGGAAAAGCCCCGCGTTGGTGGCTAGGCCAGCCGGGACAGGTCCATCTCCAGCACGGTGGCCGGCGCCGCGAGCCCGAAGGCGACCAAGGTGTCGGGGTGCAACTCCCCGAAGTGGCCCACGCTTGTCCCCTTGGCCTTGAGGCTGCCCTGGCGCCCCGCGATGAGGCCGCGCGTCGCCCCTGGAGCAAGCTCGACGGGGAGGGCCGCGTCGCGGACGAGCGCCTCGGCGAGCCCCTTGGCGTCGCTGAAGCCCGCCTTCGCGGAGCACTCGACCAGGGCGAGGTGGAGCCGGTTCCGCCAGGCGTCGCCGTCGCGGACGACGACGTGGCCAATCTCGAAGAGGCGCTGCGGCAGCGGCCGGTGGCGGTTCGCGGCCAGCACCGCAAGCAGGCTGGGCAGGAGGCGGATGCGCAGGAGCGTCTGCTCCTCCAGCACCGGGTTCAGGAGCTGCACGTGCGGCTCCGCCGGGGCGCCCCAGTTCGCCCACTGGCTCTTGGCGTCGGAGAGGGTGAGCGTGCGCGCCTCCAGGTAGCCGTGCCCCGTGAGCAGGCGGCGCAGGGTGTCCTCCAGCCCCTGCTGCGGCAGCCTGCCGGCGAAGGTGGCGCGCTGCGGCAGCGTGCCCGGGAAGCTCTCGAAGCCGAAGCCGATGGCGACGTCCTCCAGCAAATCGACCTCGTGCAGCAGGTCCTGGCGCCACGCGGCGGACTTGACGTGGACCTTGTTGTCGTAGGCGTCGGCGTCGTGGCCCATGCGGCGCAGGCAGCGCGCCACCTCGTCGCCGCTCCACTGCATCCCCAGCAGCGCGGCGGCCTGGTCCGTGTGCAGCACGTGCTCGCTCGGCTTGAGGTCGGGGCAGGCCCAGGCGCCGGAGGCGTCGTGGACCGTGACGGCCTCGATGCGGCCGCCGTGCTCCGCGAGGCTCGTGGCCAGGAGGGCGATGGTCTGGCGGACGCTGCGCGCGTCGGTGCCGGTGACGTCGAGCAGGACGTCGGTGGTCCTCGTGGTGACGGCGGTGCGCTGGGCGTTGATGACCGGCGGCAGGCTCAGGACCTCCCCCGCGGCGTCGAGGAAGACGGGGAACTTTCCGGCAGGAAGCAGGTGGCCGTACTCCCTGCCCTTCGGGTGCTCGGCCATGATTTGCGCGGGCGTCATCTTCCGCGTCTCGTTGAGCGGCACGAACGGCTTGTCGCTCGGGCCGACGGCGGTGTAGGTGAAGGGCCCCTTGAGGCCGGCGGCGTCATGGATGCCGATGGCCACCTTCCGGCGGCGGCGCCCCGGGCTGAACGTCAGCTTCTCCTGCGCCTCGATGAGCACCTGGAGGTAGGCCTCGTCCACCTTGATGCCGCGCACGAAGCAGAGCGCGGCGTAGGGGCGGACGGCCTGCACGGAGGCGTCCACCTTCAGCTCGGTGCGCGGCTTCTCCACCGCGTAGGAGGGGAGGCCCGGCTTGACGCCGAGGAACGCCCGCAGCGCGCGGCCGGTGCCCTCCAGCGTCAGCAGGTCGGGCCGGTTGGGGAACCACTCCATGTGGAGGGTGTCGCCCTCGACGCGCTCGACGTCGCCGCCCAGCATCGGCATGCGCTCCTGCAGCTCCGCCATCGGGACGTCCCGCCCGATGACCCTGCACAGGTCGCTGCGCCGGAAGGTGACGACGGGCATCCCGCGAGCGCGACGCGAGAGTCCGGCTATAAATCCGTGGCCTCGCCGCGCGCCGGCCAAGGCCTCCCGCGTGTCTCCCGCGGACAGACACCCCTCCTGGAGCGATATATTCCCAGACCATCGCCTCGCCTTATGTCCGCGTCCCGCCGGATGCGGAGTTGGTGTCTGCCATGACCCCCAACCTCCCCCCGACCTCGACCCCCCGCGTCTTCCTGCACCTCGGCCGCCGCGTCGCCTTCCTGTGCAGCCTCGCCCTGCTGCTGCTCGCCGGCCAGGCCACCGCCCAGCTGCCGGCCCTGCCCGCCATCGCCCAGGGCATCGACACGCCCCTCGGCAGCACCACCGCCGCCCTGCGCGACGGCGCCATCGACGCCTGCACCCAGAACGCCGTCTCGACCGCCGCCGTCCCCGCCCTGCCCGCCCTCCCGGTCGGCCTGCCGGTCGCCCTCCCCGACGCCGGCATCGCCGCCCACGCCTGCGCGCACGCTGACCTCTCGCAGGTGGCCGGCGCCGCGAACGCCCTCCCCGTCGGCCAGGTCGCCGGCGAGGCGATGGGCCAGGCCGGCGCGGTCGTGGAGCAGGCCAAGGCCGCCACGGGCCCCCTGCAGGCCATCATCGGCTGGTTCATGAGCTTCTTCTGAAGCCCACGCTCCCCCCTTCTCCCCCTCTTCCCCTGGCTCACCTCTTCCCCCTCCTCCTTTTCGTTTCTTCGCCCCTCGTTCCCCCTGGCTCCGCCGGGCGGCACATGGGCGTTCCCGCAAACGGCCGGAACCGCCTCGAAGCGCGGGGCTATATGAGACGGGCCCGCGGTCCATGCGCGTGAAGGACCCGAAGGCCGCGCCGTGGAGCGGCTTCCACCGCCTGCACCGCAAGGAGCGGTTGCGCCGGGTCGCCGTCGCCGCGGGGCTGTCGGTCGCCGACGAGGCGGCCCTCTCCTCCCCGCTCGCCCCGGAGCTTGCGGAGTCCTTCATCGAGAACGCGCTCGGCTCCTTCCCGCTGCCGCTCGGCGTCGCCGTCAACTTCGTCGTCGACGGCAAGCCCGCCCTGGTCCCGATGGCCGTCGAGGAGTCCAGCGTCGTCGCGGCCGCAAGTCATGGCGCGAAACTCGCGGCGCTCGGCGGCGGCTTCCGCACCGAGGTCATGGACCCCGTGGCCATCGGCCAAGTGGAGCTGCGCGGCGTCCGCGACCTTGCCGCCGCCAAGAAAGTCGTCACCAGAAGCCGCAAGGCCTGGATGCGCCTGCTCGATGAACGGATTCCCACGATGGTCAAGCGTGGCGGCGGCCTGCGCGGCATCGAGGCCCGCGAGGTGGGCAAGGGCCGCCTCCTCCTGCACCTTCTCGTGGACACCCGCGACGCGATGGGCGCCAACGTCGTCAACACCCTCTGCGAAGCTCTCGCCCCCATCGCCGCCGAAGCCGTGGGCGCCAAGCCGGGCCTGCGCATCCTGAGCAACCTCGCGGACCACCGGCTCGCGACGGCCACCTGCGCCATCCCGCACGCGGCCCTCGGCGGCAAGGAGGCCGCCAAGGCCATCGTGGCCGCCAACAAGCTCGCGCTCGACGACCCCTACCGCGCCGCGACGCACAACAAGGGCATCCTCAACGGCATCGACCCCATCCTGGTCGCCACCGGCAACGACTGGCGCGCCGTCGAGGCGGGCGCCCACGCCTACGCCGCGCGCACTGGCGCCTACCGCGCGCTCACCACCTACCGCCAGGACGCGAGGGGCGACCTGCACGCCAGCCTGACCCTCCCGATGGCCGTCGGCACGGTCGGCGGCGTGACGCGGCTGCACCCCACCGCGAAGGCCTGCCTCAAGATGCTCGGCGAACCTGACAGTCGCCGCCTCGCCGCCGTGTGCGTCAGCGTCGGCCTCGCGCAGAACCTCGCCGCGCTGAAGGCGCTCTCCAGCGAGGGCATCCAGAAGGGCCACATGGCGCTGCACGCCAGCAACCTCGCCCTGGCGCGCAAGCGGACCTAGGTTTCGTCCGAGAGGACCGCGCGGACCCGTTCGGCGATGGCCGGCGTGACGCCCGGGACGCGCTGCAGGTCCTCGGCGCTCGCGGCCTTCAAGCCCTCCAGCCCGCCGAACGCCTTCACGAGCTCCGCGCGGCGCTTGGGGCCGATGCCGGGCACGCCGTCCAGCGGGCTCGCGGTGACGCCCTGCGCCGCCTTGGCGTGGGTGTGCTTGATGCCGAAGCGGTGCGCCTCGTCCCGCACGCGCTGGAGCAGTTGGAGCGCGGGGTCGTCGCGGCGCAGCTTGAGCGGCTGCATCTTCCCCGGCACGAAGACCAGCTCCTCCTCCTTCGCGAGCGAGCAGAGGGCAACCTGCGGCAGGTTGAGGCCGCGCAGCGCCTGCCGCGCCGCAGAGAGCTGGCCCGGCCCGCCGTCGACGAGGACGAGGTCGGGCAACTGCTCGCCGCGCTCCACGACGCCCCGGTAGCGGCGCGTGACCGCCTCGGTCATGCTGGCGAAGTCGTCCACCTCGCGGCCTGCGCCCTTCGGGGCCTCGCCGTCCGCGCCCACCGCCTTGCCCTGCCCGTCGCGGCGGGTGCCCACGCTCTGCATGTTGAACGTGCGGTAGCCCGCCTTCTCCGGCTCGCCATCGACGAAGCGGACGAGGGCGGCGCGCGTGAACTCGCCCGCCATGTGCGTGATGTCGAAGCCCTCGACGACGCGCGGCGGGGCCGCCAGGGCAAGCGCGCGCTGAAGTGATTCGAGGGCCCCCGCGCCACGGCGCCGGCGGCGGTGCAATTCCTCCTCCAGCCGCAGGCGGGCGTTGGTCAGCGCGACCTCGACCCAGCGGCGCTTGTCCCCCTTCTGCGGCGTCTCCACCGTCACCGCGCCCTCGCGCAGCAGGCGCAGCTCCTTCTCCAGCGGCGGCCCGAGCGCCTCCGGCAGGTCGGCGGCGACGTGACGCGGCACGAGGCGGTCCTGGTAGTAGCCACGCAGGAACTCGACAAGGCCCTGCGCCTCCTCGCCCGGCGCGACCCCCGCGACGTGGAAGACGGACTGGCCCGCGATCTGGCCGTCGCGCTGGTGCAGCAGGACGACGACGCCGAGGTCGCCGCTGCCCGCGATGCAGGCGACGTCGCGCTCCTCCAGCCGCTCCTGCACCATGTGCTGCCGGTCGAGGATGTTCTGCAGGCTGTGCAGTTGGTCGCGCAGCATCGCGGCCTGCTCGAAGCGGTGCTCCAGCGCCGCCGCCTCCAGCCGCGCCTGCACCTCCGCCACCAGCCGACCGCTGCGGCCCTTCAGCAGCGCCTGCACCTCGTCCACGAGCGTCTGGTACTCGGCGTCCGTGCAGGCCTGGATGCAGGGCGCGATGCACTTGCCGATGTCGTAGTAGAGGCACTTCTCCCTCGGCAGGACGCGGCAGCGGCGCAACGGCACGAGGTCGTTGAGCGCCTGCAGGATGTGGAACGCGCCGGAGCCGTCGGGGAAGGGGCCGAAGTAGGTCGCGCCGTCGTCCTCGCGGCGGTGCACCTTCAGCAGGCGCGGGTAGGGCTCGCTCGTGAGCTTGAGGTACGGGTACTGCTTGTCGTCGGTGAGCCGCACGTTGAAGCGCGGCCGGTGGCGCTTGATGAGCGTCTGCTCCAGCAGCAGCGCCTCCTTCTCCGTCCGCACCGCGATGTAGTCGAGGTCCGCCACCTCCTGCATCAGGCGGCTGGTCTTCGCCGTCGCGGGGTCGAGGTAGGAGCCGGCGCGGCTGCGGAGGTCCACGGCCTTGCCGACGTAGAGGACGGTGCCGCCCGCGTCCTTCCACTGGTAGATGCCGGGCGCGCGCGGCAGCCGGGCCACCTGCTCGCGCAACGCGTCGCTGATGGCCACGGCCCACCCACTCCCGGCGCCGCGATAGAACTGGCGGATGGAGGCGGGGCGTCCTCCGCGAAACCCGCGGTTGGTCTGTCGGGCGGTGGAGCGACGCGAAGCGTTATGCGCGGCTTGCCGATGGCCTGCGCATGGCCACCCCGTTCGGCACGGCGCAGCTCCAGCTTGGCGGCCTGCTCTCCATCGTCATCGCGACGCTGTTCATCTGGCTGGCCGCGCGCCTCGTTCTGGACCGCTCCTCGCTGCTGGCGGCGCTCGCCTCGGCCGTCATCTCGACGCTGCTGGCGGGCCTCATCGCCGCCGCCATCGGGGGCACGGTCGGCATCGTGCTGGCCATCCTCGTGTGGGCGCTCTGCACGGCCGCGTTCTTCCGCACCGACTGGGCCAAGGGCGCCATCATCGGCCTCGTGGCGTGGGTGCTCTCCTACCTCGTCGGGCTGCTGCTCCAGAACATGTAGGCCGCGCGAGCGTAGCAAGCCGCCAGCGCGGAGCGACGCGGAGCCCCCCGCAGCTTGGCTTGCTGAGAAACCGCCGCAGGCCGTTTCTTAGGGCTTGAGCAGTTCGTCAACCTGCTTCTGGCTGGCGCGCGCCTTGCTCAGGTCGAACTGGAGTTCGATGCAGAGGTGGTCGATGCCGTAGGTGGTCTCGACGTGGTGCAGGATGCCCGCCAGGGCCTCCAGGTCCTCCTCGGAGCCCTCGCCCTGGGTGAAGATGTGCTCGTGGAAGTCGAGGCCCAGCACGTCCTCGCCCTCCATCGTGACCTGGGCGTGGTCGCAGAAGGCCTTCTTGAGGCGGTCCTCCAGCTTGCGGACGCCGCCCGGGGGGACGGGCTTGCTGGTGGTGACCTCGACGAAGTAGCCGACCCCGTCGATGAAGGGGTTGTTGCGCACGATTTCCAGGATGTCCTCAACGGTCGCGACCATGGCAGTCCCCCAGTAAGGTCCTTCGAGGCATAAATCTTGAGGACATGGCTGGCGCAAAGGATAAAGAGCGGCTCGCCTCCGCGCTTCTTTCCTCTTAGGCGTGGTGGGACGAACCCCGGTGGTTTCGGCCTTCGGAACCGGGCGATTTGAGAGCCGCTGGTGTGATTCGAACACACGACCACCTCCTTACCAAGGAGGTACTCTACCCCTGAGCCACAGCGGCGGCGAGGCGGCCACAATGGACCCGTATTTAGCGGCTCCGGGATGGTGGCCAATCCAGGGCAGGGAGGCCCCCCCCTGGGCGCCTACTTGAACGGGTTGCGGGGCGGGCCGCGCAGGTGGTTCACCTGGCGCGCGATGGCGGCCAGGCCGACGACGTTGAGGATGCCGAGGCCGACCAGGAACCAGTCGAGGGTGCGCCACGCGCTGGGGCTGATGCCGACGGCGGCGGTGGGCGGCTGGGTGGTGGCGGCCTTCTGCGCCTGCTCGAACTCGGCGCGGCTGGGGGCGTTGTCGGGGGCGAGGCCGAGCGGGGAGACGCGCAGGTCACCAGGACTGGTGCGGCCGCCGCCGGTGCTGAAGCCGTCGAGGTCGATGTAGAAGGTCTTCGCCACGTCGCGGGCTCCCTGCGAGGTCCAGCCGTAGGAGTTGGTGGGGGTGCCGGAGGGGCGCGTGAGGCCCTGCCCGACGCGGGAGTCGCCGGGCATGACCTTCGCCGGGGCGACCGCGAACGCGACGTCCCCGGCGGTGACCGAGCCGGAGTTGTCCACGTCGAGGACCCAGGCGCCGCCGCCTTGCGCGAACCAGGCATTTGGCAGCGGCGTGAGGCCGCGGCCCGCGTCGCGGTTGGTGATGTCCACGACGGTGCCGGGAGCGTAGGTGTCGAACGCGGAGAGCCGCAGGTCGCCGTAGGTGACGCTGCCGGAGGCGTCGAGGTCGAGGTAGAGCATCTCGTCCGGCGCGGTGTCGGGGCGGGAGTTGCCGTTGCCGTCGATGTAGCCGACCGTGACGCGCGAGGTGTGCAGCTCCAGGTTCATGTCGGCGTCGCCGGGCGCCACCGTGGTGAGGAAGCCGGTGGCGTCGGCGTGGGCGGGAAGGGCCAGCAGCAGCAGGGCGGCCAGGGCCAGGGAACGGCGCATGGACGCGACGAGCCGGCGCCCCCGCTTAAGGAGCGCGACTTCGCCCGCTAGGCTGGAAGCGTTTGCGCGTCGGGGGAGGCCCGGTAGCGCCGGAAGACGTCCGTGTCCCAGCGGTAGAGCCTGCGCAGCAGGGTCTCCTCCAAGGTCCACCAATCGCTGTTCTCCAGGTTGATGTGGCTGTACCCTTCGCGCCGGTAGGCGGCGACCTTGCGCTGCCGGTGAGGGGAGCCGGGCGGGTCCATGCCCCAATATTCCACAATCAGACCGAGGTCCGGGAGGTAGAAGTCGGGCCGGAAGCCGGCGATGCGCGGCTCGTAGAGGTATGCCACGCCTGCGGCGTGCAGGCAGTCCCCGATGCGGCGCTCCGCCTGCGACGCCACGGCCTCGCCGCGGAGCGTGACTTCGGTGCGGCCCGACTGCCAAGAGGCCCATTGCCCGCGGCGCACGTGGCGGCGGCCAAGCAGCAGGTTCGCCCAGAAGCCCATGGCGGAGGCGCCAGACCGAGGCGCCTTGCTGGTCTTAGAACAGCAGGCCGAGCGACGACAGCTCGGCGGTGATCTTGTCGACGGCCTCTTCGGCGTCTTCCTTCTTGCGGGCGCCGGTGCACACCAGCTTGCCGCTGCCGAAGATGAGGACGACGACCTTGGGGTCGGTGAGGCGGTAGACGAGGCCGGGGAACTGCTCAGGCTCGTACTCGACGTTCTCCAGGCCGAGGCCGATGGCGATGGCGTTGAGGTTCAGCTCGGCGCCGAGGTCGCTCGTGGCGACGATGTTCTGGATGGTGATCTCGGGGTCGTCGATGGTCTCGAACCCGTTGGCGCGCAACTGGTCGCACACGATGCCGACGGCGGTGTGGACCTCCTCGATGCTCTTGGCGCCGGTGCAGACGACCTTGCCGCTGCGGAAGATGAGCGCCGCGGTCTTCGGCTCGGGGACGCGAAAGACGAGGCCGGGGAACTGCTCCGGCTCGTACTCGGCGTTCGAGAAGGTGGCGCTGATGGCGTTGAGGTCGAGCTCCTCGCCAATCGAGGTGCTGGCGACGACGTTCTGGATGTGGATGACTGCCATGGGAGCCACTTCCGGGCAGCATCGCCAAGAAAAAGACGTATATAAAGGTCGGGTGGGGGGTCAAAAGTCCGCTATAAGCGCCTTATCAATCCACAATCTCCTTTATCTACAGGGGAATCGGCCCGGCGTGGCCCTCTCGCTCGGCGTCGTCACCCTGTGGACGGTGCTGGCCGCCACGCCGGTCGCGCTGCTGCTGTTCGAGCGGCGCCGCTGGACCGGCGGGCTGTGGGCCAACATGGTCCGCCTCGCCACCGACTACACGTGGAACTTCCTGCTCTTCGCCGTCATCGTCATCGAGAAGGGCTGGGTGGACAGCCTCAACGACCGCGTGCGCGGCGTCTTCGGCGACAAGACCTGGCTCATCTGGAAAATCGAGGGCCCCGCCGTCTACCACATCCAGCACGCGCTGCAGAACCCCGCGTTCACCGCGTTCCTGAACGTCCACTACCTCTGGGCCTACGTCTTCATCACCTACTTCGCGGTCATGCTGTGGGCCTACCGCGACGACCGCGAGCTGGCCGACCTCGCCTCGCTCACGTACTCCATCATCTACCTCCTCGCGGTGCCGTTCTACATCTTCTTCAACGTGCAGGTGACGAGCCGCTACATCCCCGGCGTGCGCAGCCTGCTCTACAACGCCGGCCCCGGCTGGCACAGCTTCTTCCTCGCGCACGACCCGCTGGACAACGCGTTCCCCAGCCTCCACATCGCCATCCCGTTCGGCCTGATTTGCGTGGCGTGGTGGACAATGAGGCGGCGCGGCTACACCCTGCGCGACTGGGAGCACCGCGGCTTCCTCTGGTTCCTCATCGGCAACACGGCGCTCTTCGCCTTCAGCATCCTCTACCTCGGCATCCACTGGATCACCGACATCCCTGGCGGCATCCTCGTCGGCCTGCTGGGCGCCACCATCGCCGACGAGTTCCACAACGAGTTCGCGCGCGCCTTCGCCCGCATGCAGCAGGTCCTCGGCGCCCCCTTCCGCTGGCTGTTCCGCGAGGGCGGCAAGCTGCGCCTGCCACAGCCCAAGTGAGAAACCACGGACTCGACATTTTTCACGAATCGCCGACTTGGGGCAGGCAAAAAGAGGTTCGTGCAATCCGTGCAATTCGCGGGTTAGGTTGTGGGCCGTGCGCAAGTCCGCCTCCCTCCCCCGGCACGCTTATTGTCACCAGCTTTGTAAGCAGGCCCGTGGGCGAGGAGGATGGCGACGGCGCGGCGGCGGAAACCCCGCGCCAGGAGGCCGCCGTCGCGCGCAGGCTCTCCCGCGAGGCGACGCTGCGCGACCGCATCGTCGAGCACCTGCGGACGCACGACCACGACTCCATCAGCGGCATCGCGCGCGCCCTGAGCGACGGCCGCGCGGCGCCCATCCACCGCCTAACCGTGGCGGGTTATCTGCAGGCGATGGCGGAGGCCGGCATCCTGCGCGAACTGGAGCGCCCGCCCAGCAAGGAGTACAAGCTCGCCAACCCGGAGGCGCACTGGAGCCTGCACCAGCGCGTCCACCGCGCCCTCTCGGACACGCCGCGCAGCGAGCCGGAGAAGGCCCGCCTCGCCCTCGCCGCGCTCCAGGTCCTGCTCGGCCGCCCGGTCTTCCAGGCCGAACTGCACCACGCGGGCTTCGCGCAGCTTCCCCCCGGCCTCGACAAGGTCGTCGTCGGCGACGCCGTCCGCCGCGCCTACCGCGACCTCTTCAGCCGCCGCGCCAGCCCCCGCATCGACGTCCCGCCCCGCGACCCGCTGTTCGCGCTCCCCACCGGCGACCCGCTGCTGGAGAGCGCGGCCGTCGACGAGCTGGTGCGCAAGGTCCTGGTGAAGGCGACCGGCGCCGAGCACCTGCTGGCCGAGCGCCCCGCCGGCCCCGCGCAGGCCCAGCTTGCCCTCGGAGGCGCGCAGTGAGCCTCACGCCGCTGGAGCGCGAGGTCCTGACCCGCGTCACGCCCACGCCCGAGGAGGAGCGCGCCATCCAGGCCACCGCCGCCGACCTCGTCGCCCGCCTCGACCGCGAGGTGGCGCGCGAGAAGGTGCCCGGCCACGCCACGCTGCAAGGCTCCGTCGCCAAGGGCACCTGGCTGCGCGGCGGCGCCGACCTCGACGCGTTCCTGCTGCTCGACCCCGCCGTGCCGCAGGACCAGCTGGAGCGCGTGGCGCTCGCCATCGGCCCGCGCGTGCTGGAGGGCTGCCACAAGCGCTACGCGCAGCACCCCTACGCCATCGGCACGTTCCGCGGCCTCCAGGTGGACCTCGTGCCCGCCTACAAGGTCGCGGCCGCGGGCGCCAAGATGAGCGCCGTGGACCGCACGCCGTTCCACACCGCCTGGGTCCGCGGGAACCTTGCGGGGAAGGAGGGCGAGGTGCGGCTGGCGAAGAAGTGGATGAAGGGCACCGGCACCTACGGCGCGCAGACCGCGCTCGGCGGCTTCAGCGGCTACCTCGTCGAGGTCCTCGTGGCGCGCCTCGGCTCCTTCGCGGGGCTCGTCGACTGGCTCGCCGCCGACGCCAAGCCGCGCCGCATCGCGCTGGGCGCGGACCAGGTCAAGGACGACGTCGCGCCGCTCGTGGTCGTGGACCCGGTGGACCCGGCGCGCAACTGCGCCGCCGCCGTCAGCGCGGGCACGCTCCACCTCGCCGTCGAGGCCGCGCGCGCCTACCGCAAGGCGCCGCACGCGAAGTTCTTCGAGCCCAACCCGCCCCGCGCCGAGCCGCCCGCCGCGCTGCACGCCGCCCTCGCCGCGCGTCGCGAGTCCTGGATGGGGCTCCTGCTGCGGCCGCGCACGCCCCGCCTCGACATCGTGTTCCCGCAGTTTCAGAAGGCCGCGCGCTCCGTCGAAGCCGCGCTGGAGGCCGCCGGCTTCCCGGTGCGCGCCGCGACGGCCACCGCCAACCCCGCCGAGGACGCCGTCCTCCTCCAGTGGCTCGCGAGCGCCGCCGAGCTGCCGGCGACGCGCGTCCACCCCGGCCCCGCCGACGGCCCCGCCCCCAACGTGCAGCGCTTCAGGGAGAAATGGGCCGCCAGCCCCGACGCCGTGGGCCCGGTGCGCGTGGGGCCCGGCGGCCGCCTCGAGGTCACGCTGCGCGTCCACCACCGCACCGCGCCGGACTGGCTGCGCGCGGGCCTGCCGACGCTGCCGCTGGGCCGCCACATCCAGGACGCGATGCCCGACGCGGCGCTGCTGGACGACCCCGCCAAGGTCCCGCCCGAGTGGGGGCCCGGCGTGGCGGACCTCGTCCTGGCGCGCCGGCCGTGGGAGCGCTAGCGTGCGCCTGCACGTCGTGGGGCAGCGCGAGCTGACGCTGGTCGCGGCCACGGAGGACGGCCTGCGGGAGGTCCCTCTTGCCGGCGGCTTCCGCTGGAAGGTCGACGGCATGCGCACCTGCGTCGGCAAGGCCGGCGGCGCGCACACGCCTTGCCCTGAGTCGCGCATCGTCACGCAGGACGCGCAGTGCCTCGCCTGCTCGGGCTTCGAGTCGCCGGAGTGCGTCTTCGAGCCGCGCTGCCAGGCCAACCCAAGCTCCTGCACCTGCGTCGCCTCGTTCAAGGGCGTCGAGCACGTGGTCTACGCGGCCTTCTACGGCACGCTGCCCAAGGTCGGCATGACGCAGGCGTGGCGCGTGCAGAGGCGCCTCCGGGAGCAGGGCGCCGACGCGTGGTTCACCATCCAGGGCGGCCTCGACCGCCCCACCGCCCGCATGACGGAGCGCGCCATCTCCCTCCTGTACCGCCTGCCGGAGCACCGCAGCCACCGCGAGGTGCTGCCGCTGCTGGCGCGGCCCGTCCCGTGGGACCTGGTGGAGCGCCGCGCCGACGAGCTGCGCGAACGCCTCGCCGCCCGCTACGCCGTCGAGCGCGCCACGCACCGCATCGCGGACCACCCCGTGCAGCAGCCGCTCCCCGGCCTGCCCCGCCGCGCCCCCACGCACGGCGAGCACGCGGGCACCTGGCTCGGCGCGAAGGGCAACCACCTGTTCTACGAGGAGGCGCCCCGGCCCGGGCGGCTCGTGGTGGGCTCGGCGCCGATTGTCGGCCTCAAGCGCAGCGACCTCCTGGGCCGCCACCTGACCATGCTGGACTGACTCCCTGCCGGGAGGGTCAGCGGCGGCGGGCGAAGGCCGCAACCGCGATGCCCAGCAGCGGGGCGAGGAAGCCGCCGGGCGCGCCGTGCGAGGCCGTCGCCGGAGGCATCACGGAGGCGGTGCTGAAGCGGAACGATTCGACGCCGAAGCCCTCCTTGAAGTAGGCGCCGCTGGCGCTGCTCTTGGCCTTCACGAAGACGTCGGTGACGCCCCCCTTGGCCGCCATCTTGTCGAGCGCCGCCTGGTCGGGGTCGCCGCTGTGCGTGAAGGTCACCTTGATGGGCAGCTGGTAGTCGTAGTAGATGATGGGCGAGCCCGGGGTGGACTGGTCGATGCGCATGTTCGCGGGCGACACCAGGGCGACCGCGTCGATGGTGATGCTCGGGGGGTCCATCTTGAAGGTGAGCCACTTCGGGTTGGTGGAGACGCCGGAGAAGCTGACCTGCACCGGCTCCTGGCCGGGCGGGTAGGTGAGGTCCTCGCTGAGCTTCCAGTAGTAGCGGAAGGTGCCCTCGAAGGTCACCGACTGGCCCTTGGCGGGCAGCTGCACGCACTTGGCCAGGTCGATGTTCCCGGGGGCGCCGCTGCACTTGGGCTTGCTGGGGAACTCCAGGTCCACGATGGGCGTGATGTAGCCGCACGGCGGCCCGAAGCAGTTGGCGCCCGCGCCGCCGTCCGCCCGTGCAGCTTCCTGCGCGGCGGCCGCCTGCGCGGCGGGGGCGAGGAGGACGGCCAGGGACAGGAGGAGGGCGGCGCGCTGCACGGCCCGCCAATCCAGGCGGACCTCCGATAAGCTTTGTCGTCAGGCCATACCTGTTCGCTCCATCCGGGGCGCCGCCGAAGCCTCCCACATTTTCGCATTGCGTCGATTTCGTGAACGGGTTTCGGGCCGAACTGGCAACAGTTGGATGCCAACCTACATGAGGCCCGGGCCGCTGCTGCCGGATTGCGATTCCGGCTTGCCGGGACGGGATGAGTACGATGGGCGACGACCATGTGCTGCGCTGCGACTGCTGCGGGGAGGTCCGCCTCTGGCCGCCCCTGGCGGGCGTCGACATGAGCTTCCTGGCCGGCAAGCGCTGCCTCAGCCACGCCTGCTACTCCCACCGCGAGCGCTGCGAGGGCCGCTACCGCCCGCTGGAGGGCTCCGCCCTGGCCGCCGTGCGGGGCGAGGTGGCGGCGCTGCCGGGGCACGGCATCGGCCCCGAGGGGTGGCAGGTGCGCCCGCCCCTCCCGCCGGAACCATGAAATCACACGGAGCGACTGGGCCGCCCGTGAAGTGTGTTGACCGAGCTGACATTCCTGGGGACCGGCGGAGGCCGGTTCACCACCATCAGCCAGCTCCGCCAGACCGGCGGCATGTACCTGCGCGACCGGGGCCTGCGCGCTAACCTGGACCCCGGGCCGGGCGCCCTGGTGCACATGCACCGCTACGGGCTCGACCCCACCAAGACCGACGCCATCCTGGTGACGCACGCCCACCCCGACCACTGGACGGACGCCGCCATCCTGCTGGAGGGCATCACGCGCGGCGGCCTCGACCGCAAGGGCACCCTCGTCGCCCCCCGCTCCGTCCTGCGCGGCACCACCGGGCCGCAGGGCGACCCGATTGGCCCAGTTGTCACGAAGTACCACCAGCAGATGGTGAAGGAGCTGCACGAGGTCAAGGCCGGCAGCACCCTCACGCTGGAGGGCATGTACGAGTGCGCGGCCACGCGGCAGGACCACAGCGACCCCGACACCGTCGGCTACCGGCTCAAGCTGACGCACGGCCAGTTCAGCTACATCCCCGACGGCACCTACTTCGACGGCCTCGCGGACCTGCACCAGGGCAGCCGCCTCGTGGTGTGCCAGATGACCCGGGGCGGCAGCGACCGCATCCCGTGGCACATGTGCACCGACGACGTCGAGCGCCTCGCGGACCAGATTCGCCCGCGCCTGCTGCTGCTGACGCACTTCGGCTACAAGACGCTCAAGGAGGGCGACCCCGGCGTGTGGGCGCAGCGCATCACCGAGCGCACCGGCGTCCCCACCGTGGCCGCCCGCGACGGCCTGCGCGTCACCATGGGCTCCACGTTCGAGATGGAGATGGTGGGCGGCACCGTGCCGGTCACTTCCGCCGCCGAGCCGATGCTGCCCGGATAGCACCGCCTGAACCACGGTTCCACGGTTGCACGGAAGTTCCGTTCCGTGGCCCCGCGCAACCCGTGGCCTGGGAAGGCGACGACGCGACCTGAACCGTTAAGTCGCCGCCCCCCGATTTGCCCGCATGGCCGTGCCGCGCCGCCTCCTGACGGTCGTGGCCGGCGCCGCCCTGGCCCTGCTCGGCCTCGCCGTTGGCGCCGAGCTGCAGCACGAGGGGTTCCTGCCGCCGGACGCCACGGTGCAGGCGCAGATCAACCAGCAGGGCGCCACCGGCGACCCCATCCCGCTCAGCGGCGTCCTCGTCGCGGCCGGGCTCGCCCTCGCCGCCGCCCCCCTCGCCCTCGCGGTGCAGGACCGCCGCCTGCCCCGGCTCCAGGCGTGGGGCGAGCGCGCCGGCCTGCTCGCGGCCCTCGCCGTCGCGGCCTACCTCCTCGTCAACCTCGTGCAGACGGCGTTCCCGTCCGCGGTCATCGTCACCTCCGGCGGGCAGCGCGGCGGCTCCTTCACCAACAACCTCCTCGCCGCCGACAGCCCCGCCGTCCCCTCCGCGCTGCTGCCGGTCTTCGGCTTGCTCCTGGCGGGCCTGCTCGCCCTGCTGTGGGTGCTGCAGCGGCTCGTCGCGCCCCCCGACGAGGCGCCGTGGGCCGACCCGCCAGCGCCGGACCCGGCGCGCATCCTGCACCGCCAGCTCGGCCTCCTGCTGTTGGCGACGCCGTTCGCCGGGCTGGCCGCGTGGGGCGCGCTCCGCCTCGTCGCCGGCACCCCCGCAGGGCAGGCGGGCGACGCCTTCCGCATCGTCCTCCCGCTCGCCGCGCTGGTGCTGCTCGGCCTGCTCGCGACGGGCGCCCTCAAGGCGTGGCAGGTGGTGCGCTACCTCCGCGAGCCGCGCGCCGCCCCGCTGTGCGAGGAGGCGTGGACCGGCGCCGGCCGCGCGGAGGCGTGGCTTGCGGGCTCCCTCGCGGCCTTGGCGGCAGTCACCGCGTTCCTCAAGCCCCTGGCGCAGCCGCTGCTGGAGACCGGCCAGACCTTCGGCAGCGACCTTCCCCGCCACGTCCAGGCGCTCCTGCTGGTCCTCGTGCCGCTCGTCCCCGCGTGGCGCCTGCACCGCGACGGCCAGCGCCTCTTCTCCGGGCCGCCCGTCCGCTCCCCCGCCCCCACCGCGTGGGCCACCGCGCGCCCCTTCGCCGCCGCCGGCCTCTCGTTCGCGCTCGCGAGCGCGGCGACGCTGCTGGACCTCGGCCCCCTCGCGGGCTGGATGCTCGCCACCGCCCCCGCCGCGGCGGCCGCCCTCGCCCTGCGCCCCGTCCGCCCCGGCGTCGCGCTCCTGCTCGTTACCGCGTGGGCCACCTGGTGCCTCGGCAACTCCTTCTCCGCCACCTACGACCCCTCCGACGCAGCCCTCATCCAGTTCCACGGCAGCCCCGGCGTGCTGGCCCTCTGGCGCCAGCTCGGCGCGGCCCTGGCGGGCGTGGCGGTCGCGCGCCTCGCCCACGCCGCCGGCCACGCGCAGGGCGCCCGCGTCGTCTGGCCGCTGGCCGCCGGGACGGGCCTCTGCGTCGTCGCCCTCGCGCTGCTGGAGCTGCCGCTCTCCATCTGGACCGAGTCCAGCACGCACGGCCAGGTGGTCGCGGTCGGCTCCGCCATCGCCTCGCAGGAGCCCGCCGTGCAGGCCGTCATGCACGTCATCGCCCTCGCCGCCGCCCTCGCCGCCGCCGTCATGGTGGCCCGCCTCTGCCGGCCCGGCTGGTTCCGCTCCGGCCGCCGGCCCTTCGCCATGCAGGCGGCGCGTCCCATTGCCGGCGCGCAGCGGCCCAATTGATTGAAGACCCGCGCTCCCTTGGGCCCGGCGTTGCCCGTCACGGTGCGCGACCCCATCCACGGCTCCATCCGCATCGACGACTGGGCGCTGCCGCTCGTCGACGCGCCCGCGGTGCAGCGCCTGCGCCGCATCCACCAACTGGGGACCGCGCACCTCGTCTACCCGGGCGCGCACCACCGCCGCTTCGAGCACAGCCTGGGCGCGCACCACCTCGCCGGCCGCTTCGCTGCCGCGCTGGGGCTGTCGGAGCACGAGTCCAAGACCGTGCGCGCCGCCTGCCTCCTGCACGACGTCGGGCACGGCCCCTTCAGCCACGCGTTCGAGGAGCTGGTGAAGGAGGAGGGCCGCCGGCACGAGCAGGCGAGCATGGACCTCGTGGCATGGGGGCCGCTGGCGGACCCGCTGCGGCAGGCCGGGCTCGACCCCAGCGCCGTCGCGCAGGCCATCGGCGGCCAGGGCCACCTCTCGCCCATCGTGAGCGGCAGCCTCGACGCCGACCGCACCGACTACCTGCTGCGCGACGCGCACTACACCGGCTTCCGCTCCGCCGTGGACCCCGACCGCCTCATCGAGGTGCTGCAGCCCGGCGAGGGGCACACCATCGTCCTCGACGAGTCCGGCCTCATCGCGGCCGAGGCCATCCTGACGACGCGGTTCCTGATGTATCCGGCCGTCTACCTCCACCACACGGTGCGCGCCAGCGAGGCGATGCTCCAGGCCGCCGTCCGCGCGCACCTCGCCAGCAGCGGGCAGCGCCTGCAGGACCTGGAGCGCGAGACCGACGACGGCCTCCTGCACACGCTGCGCTCCAGCGGTGGCGAGTCCGCCGCGCTCGTGGCCCGCCTCGACGACCGCCGCCTCTACAAGCGCGCCTACGAGGGCCGCCCCGGCCAGCCCAACACGGACGCCCTGCTGGCGCTCGGGGGCGAGCCCAAGGAGCGCCGCCGCCTCGCGGCCGAGATTGCCGACGCGGCGGGCGTGGCGCACGAGGCGGTCCTGCTCGACGTGCCGCACCCGCCCAAGTTCCGCGAGCTGCGCCTCCAGGTGCGCTCCCGTGACGGCACCCTGCGGCTGCTGCCCGAGGCGAGCCGGCTGGTCAAGGTGATGGAGGAGGCCCGCATGGACCACTGGCGCGCCTGGGTCTTCGCCCCCAAGCAGGAGCGCGAGCGCGTCGGCGCGGCCGCCCAGGGCATCCTGGACAATCTCTCCTAGAGGGAAGCCCTGCATTGGGAAGGTTCATGCCCTCCCGCGCGGCTCGGCCCGCGTGCGCGCAGCCCTCGCCCTCGCCGCCCTGGCCCTCCTGCTGGTCCCCTCCGCGTCCCCCGCGCCGCCGGCCTGGGCCTACGTCCTGGCGACGCCGCCGCCCGGCCCGGCCGCCGCCCCCGTCGTCACCGGCACCGGCACCTGGGTGCACTGGGTCAACGCCGACGGCGTCCAGTACGTCGCCCACGACACGGTCCCCGCCACCGACGTCGAGGTCCGCTTCCTGCGCGTCAGCGCCCAGCCCGCCTGCAACTCGCCCGCCTACGCCGCGCACCTCACGGTCCAGTTCGCCGCCACCGCGAAGGCAGGCCAGCCCAACCTCGAGGGGACGGCCGACATCGTGTGGGGCGGCCAGCGCCTCGGCGACCCGACCGCCGAGGGCGACGACGGCTTCACGCCCATCGCGCCCACCACGGCGGCCGTCGTCCACTTCCAGGACGCCGCCCGCACCCAGAGCGCCGTGGCGCACACGGCCCGCGTCCAGGTCGCCCTCTACGGTCCCACCAGCACCGCGGCCACCGGCGGCGTCACGAGCGTTGGCCTCCGCCTCACCATCGACTGGGCCGGCACCACGCAGGACCCCACCGAGGCCTTCCACTGGAGCGGCACCGGCCCCGCCGACGTCTTCGGCCAGCTCCTGCAGCCGCCCGGCCCCTGCCTCTCCGGCCTCCCGTAGGCCAGGCGCCCCGGTCCCCTTGCCTTAAGTCGGCGCCGCCGGTGGCCGCCTGGCATGGTGCGGGACGACGCAGGCGACGGGGCCACGCTGCGCCGCATCGTCGAGCGCCACTTCCGCGTCTACGACGCCCGCGACGAGGTGGTGCGGGGCGAGGTCGCGGCGCGGCTCTACTACCTCATGTTCCCGGCCGAGGAGTTCGACGCCCGCTTCGCCGCCGCCCGCGCCGAGCTACAGAAGGTGGACCCCGAGCTGCTGGTGTTCGTGCGCCGCGAGGCCGGCGAGGACATCCTGTTCGTCGCGCACCGCCCGCCCGCCGTGCAGGCGCGCAAGGGCCTCCACCTCGGCCTCCTGCTGGCCACGCTCGCCACCACCATCCTGTCCGGAGCCATCACCTGGCACGGCTACATGGCGCGCGGCGGCGACCTCTCGTGGTCGGTGCTGTGGAACCCCACCGACCTGCTGTGGGGCGCCCTCACCTTCGCGCTGCCGCTCATGCTCATCCTGGGCCTGCACGAGCTGGCCCACTTCCTCGTGGCGCGGCGGCACGGCCTGCGCGCCAGCCTCCCGTTCTTCATCCCGGCCCCGCCGGTCCTGATGCCCTTCGGCACGCTGGGCGCCTTCATCTCGATGCGCGACCCGATGCCGGACCGCAAGGCGCTCTTCGACGTGGGCGCCGCCGGCCCCCTCGTCGGCTTCCTGGTCACGCTGCCGGTCATCGTGCTGGGCGCGTTCCTCACCGGCGCCGTCGCGCAGCCCCTCCCCGACAGCGGCCACCCGTTCGTCACGGCCGACGCGCCCTTCACGCTCACGCAGGAATCCGGCCACCTCGTCCTCCAGGCCAACGTCACCGGCCCCGGCTTCCTCACCTTCAACGTCACGCCACCGCCACAGGCCAAGGGGGAATGGCCCTACACGGTGCGGGCGACCATCCACGACGCGGGCGGCGGCACCACCGAGGAGACCTCGCAGCGCACCCTCGCGGCCGGCCAGGGCGAGCGCCGCAGCCTGGGCCTGCCCGCCAACGCCCGCTCCGTCACGCTCGACATCACCTGGGACGACGGCCTCCTGCGCCTCGGCGACCCCCTGCTCGTCCAGATCCTGGGCAAGGCGTTCCACAACGACGGCTACCTCACCCACCCCACCTTCATCGCCGGCTGGGTCGGCCTCCTCGTCACCGGCATCAACCTCCTGCCCGCGGGCCAGCTCGACGGCGGCCACGTGGCGCGCGCCGTCCTAGGGGAGAGGATGCGCTTCGTGGCGATGGGCGCCGTCGGCCTGCTGATGGTGCTGGCCTTTCTGTTCAACTCCTGGCTGCTGATGGCCTTCTTCCTGCTCGTGACGGGCGTGCAGCACGCCCCGCCGCTCAACGACCGCACCCGCCTGGACCGCAAGCGCCTCATCCTGGCGGCCGTGGTCCTGCTGGTGTTCATCCTCACATTCGTGCCGGTCCCCATCCAGGTCTGAGGATTCGAAAAATCCCGGCGCAGGCGTTTCCGGTTGTCGCGGGAATCGTGCGCTTCGCCACCGACTCCCCCGAGAGCTCGTGCAAACCCCCTGGACATCCAGGAAATTGGCCGAATTTTGTGGCCGAACCGGAAACAAAAATTAGTGAAAACCGGGAGCGTTCCCCGCTAGCTTTCCAACGTCCCCGGAATGCGGCGGAAGGTCCCGCAAGGGACCGGTGAACCCATGAAAACCGTACTCATTGCCGGCTTGCTGGCACTGGCCCTCCTCCCCCCCGCGCTCGCGCACAACGGCGGCCCCGCGACCTCCGGCTCGTGTGGCGTCATGGCCTGTGAAGACCAGGTCATCCTGAACGGCTGTGGCCTCGAGGTCGAGGTCGCGGCCAACGTCGGCGACCCCCTCGACCTGAGCGAGTTGCCGTGCCCCCACGCCGGCACTCCCCCGGTCGACCACGACCGCTGGTCGAGCTACCCGGCCCCCGGCGCCGCGGAGCGCCGCAGTGGCATCTCGGGCCGCTACGTCGGCAGCACCGGTCCCCTCCTCGAGGCCACGGGCAGCCAGAGCAGCATCTTCCCGCAGGCAGGCATTGGCCCCATCGAGCTGTTCGGCATCATCACCATCCTGTGTGACGTCGAGGTCGGCGGCAACGGCCAGGCGCCGGACCCGGACCTGGATGAGACCACCGTTGACGGCACGGCGGGCGGCGGCGGTGCCGGCACCACCACCGGCGGCGTCCCCAACGCCCTGTGGGACGACGGCGGCATCGGCGGCGCTTGCCACACCTCGACCTATGGCTACGACAACGCGGCCCACACCCTGTACAACAGCCCGGGCTGCCCGACGGGCGACTACGCGATGGCCGAGGACATCCTCCTGGGCGACAGCGTCGAGATTGGCGTCGGCTGCGACAACACCATTGCCGCCCCCGGCAACAACGATGGCCCCGACGTGCAGGGCGCCTTGGGCTGCGTCATCAACGAGGTCATCCTGCAGCAGGACCTCGGCGCCCTCAACGGGTGCCTGGCGCCGCTGGTGAGCAGCATCCAGAACGGTGCCGGCATTTGCGAAGCGCGCGCCATTCTAGCGTGGGGCCCCGGACTGCCTGGGACCTTGCCCCAACTCGAGGCTGCCCTAAACGCTTGCGTGGGACCACGCGTCCTCTGCATCACTAACCCGGCCACCTGCGTCGACCCCGCGGACCTGGTGTGCGGCTCCGATGGCGTCACCGACTCCATCAACTTCGGTGAGGGCGGCGGCCACGCCAACCCGGCCAGCAGCGGCCCCTACAACGAGGACGGCGTGCCCTACCCGGCCCCGGTCAACGGCTGCCTGAACACTGGCGGCAACGGCCAGGTGTACGTCATCGCCGGCGTGCGCGCCGAGGTCCCCGCCGTGGCGGACCTGACTGGCAACGACGGCATCGGCATCAGCCTCTCGCTCGTGCCCACCCTCGGCTGGATCTCCCAGGTGCAGTCCACCGGCCCCGCCGTGTTCGTCCCGCAGTACAACTGCGAGGGCACCGGCAGCAACTACGTCTGCGCCGGGAACGTGCTGCACCTCGGCAACCCCTGCTACGTGGTCTGGGTCGACGACGACAACAACGCCAACCCGGACGACAGCGGCGCCAGCATCCTCTCGGTGACCTGCTGAGCCGACCGGTCCCCTCCTCCCCTTTTCCTTCCTCCTCTGTTTTTGCTCACGCCTGCTGGTCGGCGTCAGCCGCGACCGTAGCCTGTTTGGTGCGCGGGTCGCTTGCCGGCGCGTCGCTGCCGTCGCGCAGCATGAGGCGCAGCAGGCCGAAGGAGCTGAGCGCCAGCCCGACGGCCATGAGCGCGAGGCTCTGCAGGGGGATGGCGGCCTTGAGCGCGCCCACGCCGGACAGGAAGGCGAGGGCGGGCCAGACGAGGGTCCGGAGCATAGCCTTCCGTGTTCCTTTCCTGATATTTAGCGAGCCTCGTGCATCCATTGGATTGTCCAGGGACGGACCCCGCACCGGCGCCTTCAAGTCCGCGCGGGCTCCACCCGTCGCCATGGATGCCCTTGCCCGCGCCGCCCTCGCCGGGCCGGTGCTGCGCGGCGCCAAGGCGGTCGTGTTCGACCTCGATGACACGCTCATCAACTGGCGGCAGGCGGAGTTCGCCGCCATCGGCGACCTGGCGCGCGACCACTTCGGCCCCGCCGGCATCCCGGAGCCGCGCGTGCGCGCGACCTACGCCGAGGTGATGGAGCTGAACTTCGCCTCCTTCCGCGCCACGGGCCGGTGGTGGTACGTCGGCGAGCGGCTGGGCCTGCTGAGCCAGCGCCTCGGCACCGAGGGCACCCTGCTGGGCGACACGCTGGCCTCGCACTTCCGCGAGCACGTGGTGCGCCACCTGGCCCTCCTGCCGGGCGCCCTCGACGCCCTGGCCGCCGCCCGCGCCGCCGGCGCCCGCACCGCGCTTCTGACCAACGGCCCCGGCCACGTGCAGCGCCCCAAGGTCGAGCAGTTCGGCCTCGCCGCCCACGTGGACTTCGTCGGCATCACGGGCGAGATGGGGCACTGGAAGCCGTCGCCGCAGGCGTTCCTGCACGTGCTGGCCAAGCTCGGCGTCGCGCCCGGCGAGGCGGTCATGGTGGGCGACTCGCTCGACTTCGACATCGAGCCCGCGCGCCGCCTGGGGATGCGCACCGTCTGGGTGGACCCGGCCGCCGCCGCCCACCCCGCCGCCGACCTCGTGGTGGCCGCCCCGGCGGGGCTGCTGCGCCATCTCTAGCGCAAGGCAAGCCTCAAGGGGCGGGCCCGAATCCGTGGGGCATGCAGTCCTACCCCGTGAAGCCCGGCCACGCCGGCAAGGTGAACCTGCCGGACGTCTTCGACGCCTGCTTCGACGCGCACAAGAACGAGGGGGAGTGGCTGTGCGGCAGCTTCGGCTCGATGCCCCAGATCAAGGTGCGCTTCGAGGGGAAGAAGGAGTTCATCGTCGACACCGTCACGGACAAGACGTTCGCGCAGAAGGTCGCGGCCGGCGACAAGGAGGCCCTGGCCGTCGCGATGGACACGCAGCGGCGCTGGAACGAGTTCCTGGAGGGCGCCACCGGCTACGACGCCAAGGCGCGCAGCAAGAAGATCCAGGAGCTGGCCAAGAAGGGCGCCGCCAAGGACGTCCCGGCCGGCGTCTAGGGGCACTGCGGAATCGGGCAGCCGACGTAGTCCTTCTCGCCGTTCACGCAGAGGAAGGCGCCGTTCTGGTCCGCGCTGATGGGCGGCACGATGTTGCACTTCTCGCGGCTGGCCTCGCCTGCCTGGGCGGAGGCGACGCCGGCCGCGGCGGGGACGAGGGCGAGCGCAAGCAGGAGGGGCAATGCCCAGGAAGGCTGCATGGACGCTTCCACTCCGTGCAGCCTAGATAACTCCTGGAGACGCGTGGCCGAAATGCCGACCCCCTTCGAAGCAGGCTTAACACGAGCGGCGGGGTGCGCGCGGCGTGGCCGTGCTCGGCATCGAAGGCACCGCGCACACGCTGGGGGTGGGCATCGTGGAGGAGAAGGGCGGGCGCTGCCGCGTCCTGGCCAACGAGCGCGCGATGGCGAAGCCGGCCACGCAGCCGCCGACGGAGCCGGGCGGGCCGGCCGCCGGCATCCACCCCCGCGAGGCCGCGCACCAGCACGCCGAGGCCGCGCCGGGCCTGCTGCACCGCGCGCTGGAGAAGGCCAACCTCTCGCCGGACGAGCTGGAGGGGGTCGCGTTCAGCCAGGGCCCCGGCCTCGGCCCCTGCCTGCGCGTCGCCGCCACGATGGCCCGCGCCCTGGCCCTCCGCCACGGCAAGCCGCTGCTCGGGGTGAACCACTGCGTCGCTCACCTGGAGATTGGGCGCGGCATGACGGGCGCCACGGACCCGATGCTGCTCTACGCCTCCGGCGGCAACACGCAGGTGCTGGCCTTCGCGCGGGGCCGCTACCGCGTCTTCGGCGAGACGCTCGACATCGGCCTCGGCAACGCGCTGGACAAGTTCGCGCGCGCCCTCGGCGTCCCGTTCCCCGGCGGCCCCCAGGTCGAGGCGTGGGCGGCGCAGGCGACGGGGCCGTGGCACGCGCTGCCCTACACGGTCAAGGGCATGGACATGAGCTTCGCCGGGCTCGCGACGGCTGCCCAGCGCCTCGCGCAGGAGGGCGTGCCGCTGCCGGAGGTGGCCTTCGCGTTCCAGGAGCACGCGTTCGGCGCCCTCGTCGAGACGGCGGAGCGCGCCCTTGCGCACACCGGCCGCAGCGAGCTGGTGCTGGGCGGCGGCGTCGCCTGCAACGCCCGCCTGCAAGCCATGGCGCGCGCCATGTGCGAAGGCCGCGGCGCCACCATGCACTGCCCGCCGCGCGAGGTGCTGGTGGACAACGGCGCGATGATTGGCTGGCTTGGCCTGCTGAAGCTGCGCGCGGGCGACGTGATGCCGGTCGAGAGGAGCCAGGTGCTTCCCTACCAACGGACGGACGAGGTCGAGGTGACCTGGCGATGAGCCCCGCCTCCGAGCCAGGGATTCCGGGGGGTTTGGGGATACCCCGCCCATCCGAATCCCCGGAATCCTTGCAGTCCCTGTTTGGCCGGGGCGGGAAGGTGGGCGCCGAGGCCGAGGTTGCGCCAACGGACTGGATGGGGCGCGCCACCGTCGCCAAGCGGCGCCTGCCCAAGCCCTACCGCCACCCGGAGCTGGACGCCCGGCTGCGGAGCGAGCGCACCCGCGACGAGGCCGCGCTCCTGCTCGCCGCCCGCCGCGCCGGCATTCCCGTCCCGGTCCTCTACGACGCCGACCGCGCCGCCAGCGTCCTCGTCCTGGAGCAGGTTCCCGGCCCGACGCTGCGGGTCGCGCTGGAGTCCGATGGTGACGCCGTGGCCGCGCAACGGCTTGGTGCGTTGGGGCGCGCGGTGGGTCGCCTGCACGACGCGGGCCTCACGCACGGCGACCTCACCACGAGCAACGTCCTGCTGCCGGAGCCCGCCGACGCCGCGCGTTTGGTCCTCATCGACTTCGGCCTCGGCGCCTTCAGCGAGGAGCCGGAGCCGCGCGGCGTGGACCTGCACCTGGTCGAGGAGGCGCTCGCCGCCACCGACGCACGGCACAAGGCCCTGTTCGCCGCGTTCCTGGACGGCTACCGCGCCGCGGCCCGTTGCGCGCCCGCCTCGCTCCAGCGGCTTGATGACATCCGGCAGCGTGGCAGGTACCACTGATGCCGCGCGTCGACCTCCCGGGCCACCACGTCGCGCCGAAGCGCAGGGAGCCCACGCTAACGCCGCCCTCTGCGCCCGCGGCCCAAGCCCCCCGGCCCGCCGGCACCCTCACCTTCGTCACCGGCAACGCGGGCAAGGCCGCCGAGATGGCCGCGCTGCTCGCCCCGCTGGGGCTTCAGGTCGTGGCCGACGGGCGGGGCTACCCTGAAATCCAGGCCGGCACGCTGGCCGAGGTCACGGAGGCGGGCGCCAAGCACCTGCTGGCCACCGGCCTCAAGCCGCCGTTCATCCTGGAGGATTCCGGCCTCTTCGTCGCGGCCCTGCGTGGCTTCCCCGGCGTCTACAGCCGCCACACGCTCGACACCATCGGCGTGGCGGGGCTGCTCAAGCTGCTGCGCGACGTCGAGCTGGAGACCCGCAGCGCCGCGTTCCAGGCCGACCTCGCCTACGTGGACGCGGGCGGGGCCATCCACCACTTCGCGGGGCTGTGCCCGGGCCGCATCGCCGAGCGCGCCGCCGGCGGCAACGGCTTCGGCTTCGACCCCATCTTCGTGCCGGGCGCCCACGCGCGCACCTTCGCCGAGATGGCGCCCGTCGAGAAAAGCGCCCTCAGCCACCGCGGCCAGGCCGCCGCCCTGCTGCTGCGCCACCTCCAGGCCGCCCCGGGCGAAACAGCAAGCCCATAAACGGGCGCCTCCTTGGAAGCCTCCATATGGCCCTGCAGGACCCCACCTTCATCGCTGTCCTCGTCGCGCTCGGCGTGGTCGTCCTGCTGCTCCTGCTCCTCGTCGTCGCGCAGGGCGGGCGCCGCCGCCGCGCCGCGCAGCTCGAGGGCCACGCGCAGCCGCTGCACCAGGGCCAGTCCCTGCCCAGCCCCGCGCCCGAGGGCCTGCTGGAGTTCAACGCCCAGCCCGTCGTCACGCAGGCCGTCGTGGCCCGCCCGCCGCAGCGCTTCGGCCCCGACGTGGTCGTCTACGACATCCCCTCCCTGCCCGCGAGCTACCGCGCCTGGGAGCCGACGCCCCACCGCGGCACCGTCGCCTACACCTACCCCCGCCCGGTCGAGAAGGCGGTCTACACCAACGACTACATCCGCGTCGACGCCGCCGGCACGACCCTGAAGATGCGCACCCTCCTGGCCGGCCCCGACGGCGCCGGGCAGGCCCCGCTGCAGGGCCAGCAGGCGACCCCGGCGCGCCCCACCCTGACGCAGGACGACGTGCCGGAGCCCTACCGCTCCAAGCTCTTCCCGCCCGCCCGCAAGGCCAAGGCGGCGCCCTCCAGCGACGGCCGCGCCTTCGTGGAGCGCCTCCAGGAGCGCATCGCGCAACCCGCCGCGCCCGTGGCGGCCCCGGAGCGCGCCTACTACGACTACCCCGGCGACGTCCACCCCGTCGAGGACGTCGAGGGCATCGGCGCCATCTACGGCGACCGCCTGCGCGCCGCCGGCGTCCACACCACCGCGCGCCTCTGCTTCGAGGACGCGCAGCAGCTCGCCGACAAGGTGGGCGTCCCGCTCAAGACCGTGCAGCAGTGGCAGGCGATGGGCGAGCTGGTCAAGGTCAAGGGCATCGGCCCGCAGTACGCCGAGGCGCTCGCCCGCGCCGGCATCGACGGCATCGCCGCCCTCAAGCGCCGCGCCGCCTCCACCGTGGCCGACCAGGTGAACGCCTACCTCGACTCCCTGGAGACGACGGTGGTCGGCACCAAGATCACCGAGGCCCGCGTCGAGGGCTGGAAGAAGGCCGCCGAGGGCATGAAGCGCGTCCGCCTCAAGGAACCCGCGCAGTAAGCTACCACGAAACGCGGATGGCGCTGATTTGCCGGATGAGCAAAAAATCCGCGGCATCCGCGCAATCCGCGGTTGGTCCGGCAATACAACTCCCAGCAAGTTGTTTTCGTCGGACGCCCTTATCTCCGAGGACGCGTCCAGAAGGAGTGAGAGCATGCCCCAGGCCACCTCCCTCCCGAAGGCAACCAAGGCCAAGGCCGCCGCCCCCGCGCCCAAGGCGCCCGTCAGCGTCATCACCTGCGACATGGAGGGCCGCATCGAGACCTTCAACGACGGCGCGCAGCAAATCTTCGGCTACGCCGCCGGCGAGGTCGTCGGCCACAAGCGCGTCAGCCTGTTCAGCCCCGGCGAGGTCGTGCTGGGCCACGTGCCGCGCTGGCTCAAGGAGGCGCGCACCAAGGGCGAGTTCGAGACCGACACCGTCTTCGTGCGGAAGGACGGCACCCGCTTCGCCGCCCACGTCCGCATCACGCCGACCTTCCACGGCGGCAAGTCCTCCGGCGAGCAGATTGGCTACTGCGGCCAGACCCGCGTCCTCGAGGGCGTCGACCCGGCCACCATCATGCCGAAGACCACCGTCGGCACCCGCGTCTTCAAGGGCGTCGTCATCGGCCGCCTGCCGTTCCTGACGGCGACCATCGTCCCCATCCTCGTGGCCGCCGCGTTCGTGGCGCAGCAGAAGCTGGTGACGCCGTTCCCCTGGCTCCACTTCGCCCTCGTCCTCGCGGGCGGCATCGCGCTGCACCTCGCGGCGAACATCTTCAACGACTACTTCGACTGGAGGGCCGGCACCGACCAGGCGAACAACGACTACTTCCTGCCGTTCACCGGCGGCTCGCGCGCCATCGAGCTCGGCATCATCTCCGAGCGCGGCACCTTCATCGCCGGCACCGTCAGCCTCGCGGTGGCCCTCGCCATCGGCGTCGCCCTCACCTTCATGGGCCGCCCGCTGGTGCTCGCGTTCGGCGCCGCCGGCGCGTTCATGGGCTTCTTCTACACCGCGCCGCCCATCCGCCTCGCCGCCCGCCGCGGCCTGGGCGAGCTGTCGTCGTTCCTCAACTTCGGCCCCCTCATGACCGCGGGCGCGGTCTACGGCATCAGCAAGCACGCCGGCTGGGACGGCTTCCTGCTTGGCATCCCCATCGGCCTGCTGACGCTCGCCATCCTGTGGATCAACGAGTTCCCCGACGCGCCCAGCGACAAGGCGACCGGCAAGACCCACCTCGTCGCCACGCTGGGCACGAAGAAGGCGCGCTGGGGCTACGTCGCCATCGTCGCCGCCGCCTTCGCCGCCGCCATCGTCGAGGCGACCACCACGAGCATCCTGCCCAAGGGCGCGCTCATCGTCCTGCTCGCGCTGCCGCTGGCCGCCTACGCCGCCACCATCGCGGTGCGGCACTACGCGGACCGCGCCCTCGTCAAGGGCTGCGCCACCACCATCGCCACGCATTTCGTCGCCGGCTGCCTGCTGGCGGCGGGCCTCGCCTGGCTCGGCTGAGCCGCGCCTGCGCCACGCGGCAGTCCTTTTCCCTCTCCCTCCAAGCCTCTTTTCTCGCCCGTGCGATGCCAGCCCATGCAGCAGCGCCTGAGCGCCGTCACCCTCGCCGTCGCGGACCTCGCCCGCTCCCGCCGCTTCTACGAAACCCTCGGCTGGACGCCAGGCTTCGCGGGCGGCGACGTCGCGTTCTACCAGGCCAACGGCCTCGTCCTCGCGCTGTGGGACGCCAAGGCGTTCGCCGCCGAGACGGGCCTGCCCGCGCGCAGCGGCGGCGTCTGCCTCGCCCACAACCTCGCCGACCGCGCCAGCGTGGACGCCCTGCTGGCGCAGGCCAAGGCCGCCGGGGCGCACCTCGTCCCCGCCGCCGCCCGCGAGTGGGGCGGCTACTCGGGCCACTTCCGCGACCCCGACGGCCACACCTGGGAAATCGCCTGGAACCCCGCCTGGCCCCTCGACGCCAACGGCAACGTCCACCTCGCTTTGGCATAAGGGACCCGCGCGGACCGGTTTAAGGAGGGCCCCGCGTTCTGGACAGGCCAACCCATGCCCATTCCCACGGCAAACCCGACCCGCATGCTGGTGTCGGGCCAGGAGGAGAAGGCCGCGAGCGCGGAGTCGAGCATCGCCGGCCTGCGCGTCGTGGTCATCGCCTTCGGCATCGTGGTCTACTACGCCTACTTCCCGCACCTCGGCAACCCGGAGCTGGCGGCGGCCGTGGCGGTCGTGGCGCAGGCCTACTCGCTCTACGTCCTGCTGTTCCGGCCCTACCTGCGCTTCCCCATCCTCGCCACCAGCGTGTGGACGACGACGACGGAGGGCCTGCTCATCACGGCGTGGCTGCACGCCACCGGCGACGGCGCCTCCCCGTTCTTCGTGCTCTGGTTCGTCTCCCTCGTCGGCGTGAGCTTCCGCTTCGACTGGCGCACCACGCTCATCGCGACGGGGCTCTACCTCGCCTCCTCCATCGGCCTGATTCTCTTCACGGCCGGGCCCGCCGGCTTCGGCGGCCTCGTGGTGGCCCGGCTCGGCTACCTCCTGCTGGCCGGCGTGGCCGCCGCGCTGCTGGCCCGCGAGTCCTCGCGCGTCTTCGCCGAGCGCTTCCGCCTCGGCCAGCAGGTCGAGGAGGCCGAGCGCCACCGCGCCCTCGCCGAGGCGCGCGCCCAGGCCGACGCCGCGCTGCGCGAGAGCGAGGCGCGCTTCCGTTCCCTGGCCGAGGGCTCGCCGCTGGGCATCTTCCACACCGACGCGCAAGGCCGCCTCGACTACGCCAACGCCAAGTGGACGGAGATCTCGGGCGCCGACTTCCGCGACCCCGCCGCCACCCGCGCCGCCATCCACCCCGACGACGTCGAGCGCCTCACCCGCCTGTGGCGCGCCGCCGTCCGCGACGGCACCGAGCTGACCGCCGAGTTCCGCTACCGCCGCCCCGACGGCACCGTCGTGGAGTGCTGGACCCGCGCCACGCCCATCTTCAGCGGCGGCACCCTCACCGGCTTCGTTGGCAGCCTGGAGGACACGACGCTGCGCCGCGCTGCCGAGGGCCGCGCCCGCGAGGTGCAGCGCCTCCAGGAGCAGGCGCGCTTCAAGACAGCCTTCATCAACACCGCCGCGCACGAGCTGGGCACCCCGCTCACGCCCATCATGCTGCAGATCCACCTGCTGGGGAAGGAGTCCGGCAAGCTGGAGCCGCACGTGCAGCGCCGCGTCGGCATCCTCGCGCGCAACCTGGAGCGCCTGCGCGACCTGGTGCGCGACATCCTCGACGGCGCCCGCATGCAGGCCAGCCGCCTCGCCCTCACCCTCGCCCCCACCCCGCTGCCGGAGCTCCTGGCGCCGTGCCTGCAAGAGATTGCCGACGTGGCGGAGGCGCGCGGCGTGGAGGCGCGCGGCGGGCCGTGGCCGGAGGTGCTGGTGACCGCGGACGCCAGCCGCGTCCACCAGGTCGTGATGAACCTGCTCTGGAACGCCGTCAAGTTCACCGCCGACGGCGGCCGGGTCGAGCTGGACGCCCGCGTGGCGGAGGACCACGTCGAGGTGGAGGTGCGCGACACCGGCATCGGCATCCGCGCCACGGACCTGCCGCGCCTGTTCCAGCCCTTCGTGCAGGTGCACGACCCCGGCCAGGTGGCGGAGGCGGGCACGGGCCTGGGGCTCTACATCTGCCGCGGCCTCGTCGAGCAGCACGGCGGCAAGCTGTGGGCGGCGAGCGACGGCCCCGGCAAGGGCAGCGCGTTCACGTTCACATTGCCGCTTGCGGGGAAGGCACCGTAGGCTGCTGCCTCTGAGACGGCAGCCATGTCCGGGCCCTGAAGATTGCTGCCCATACGCCAGGAGATTTGCGAGGGGCCTGGTTCCCGTCGCGACCGCCTGCGCGGCCAAGTGCACCCCATGCCCCGCTCCCCACCCTCCGCAACCATCAAGGCCAAGGTCGCCGAGGCGCGCGCCGCCGACGTCGGCACCGGCCACGTCCGCCTCGGCACGGGGCTCGCCCGCTCCCTGGGCGTGGCGGCCGAGGACGCCGTCGCCATCCAGGGGGGCAAGCAGACCGCGGCGCTCGTCCGCGTCTCCCCGGAGGAGGGCGCCGAGGCGGGCACGGTCCGCATGGACGCCATCCTGCGCCACAACGCGGGCGTCGAGACCGACGGGCAGGTGACGCTGTGGAGGATCGAGGCCCCGCAGGCCACGCACGTGACGCTGGCGCCCACCGAGCCGCTGCGCATCGTGGGCGGCGAGGACTACCTGGGCCAGGTCCTGGAGGGCCGCATCCTCGCGCCGGGCGACCTGCTGCCGCTCTCCATCGTGGGCCGCCGCATCGCCCTCGTCGTCACCGCCATGCGCCCCAAGGGCGCCGCCGCCATCCTGGGCGAGGGCACCGCCATCACGCTGGAGACGGAGCCGCGCGAGGTCGAGCAGTCCCCCGCCGCCGGCGTGCGCTACGAGGACATCGGCGGCCTCGGCAAGCAGTTGGGCCGCATCCGCGAGATGATCGAGCTGCCGCTGCGCCACCCGGAAATCTTCGAGCGCCTGGGCGTCGAGGCCCCGAAAGGGGTCCTGCTGCACGGCCCGCCCGGCACCGGCAAGACCCTCATCGCGAAGGCCGTCGCCACCGAGACCGGCGCCGAGTTCTTCCACATCGGCGGCCCCGAGATCATGAGCAAGTACTACGGCGAGTCCGAGGAGAGGCTCCGCGCCATCTTCCAGGACGCGGAGAAGAAGGCGCCCAGCATCATCTTCATCGACGAGATCGACAGCATCGCCCCCAAGCGCGAGGAGGTCACCGGCGAGACGGAGCGCCGCATCGTGGCGCAGTTGCTGACCATGATGGACGGCCTCAAGGCGCGCGGCCGCGTCGTCGTCATCGGCGCCACCAACCGCCCCAACGCCCTCGACCCCGCGCTGCGCCGCCCCGGCCGCTTCGACCGCGAGATCGTGATTGGCGTGCCCGACCGCGACGGCCGCCTCGAGATCCTCCAGGTCCACACGCGCGGCATGCCCCTGGCGGAGGACGTGAAGCTGGAGACGCTGGCCGACAGCACGTACGGCTTCGTCGGCGCCGACCTGCACGCGCTCGCCAAGGAGGCCGCGATGCGCGCCGTCCGCCGCATCCTGCCCGAGGTGGACCTGGAGTCCGACGCCATCCCCGGCGAGGTGCTGGAGAGGCTGGAGGTCACGATGGCCGACTTCCAGGGCGCCTTCCGCGAGATGGAGCCGAGCGCGCTGCGCGAGGTGTTCGTGCAGACGCCCAACGTCACGTGGGACCAGGTGGGCGGCGCCACCGAGGCGAAGCAGGAACTGCGGCAGGCGGTCGAGTGGCCGCTGAAGTACAAGGAGCTGTACGGCCACCTCAAGTCCCGCCCGCCCAAGGGCATCCTGCTGCACGGCCCGCCCGGCACCGGCAAGACGCTGCTGGCGAAGGCGGTCGCGACGGAGGCGAAGGCCAACTTCATCGCCGTCAAGGGCCCCGAGTTCCTCAGCAAGTGGGTGGGCGAGAGCGAGAAGGCGGTGCGCGAGGTGTTCCGCAAGGCGCGCGAGTCCGCCCCCACCATCCTGTTCTTCGACGAGATCGACAGCATCGTCCCGGTGCGCGGCGGCTCGCACGACTCCAGCGTCACCGAGCGCATCGTGAGCGCGCTGCTCAACGAGATGGACGGCATCGAGCCCCTGCACGGCGTCGTCATCGTCGCCGCCACCAACCGGCCCGACATGCTCGACCCCGCCCTGCTGCGGCCCGGCCGCTTCGACCGCATCGTCGAGGTGCCCCCGCCGGACGAGCCTGCGCGCAAGGAAATCCTCGCCATCCACGCCAAGGGCCGCCCGCTGGCAAAGGACGTTGACCTGGCCTGGCTGGCCGGGGAGACCGACGGCCTGACCGGCGCCCAACTGGAGGCGCTCGTGGACGAGGCGGGCATCCTCGCCATCCGCGACTACATCGACGCTGGCGGCAAGCCGGACTCGGCCAAGGACGTCAAGGCGGTCAGGATCACGCGCGGCCACGTCGAGCGCGCGCTGGGCCGCGTCAGGCACGAAGCGGGCACCCCGCCCACGCGCTACGGCGCATCCCCGGACGCCGAACCGGACGGCGCGCAGCGGGGCCGCCGCCGCCCCGCCACCGCCCCGCGCAAACCGGAGCCGGACGGAAAGCTCCTTCACTGAGGCCCCCGGCCACGGCCGACAGGGGCTTAAGCTGGCAAACGCCTGCTCCCCGTGTGAAACCGGTCCGCGTCCTCCTCGTGGAGGACAGCCCCGTGCACCAGCGCCTGCTCCTGGCGGCGTTCAAGGAGGCGCCGCAGGTGCGCGTGGAGGCGCACGCCGACGCCGAGAGCGCCTGGGCCGCCCTCAACGGCCTCATCGCGAGCCCGCTGGCCCAGTGGCCCGACTTCGCCCTCATCGACATCGGCCTCCCCGGCGCCTCCGGCATCGAGCTCGTGGACCGCATCCGGCAGTCCCGCCACTTCGAGGGGCTGCCCCTCCTCGTCCTCACCGCCTCCGAGGACCCCGAGGACCAGACCGAGTCGCTCCTGGCGCGCGCGGACGGCTTCTTCCGCAAGCCCGCCACCGCCTCCGGCTACGCCAGCCTCGTGAAGGGCATCCTGGGGTTCCTCGGGGACGGCACGGCCCCCAAGAAGGCGGCCAGGCGCGCCCGCACGGCCGTGTTCAAGGCTGGGCGGACGGACCAATCCTCCTGACCCGCCCGGCCCGCCGCCGCTCACTCTAAATATCCCCTTTGAGTCGCGAAGCTTGGACAGGCATCCTGGCGCTCGTCACAGACGCCACCGTTCCGGTCCAAGGTTCAAGGATTCCCATGTCCCGCCACGCCAGCTCCAAGCCCGTCCGCGACGCCGCGCCCGCCTGGGTGCCCATGCTCCCCCGCGAGGCGGAGGCCAAGGTCGTCGAGCTCGCCAAGGAGGGCAAGCAGCCCGCCGTCATCGGCCTCATCCTGCGCGACTCCTACGGCATCCCCAGCGTCCACGAGCTGACGGGCAAGAAGATCGCCCAGATCATGAAGGACGCCGGCGTCAGCGGCAAGCTGCCGCAGGACCTGCAGAACCTCATCCAGCGCTCCATCCACCTGCAGGAGCACCTCGCCGCCAACAGCCGCGACCTGCACAACATGCGCGGCCTCGAACTGATGGAGGCCCGCATCCGCGGCCTCGCCAAGTACTACCAGGGCCGCGACGAGCTGCCCGGCGAGTGGAACTACACTCGCGGCGGCGCCCGCCTGCTGGTCGACTAACCTCGGCGCAGGCCCGGCCTGCATCCCTCTTCCTTCCCTCTTTCTTTTCGCTGGCTCCGTGTGGCCTAGGATTTCGGCGGTTTTCACGACCCCGCGCCTTTGCCTGTGCGCTGCGTGGCAATCTCCTGAAGGTCGCCGCAATCCAGGCCTCCCTTGCGGACAAGGCCCCTCGCAAGCCTCATCCCGCCGCACCCCTCGGGAACCGCGTGGCGATGCCCGAGTTCCAGCAGGCCGCCGCTCGTGCCGCGGCCGTGGTGCGCTCCCTCCCCAGGGGCGCCCACTGGCTGCTGGCGTGCGACAACGACGCGGACGGCCTGTGCGCCGCCGCCGTCATGGCGCAGGCCTTGCTGCGCTCGGGCCACCGCTTCACCATCCGGGCCAGCCGCGACAAGACGGAGGCGAGCTACCGCGCCCTCTTCGAGGAGCCGTGGGATGGCCTGGTGCTGCTGGACAAGGGCAGCAGCCACCTGGGGGTGCTGGCCAGCCTCGCGCAGCCAGGGCGGCCGGTGCTGGTCGTCGACCACCACAACCTGCCCGCCGAGATGCCCGTCGGAGTCACGCTGTTGAACCCGCGCGCCGAGGGCTTGGACGGCTCGCGCGACGCCTCCGCCGCCACCACGGCCGCCGCGCTCGCGCTGGCATTGTGCGGCGAGCCGGCCCTCGCGTGGGGACCCATTGGCCTCGCGGGCGCGGTGGGCGACTGGCAGCACATGGGCGGCTGGCAAGGCTGGAACCTTGAGTTGCTGGAGCGTTGCCGCGCCGCCGGCCACCTTCGCGCGGTGCCGATGCCGCCCCTCATGGGCCTCGGGCTGGCGGAGGCGCTCGCCAACGTGCAGCCTCCCGTCCCCGGCGCCGAGACGCCCACTGCGGCGCGCGCCCTGCTGGGCAGCGTCGGCGTCGACCCCGACCGCGAGGTGGACGAGCTGGACGAGGAGGGCCGCACCCGCCTGGTCTCCGCCATTGTCGCCGCCCACCTCGCCGCCGGCAGCGCGCCGCCACCGCCGGACCGCCTCGTCGTCCCCGTCGACGTCAGCGCCAAGCTGGGCAAGAGCCTGCGGCAGGTGTTCCGCGTCGTGGATGCCTGCGGGCGCGGCGGCGCGGCGGCGACGGCCCTCGCGTTCCTCATGGGCGACCCGGCGGCCGCGGCCGAGGCGCAGGCGATGTTCACCGCCTACCGTGCGGCGCTGCTGGAGGGCATCCACGCCCTGCGCGCCGGCGGCGCAACGGCGCGGGGCGGGATGCAGGTTGCGTGGACCCGGAACCCGGACCACACCGGCATGGTGGCCGGCATCGGCATCGCGCACGTCGTCGACGACCGCCTGCCGCTCGTGGTGCTGGCCCGCCGCCCCGACGGCCTCGTGCAGGTCTCGACGCGCGGCACGCACGCGCAGGTCGCTGCGGGATTGGACCTCGGTGCCGCGTGCCACGCCGCCGCGCGCGCCGTCGGCTCCGAGGGCGGCGGCCACCCGGTCGCGGCGGGCGCCGTCGTGCCGGAGGGGAAGGTGGAGGCGTTCCTGGCCGCGCTGGAGGCGGCGCTCGCGCGGCAGAAGGTGGCCGCATGAGCGTGACTGGCGAGATGCGCATCGACGCCGGCTCCGCCGCCGAGGCCAAGATTCTGGCGGCCGCGCTCCAGGCGGACGATGCCGGCATCGCGCCCTGCCGCGCCGAGGGGACGTTCGTCGTCGTGTCCCTGCGCTCCGCCACCGCGATGGGCGCGCTGCGGACGCTGGACGACGCCCTGGAGTGCCTGCGGGCCGCCCGCGCCCCGCCGCCCGGCACGTCGGCTCCAAAGGGCAGCCGTTAAGGCCCCGCACCGGCGTCAAGGGGCGTCATGGCCGCGCCGCCGCCCCAACCGCCCCAACCGCCCCGCCGCCTCGCCCGCCGCATCGTGGCCATCGTGGTGGGCTTCGTGTGGTTCACGGTCGCCCTCTTCGGCTACTTTGCGAAGGACTTCTTCCTCTACCAGGTCTTCCGCTCCCTCGGCTTCGCGTTCTGGGTCATCTACACCCTGCTCGGCGTCGGCCTCGTCGCGACCATCGCCTGGTCCGCCCTCGCGCCTACCGCCACGGCCGCCCCGCAGCAGCGGCCGCAGGACCGCGACGCCGAGCCCGCGCGCGCCCTCATCGGCACCAACCCCGCCCTGCCGCCCTCGCACCCGGACACCTGCTTCCGCTGCGGCCGCATCCTGCCGCCGTGGCGCCAGGCCGAGGGCACCTGCACCGTGTGCAGCCCCTACTCCACGTTCCTCCGCAAGCCCAAGGTCGCGAACCAGGCCGTGGAGCGCCGCCGCACCACGCTGTTCATGCTGGAGGGCCTCGGCATCGCCCTGCTCGCTCTCGCCTTCGTGAGCGCCGCCTACATGTTCCCGCTGGTCCTCGGCCCGGCGCGCCCGCTCCTGACGACGCTCGCGTTCCTGGTCTTCGTGCCGCTGCTGGCCGGACTCATCCTCTGGATGTACGCCCGCCACGAGCGCCACGCCGCCGAGTAGGGTTAAGGCCCGCCCCAGGGTCGCGGACGCGCAATGCTCGACATCCGCCTCCTTCGCGAAACCCCTGAGGTCGTGCGGGCCGACCTCCGCAAGCGCGGCCGCGAAGACAGCGTCGTGGACCAGGTGCGCGCGCTCGACCAGGCGTGGCGCGACGGCCTCAAGCGCATGGAGGAGCTGCGCGCCGAGCGCAACAAGTCAGGCAAGCTCATCGCGGAGGCGAAGAAGGCGGGCCAGGACGCCAAGCCCGTCCTCGACCGCATGGCCGCCGTCGCCGAGGAGCTCAAGCGCCTGGAGGCCGAGGTGCCCGCGGCCGAGAAGCAGCGCGACGCCCTCCTGCGCAGCATCCCCAACCTCATGCACCCGTCGGTGCCCGTCGGCAAGGACGACTCGGAGAACGTCGAGGTGCGCGCCTGGGGCGGCAAGCCCACCCACCCGTTCCCGGCCAAGAGCCACGTTGATTTGCTGGAGAGCCTCGACGTCGCGGACCTGGAGCGCGCCGCCCGCGCCGCCGGCGCCCGCTTCGCCTACCTCAAGGGCGACCTGGTGCTGATGGGCCGCGCGCTGGAGATGTTCGCGCTGCACCGCCTCGCCGCCAAGGGCTTCACCGCCATCGAGCCGCCCTACATGCTCCGCCGCGAGGCCGTCGAGGGCGCCGTGGACCTCGCCGACTTCGAGTCCGTCATCTACAAGGTCGAGGCCGAGGCGAAGGAGCCCCCGCTCTACCTCATCGCCACCTCCGAGCACCCCATCGCGGCCTACCACATGGGCGAAATCCTGGAGGACGCCAAGCTGCCGCTCCTGTACGCGGGCGTATCGCCCTGCTTCCGCAAGGAGGCCGGCGCGCACGGCAAGGACACCAAGGGCATCTTCCGCGTCCACCAGTTCTCCAAGGTCGAGATGTTCGCCTACTGCCGCCCCGAGCAGTCGTGGCACCTGCACGAGGACCTCGTCCGCAACGCCGAGGCGCTCTTCCGCGAGCTCGGCATCCCGCACCGCGTCGTCAACATCTGCACCGGCGACCTCGGCTCCATCGCCGCCAAGAAGTACGACATCGAGGCGTGGATGCCGGTGCAGGGCGCCTACCGCGAGGTCGTCTCGTGCAGCAACTGCACCGACTTCCAGGCGCGGCGCTACAACACGCGCAGCCGCAAGAGCCCCGGCGACCCGACGGAGTTCGTGCACACGCTCAACTCCACCGCCATCGCCGTGCAGCGCACCCTCGTCGCCATCCTGGAGAACTTCCAGCAGGCCGACGGCTCGGTCGTCATCCCCGAGGCGTTGCGGCCCCTCATGGGCGGCCGTGAACGGATTGCGCCGAAACCTCTCTAGGCTAAGAAAAACAAGTGACGAATCCCTAAAGGAAGAAAAGGGAAAGGAGAGGCTGGCCGTTCAGCGGCCGCGCGGGCCGCCGGGGCCCCGACCCTCAGGGCCGCGACCCTCGAAGCCGTCGCCGTGCGGGCCGCCGAAGCCGCCGCGCTCGCCGTGCCCCATCGGGCCGTGCGCGCCGCCGAGGTGGAACTCCACGACGCCGGGGCCGGCCTGGATGGTCAGCGTGTTGCCGGACTGGCTCAGGGTGGAGCCCTTGGGCAGCACGAGGCTGGCCTTGGCGGCGCCGTAGGTGACGGTCGCGCCGGCGGGGCTCCAGTCGGCCACCGCGTCATGCACGGCGACGGTGGCATCGGCCGGGAAGGCGATGGTGAGCGCGGTGCCGTTGCGGCTGGCGACCGCGAAGCCGGGTCCCTGCGCGACGAAGCCGACGTCGCCCTGGCGCAGCGAGTAGCCGCGGCGCAGCTGCTCGGAGCCGCCGGCGAGGGCGGGCACACCCAGGGACTCGACGAGGCTGACGTCGGTGCCGTTCACCTTCGCGGTGTAGGCGGAGATGGCGCCGCTGGCGGCGTCGGCGTGGAAGCTCACGCAGCCGTCGCTCACGTCGCCGTTCGATTCGGTCAGGTTGCCGGGGCGGCACAGGGCCGCGTGCTGGGCGGCGGTGGCTTGGCGGTCGTGGCCGCCGAACGCGCCCACGGCCTGGGTGGCCAGGAGGCCGGCCGTCACCAGGATGACCAGGGCCCCGGCGCCCAGGGCGATTCTCTTGCGGGATTGGGGTTCCATGAAGGACCTCAACCTCCCATGCCTTCCCGCCGGGATGGCCGTTCCGGACGATTTGTCCCGGACAAGGCTCGAACAGTCACGGGACACGGGAAAGAGAGGGAAAGGCTTCTGCGCGACGTCAGCAGAGCAGGCGGGGGCCGAAGCCGACGCCGAAAACGTTGCCGTCGACCTCGATGCCGCACTGCGGCGGCCGGGGGGACTCGTGGTAGCAGTAGTGCACCGTCACGAAGTCGGTGGCGTAGAGGTTGCTGCACTCGGCGATGGGGCCGTCGGCGAGGGCGCTGGGCAGGAAGAGGGTCGCGAGGGCAAGCAGGGCGATGCAGGGGAGGGCCTTCATCGCCAGGCAAGCCGGCCCCGCCGGGGAAGGAGTTTGTGGTGCCTGTGAGAAAAGCGAGGGGAAAGGGGAGAAGGAAGACGCCCGCCTAGTTGGCGTCGTACTCGCCCTTGCGGGCGGCGTCGATCCACTTCTGCGCCACGGCAGGGGTGACCTCTTGGCCCTGGATGCGGGTCTTGCGGCCGCGCTCGGCGTCCTTGACCTTGCGGCTGACCCCCTCGGCGGTCTCGGCGGCGAGCTGCTTGGTGCTCAGGATGCCGGCGGCGACCAGGACCTCGGCGCTCTGCGGGCCGACGCCCTTCAGGCGCAGCAGCTCCGCCATCGCCTGCCACTGCCGCACGAGCTCGGGGGTGGCGCCGATGAGGTTGCCGACGTGGTTGGCGTCGACCGCCACCAGCTGCGGGATGGTGATGATGCCGTTGGCGTTGAGGCGGCTCGCGTACGCGGGGCCGATGCCCTCGATGGCGATGACGTGGTGCCTCTCCTCGCCGGGCGCGAACTCGACCTTCTTGGGCTTGGCGGACGCCACGAGGTTGACGTTGGTGTCCTCCAGCTCGCGCTGCTTGACCAGCAGCAGGGTCTCGCGCTTCTTGAGGGCGGCCAACTCCTGGTCCAGGGTCTGGCGGTGGGCGACGGCCTCCATGTCGCGGCGCTCGACGGCCTCGAGGGTCTCGTCGACGCGGTGGTTGATCTTGACCTGGCTCTTCTCCAGCAGGACGACCTTCTCCTGCAGTTCCTTCAGCAGCGGCGAGTTCACCTTGTCGGCGGTGCGGAGGGCCTGCAGGTCCTTCGCCATCGCGCCGACGTCGGCCACCAGCTTCTCGATGGTGGTGCGGTAGGCCGGCTCGCGGCTGAGGGCCTCGGCGCGGGCCAGCGCGTCGCTGGCGGCCTTGAGGGCCTGGTTCGAGGCGCGCATGGCGCCGTCGTACATCTGGTCGCGCTGGTTGAACTCGCGCTTCATCGCCTCGCGCAGGTCGGCCAGCTCCTGGCGCAGCGCCTCGCGGAACTCGCGGCTGGCCTGCTCCTCGCCGCGGCGCATCTCGGTCATGCGGTCCTGCTCGCTGGCGAACAGGTCGCGCACCTGGCGCTCGACGTCGAAGATGACGCCGATGCGCAGCAGGAACAGGATGAGGACGACCGTCAGCACCAGCACCGTCAGGGTGAGGGCGCGGCTCAGGGCGTACACGTCGAAGAGGCCGAGGCCCGGCACGTTGCCCAGGCCCAGGATGAGCGCGGCCACCACGCCGAACCCAAGAATCGCAGCCAGCGCCCGGAAGAACCGGACGTTGCGCTGGGCAAAGCCCCCGGCATCGTTGTCGTCCATGCCCTTCCCGAGGCAGGCCCAGGATAAGCGTTTTCCTTCTGGAAACGGCCGCCCCGGGCCGGAGGCTTTTTGTGCCTAGGAATCGGCCCCGTCGCCCTTCATGAACTCGCGCATGACGACGGTGGCGTAGCTGCCCTTCCCGAGGGCGAACGAGAAGACGGGGTCGGCGCCGCCGTCGCCGGCCTCCACCCACTCCACGGCGAGGCCGCGCACGGGCTGGAGGATGCCGCGCCGGCGGCCGTCGGAGGCCAGTTCGGGAAGCTCGCGGATGCGGAAGTCGGCGAGGTCGACGTTGTGGTCGTCCAGCACGTCCTGCTCGATCTGCCCGGGCTCCCCTTCCGCCAGGGGCGCGGCCATGCCGGGCAGGAGCGCCGTCAGGGTGGCGCGGCCGAGGTCGAGCTCCTTCTGGACGCGGGCGCGGTTGGCGGCGGTCACGAGGTGGGTGCGGATGCCCTCCTCGTCCATGCCCATGACGCGGTCGCCCACCTGCGCCGTGTTGAGGCCCAGCCCGGCGGCGACCCGCGCGGACAGGATTTCGTTGAACAGGAGGGACTGGTGCGCGTGGACGAAGAGAAGAAGCAGGTTCATCGGGTGCGCCAGCAGCGAGTAGCGCCAGTCGCCGGGGCGCTTCTGCAGTCTCCGAAGCATGTCGCGCTCGGGGTCCAGCTGCGGCGGGTAGGCGGCGAGGGCGGCGGAGGGGTCGCGGGTCTCCTCGTAGACCCGGCGGGCGTTGCGGGCCTCCTCGCGCTCCCCCGGCATCGGGTGGCCCAGGTAGAGCCGGCACGCCTCCTCCAGGTCGCCCTCCACGAGCGCCTTGCCCACGAGGTGCGTCACGGGGCGGAAGTGCCCCCCAAAACGCTGCGGGCCGAAGAAGTTGGGCACCCCGCCGTTGGCGCGGATGGCCGCGAAGGTCCCCTCTACGGCAGCGCGGTCGCGGCTGGAGCCCCGCACGCGCAGCACGAAGCGGTTGCCCTCGTGCGCGCCCGTGAAGCTCGCCTTGCGGGTCGCGTGCCGCTCCAGGACCGTCACGTCGCCGAGGCTGGCGAGCCGGTCCAGCGCCGCCGGCGCGGCCTTGAACGTGAACCACTGCTCCGTGACGGCGCGCTTGTCCTTCATGCCCGCGAACGCCACGTGCTCGCGCGGGATGCCCAACTCGCGCGCCGCCTGCATCGCGAAGCGGTTGGTCTCCCAGTTGCGCAACTCGACGCGCGCGGCAGTGTAGGCCCCCTCCGCCAGCGGCGCGGGGCCAGGGCCAAGCTCGATGACGCGGAAGTCCTCCGGCTCGCTGCGCAGCCTGCCGCCGATGCCCGGCGTCCCGGAAAGGTAGGAGCGCAGGCCCAGCGCCTGCTCGGAGTCAGGAGGGAGAGGGCGGTCGCCCATGCTACGCCCCCCGGCGAACGGAGCCCACGGAACGCACGGAAGCCAACGACATCAGGGACCGGCAGGTTCCGTGGAATCCGGGGGTTCCGTCGTCCAGTCCTAGTTGCGCTTCTTGAGCTGGGCCGCGAACTCGGTCTCGAAGCCGTCGAACTCGGCCACCAGGTTCTTGATAGTGCGCTTCAGGACCGCCTCGGGCTTCGCCTTGCCCTTCGTGCGCAGGAAAATCTTCGGCGTCGAGAGGCTCGGGTGCTCGATGATGTACTCGGCGAAGTCGACATCCTTGTCCGCCAGCAGCGCCTGCTTGATGGGGTTCAGCAGGGTCTCGTTCTCGCCCAGGACCTCAATCTCCATCTCGGTGGCGGTCTGCGAGAGCACCTTCAGCTGCATGGCTCGCGCGACTTTGGGTTCTTATTTAAACGTCCCGGCAGGCGCGGCAGTCGCAGCGTCCCAAGCCTCTCCGTCAGGCGGAGGCTTCCACAGCTGGCTTGGCCAGGTATCGGCTCGTCCGCCCTTCCCCCTGGTCCTCCAGCAGGCCGGCCCGCAGCAGGCCCGCGAGGCGGCGCTGCGTCGCCGTGCGGCTCCGCCCCCACTCCCGCGCCGCCGCGACGACCGCGGCCTGCCCGGCGCCGGGGTTCTCCAGCAGCCAGGCGTGCAGGCGGCGGGCCTCGGGGTCGAGCAGTTGCGCGACTTGGCGCCACGTGCCGTCGTAGCGGCCGTGGTTCTCGAAGTAGCGCACCGTGTTGCCGTGCGGCCGGGCCACGACGACCCGCGCGTCCACGAGCCGCTTCAGGTGGTGCTCTAGCGTGCCGGTGTGCAGCTCCAGGTGCCGCTGCAGCGCCCGGAACGACAGCCCGGGCTGGCTGCGGATGGCGTTGTGGATGGCCCGCCGGCGCGGGTGCCCGAGGGCTGGGGGGCGGGCGCTCCGGGCGAAAAGGGCCCACCACGCGAGCAGGCCGACGCCGACGGCCGCCGTCGCGCCAGCGGCCACGCCCGGGGTGGCCAGCCAGGGGGCCGGCGTCTCGTCGAGGGCGGCGGATTGGACGCTTCCTCCCAGGCCCGCCAGGAGGCCATCCGCGCGGCCGGGGTCCGGCGCGAGGCCGGCCAACGTCAGGTTGCCCTCGGCCAGGTAGGTCTCGCCGGCGGGGCAGAGGCTGCAGCCGCCCGCCATCCTGGCGTCCGGCAGGCGCAGGCGGCCGTGGAGCCGGAGGTCCACCGCCGGGCCGCCCGCCGCCATGGCCCATGGGGTCGCGCTCCCGTCCAGGGTCCCGCCGGTGGCCTCGAGGTCGATGTAGGAGAGCCGCTGCACGCTGCTCCGCCCGAGCGCGTCGATGGACATGCCCCACGGCGTCCCGGCGTCGGGGCAGGCTGCGGAGACGCAGCGCACCGTGGCGTTGTGCCAGGAAACGTGGCGGACGCCCGTCGCGTGCAGCGTGGCTGCGAACGCCCCAGGCCGGGCGGCTTGCGCGCTGACGGCCGCGTGGTCGGCCTGGAGCCGGAAGGCGGGCGGCGGGGTGGGCGAGGTCGTGTCCGCGGGGATGGAGAGCGCCGGCAGATGGCGGGTCGCGGAGTCGCCGGCGGCGGCATGGACGAGGTTGGCCGCCGTGGGGGCGCGTGCCGAGAGCGCGATGGCGTCCGCCAGCACGAAGAGCGAGGCCCACGGACCGGTGGGGGCGACGATTCCTTGCACGGGCGAGGCGAACCGCTTCTCCTGCACGGGCAGGGGAATTGGGTTTGCCTCGCGGTCGCCCGGGCCTTCCCGGCCCTGCTGCAGGACCGTGGTGTTGGTCTGGGCGGCGCCCGCCGCGAGTGTGAGGTTGAACGCGCCGGAGGGGTGGTGGAAGATGAGGAGCGCCCACTGAAGCCCCTCCGCCTCCCAGGTCCCCTCCGCTTGGGCCGGCGAGGCGAATCCGCCC
>JAXDQP010000053.1:0-8861 GCA_034667745.1 Thermoplasmata archaeon
GGGGGGGGGGGGGGGGGGGGGCGCGGGGGCTGGGGGGGGGCGCGAAGCTGACGCGGATGGCGCTTTGCGGGACGAGGCCCCCCGCCGCGTAGCCGGGGGCGACGTTGGGGAGGATGTAGGCGACGTCGCCGGCGGTGAAGGTGGCGCTGGCGTCGGGGTCGGTCCAGGCGAGGGAGGCCGTGGCGAAGGTGGCTGCGCTGGCGCCGTAGGCCACGAGGTCGCTGTCGCCCGCGCGGACGTAGGTGCCGGCGGGGTGCCCCGCCGCGGCCAGGACGCGCAGGGTGAACGCCGTGGGAGAAGTGGAGGGGGTGAGGCCGGGCGCGGGGTCGGTGTCCAGGTAGACCGCGTCGCCGGGGTCGTAGCGGCCGTTGGCGTTGAGGTCGGCGTACGCGAGGGAGAGGGCCGGGTTGGTGGCGGCGGCCGTCAGCTCGACGGTGTCGCTGTCTTGGAGGAGGGTGCCGGCGGCCTTGCCTTGGCACTCGGAGGCGCGCAGGTCGTTGATGGAGGCGCCGGCGCCGGGCGCGGAGGTCTCCAGGATGGTGCAGTCGTCCTCCAGGCCGGGGGCGCCGAGGGCGAGGTGGGCGAAGGAGAGCGCGACGCTGGGGGCGCCGGTGGTGGCGGGGCCTTGTGCGGTGGCCGATGCGACGGTCAGGACCAGGCCGACGAAAATCCATGAGTATTGCTTCATGTTCAGCACCCCGCGATGTGTCCCCAGGGGACGAGGCCCGCCTGCGCGCCCGGCACGAGGTCGGGGCCGCCATGGACCAGGCTCCAGGCGCGCACCAGGCCGAGGACCGCGAACAGCAGCAGGACGCCGCCGACCGCCACCCCGAAGCCGGGCGCGTCCTCTGCCAGCGCCTCCACCCCGGCGCCGAGGGCGAGGGCGAAGAGGGGAATCCACAGGAGCGGGGAGGGCGCGAGCGCGGCCAGCAGCAGGAGCCACAGGCCACGCGCCAGGAGGGCGGGGAGCGGCTCGCCGATGCGGAGCTGGACCCGGCCGGGCAGGCGGGCGATGCGGAACTGGCGCGCCAGCAACCCGAGTCCCGCCACGCCAAGGAACGCGAGGGCGCCCAGGCCGCCGAACCAGGTGGCCGGGTTGCGGACGGCGGCGATTCCTCCGCCCAGGTCCGGGACCACGGCCAGCCCCAGCGCCACGGTGCGCGACAGGGCGAGGCAGGAAGCGGGGAAGGTGCCGGCGGAGACGATGAGGTGCAGCGCGGCGGCGGTCGCCGGGATGGCGAGCGCCTGCCCGAGGGCGAGCCCCAGGTGCCGGGGCGCCGCATAGATGTGGCCGCGCACCAGCAGCAGCAGCGCCAACGGGAAGGACCACAGGAGCGCGCGCGGGTCGGCCAGCGCCGCCACCCAGAGGGCCCCCGCCCCGACCCAGTGCATGCGGCTGGAGCTGGACAGGAAGGCCGCCAGCGCGAGCGTCAGCCCTGCCAGCACCGCCGACTCCGGCAGCGCGAGGCGGGCCATCGCCAGGACGCCGGGGTCGAGGGCGACGAGGGCGCCGGCCAGGAGGCCCCAGGCGTCCGAGTGCAGCAGGCGCCGCCCGGCCACCGCGACCGCCGCGACCGTCACCCCCGCGCACAGGGCCGAGAAGGCGCGGCCGCCCGCGAGGCCGAGGAGGCTCACCAGGCTGGGCTCCATCTGCTCCGCGACGGTGGCGTGCGCAGGGAACCGCCCAAGCCACCAGGAGGCGGCGACGACCGCGGCGGCGGCCAAGCCGGCGAGGGCCAGGAAGACAGGCCCAGGCTGGCCCGGCTGGACCCGCTCCTGGGCAATCTGGGACGTCGGGTCCACCTCGCGCCGGAAATCCAAGGCGGCGTTTCGAAGGTCGGCCCGCGCTTCAAGGTTGCTTTTTAGGGAGAGGGCGGGCCGCGCACGCGGGTTCCACCGGAAACAGGGGGCTTGTTCCATCTCTGTTCGGACGAAGGGTTCAAGTCCAAATTTCCTCCGCCTACTTAAGGCAAGGTCATGAAACGCCGCAAAATTTATCTGTCTATCCATCTCACCCAAGAGTGAACAGGGACGGACCCCCCACGGGTCCGCCCGGGACAACGGTTTTCATGGTCGAGATCGCCAAGCCGAAGAAGAAGGAACAGCAGAAGGTCGAGGAGATCACCACCTGCCCGGAGTGCGGCTCGGACCACATCCAGTCCGACTACGAGCGCGGCGAGATGGTCTGCGAGACCTGCGGCCTGGTGCTCGACGACGCCTTCATCGACCAGGGCCCCGAGTGGCGCGCCTTCGACAGCGAGCAGCGCGAGAAGCGTGCCCGCGTCGGCGCCCCGATGACCTACACCATCCACGACAAGGGCCTGTCGACCATGATTGGCTGGAAGAACAAGGACAGCTACGGCAAGTCCATCCCGACCCGCAACCGCGCCCAGCTCTACCGCCTGCGCAAGTGGCAGCGCCGCATCCGCGTCTCGAACGCGACCGAGCGCAACCTCGCCTTCGCGCTGAGCGAGCTGGACCGCATGGCCTCCGGCATGGGCCTGCCCCGCAACGTCCGCGAGACGGCCGCCATGGTCTACCGCCGCGCCGTCACGAAGAACCTCATCCGCGGCCGCTCCATCGAGGGCGTCGCCGCCGCCGCGCTCTACGCCGCCTGCCGCCAGTGCGACGTTCCGCGCACCTTGGACGAGATTGCGGACGCGTCCCGTGTCAGCCGCAAGGAGATTGGCCGCACCTACCGTTTCATCGCCCGCGAGCTGAAGCTCAAGCTGATGCCGACGGCGCCGCAGGACTACATCCCCCGGTTCTGCTCCGAGCTGAAGCTGTCGGGCGACGTCCAGGCCAAGACGGTGGACATCCTGAAGCAGGCCGCCGACCGCGAGTTGACCTCCGGCCGCGGCCCGACGGGTGTCGCCGCCGCCGCCATCTACATCGCGAGCATCCTGAGCGGCGAGCGCCGCACCCAGCGCGAGGTCGCGGAGGTCGCGGGCGTGACCGAGGTCACCATCCGCAACCGCTACAAGGAGCTCGCCGAGCGGCTGGACATCGACATCGTGCTCTGAGCGCGATGCGGGCCCTTCTTCCTCTTTCTCTCCTTCTTTTTGCTTCGTTCGCCGCCGGCTGCGCTGGCGTCCCGGGCATCGACGCGGGCTCCTGCCCGCAGCTCGACGGCCGCGCCACCATCCAGGAAGTGAGCGGCAACGACCTGCGCGTCCGCATCGTCTCCTCGGGCGAGACCGCCATCCTGCACGTCGGCTCGGCCCAACTCTACCGCCGCGACCCGGACGGCTGCGTCGCCATCACGGTGGGCGAGGTCAGCACGGGCTCGAACGTCGCGTTCCACGTCGACGAGTGGGCGACCTCGTACCCGGTGCAGGGCTGGCCGAAGCAGGTCGTCGTCGGCTAGACCGTGACCTCGCGGTCGATGACGCAGAGGTAGACGAAGCCGCCGCGGCACACCTGCGCGGAGACCGTCGTGCCCGAGGCGTCGCGCTGGGCGCCGATGTGCGCGCCGAGCGTGGTGCAGTCGAAGCAGCCGTTGGGCGCCAGGACGCCGGCGTGGGCGTCGAGGCCGACGCAGTCGCCGCAGCCCGGCGTGGGCGTGGTGGGCGCGACGCCGACGCTCACGCAGACGGGCGGGCACTGGGCGGCGGTGGCGCTGGGGGCGAGCGCGGCGAGCGCGAGCAGGCTTGCGAGGGCGATGAGGCTCCGCATGGCGCCCCGCAGGCTCGGGAGGTTGATGGAGGCCCTGCCACGTTTCCCGGTTGCCGACTCAGGCGACCTGGATGCTCTCGCGGGTGCGCTGCACGACCTCGATGGTGTAGCCCATCGACTGGCCGCCCCACGCGTAGAGGATGGCCCAGGGGGTCGCCAGCGAGCCGGGCACGCCGTCCTCGAAGTCCACGTTGCCGGCGCACTGGTCCGACTTGGTGTGGCCGGCGGTGGGGGGGCCGCTGCTGGGCTCCAGCGCGATGAGGTAGCCCGCGCCCTGGCCGTCGCAGCGCAGGTGGTAGGCGAGCCAGAGGTCGGTCGCGCCGACGTCGGGCGTGAGGGGCTTGGCGTCCTCGCCGCCGTTGCTGCCTTGGGCGGTGTAGAGCGTCTTCAGGGTGTAGCGGACGACGTTGCCGGTCCAGGCGTGGCCGGAGCCCTCCAGGTCGAGGGCGATGAGCAGCTTGCCGTCGGGCGCGTAGTGCTTGAGGCTGCGGAACCAGCCGACGGCGGCGTCGTAGGTGTATTCGTAGATGCGGGTGCCGTTGGCGTCGCGGCCCTCCATCTGGGCGGTCTGCCCGCTCACGTGCGCCGTGATGCTCAGCTCCTGGTGGTCCCACTGCGTGCGCCAGATCTTGCCTTCCGTCAGCGGCCACTGAAAGAACTGCACGCGGTCGTCGCCCTGGCTGCCGGCGAGGTCGCCCTTGCGCTGCGGGCCGAGGCGGCTCACGTCGTCGCGGGCGTTCTGGAAGGCGCGCTCGGGCGAGTCGGTGTCCACCATCCAGTCGGCGCCGTCGTCGGCGGTGACGACGTAGGTGGCCTTGCCGCTGCCGATGGTGTAGGTCCAGTAGTCGCGCACGGCCCAGTGCGGGAGCGGCAGCGCGCCGTCGCCGGCAATGGCACCTTGCGGCGGCGCGGACGTTCCGCCGCCGGCGGGCGGGGCGGGGGCGGAGGCGCACCCGGACAGGAGGGCGACGGCGAGGAGGGCGGGCCACGCGCTGCGCATGGGCGGCGCGAGCCGGCGCCGCGCAATAAGGCCTGCCGACCCTTGCACCGGGGGCCAGGTTGGGTCGGCTCAGTCGGCGGCGAGGCTGGAGACCTCGAGGCCCTGCTCCGGCGCGGAGGAGCCCGGCTCCTTGGCCTGGGCGTCCTTGCCGGTGTTGCGGGCGTTGGCGCGCTGGCGCTTGCGGACGGGGCGCTCGGCGAGCTTCATCATCTCGCGGGTGAAGGCCGCGAGGTCCTCCGGGGTGCGCGAGGTCACGAGGTTGCCGTCCACGACGACCTCCTCGTCCACCCACTCGGCGCCCTCGCCCTCGATCTCGTCGGGCACGCCGTCCTGCTTGACCGAGGTGAGGCGGCGGCCCTCCAGGACGCCCGCCGAGACCAGGGTGTAGGGGCCGTGGCAGATGGCGGCCACCGGCTTCTCCTCCTCCATGAAGTGCTGCGCGATGCGGCGCGCGGAGCGGTACTTACGGACGGTGCCGGCGCCGCCCTCGGGCGGGCCGCCGGGCAGCACCAGGAGCTGGTAGTCCCCGGGCTGGACCTCGTCCAGGTCCAGGCTGGCCTTCACGGTGTAGCCGTGTTCCCCCTCGACGTTGCCGTGGCGGGGCGCCGCGACCTCGACCTCCCAGCCCGCCTCCTCCAGGCGGACCTTGGGCACCATCACCTCGAGGTCCTCGAAGCGGTCGGCGGTCAGGATGAGGGCCTTGCGGGCGCGGGCGGCCATGGTCCCACGACTATCGGGTGGCGGTTTTCAAGGCACGGGCATGGGCAGGCGGCGGCGCCCCGGAACGCTACGGCGCCTTGCCAGCCTGGAACGTGGTGAGGGTGCGGAAGTAGGCCGTGATCTGGAGCGCCATGTCGTGCGCGGCGGGGTTGTCCGACGAGGCCACGAGGAGGCCCCAGCCGTCGCCGCCGCCGCGCGGGCCGCCGATGGGGCCCTGGAACACGATGGCCTTGGGGCAGGGCTCGCGGTCGGTGAAGCCCCGGCTGGGGAGGCCGGGCTGGGGCGCGGCCTCGACGGGCGGGTTGGGGCCGAGCGCCACGGTGAGGTCGCCGCTGCCCGTGCAGGTGGCGGCGTAGGAGAGCCAGACGTCGGTGACGCCGCCGGGGACGGTGAACGTCTGCGCCTGGGGGGCGGGGCTGGCGACCTCCAGGGCCTTCGCGAGGGTGTAGCGCTTCAGGGTGCCGGGGAAGGCGCTGCCGGACGCCTGGAGCTTCATCGCGAAGCCGCTCTCGCCGCGCTCGTCCTTGAAGTCGATGGAGGTGAGCCAGCGCGTCCTGTTGCTGTAGGAGTAGGTGGCGAAGAGGGTGCCGTTCTCCCGCTTGGCCGTGAGCTGGGCGGCCTCGGCCGAGACCTTGGCGGCGATGTGGATGCGCAGGCCGTCCCAGGTCGTCGTCCAGTTCTTGCCGTCGGTCAGCGGCCACTGGAAGAACTGCACGCGGTCCTTGCCCTGGCTGCCGGCGAGGTCGTCCTTGCGGATGGAGCCCAGCGTGCTCACGTCCGAGAGGGCATTGAAGAACGCGAGGCCGGCGTCGTCCGTGTCCATCGTGTAGTCGTCGGCGCCCTCGGCGGAGACCACGTAGGAGAGCGCGCCGCCGGGCGTCGTGAAGTTCCACCAGTCGCCGACCTGCAGCGTGGGCGGCAGCAGGCCCGTGGCGTGGTCCTGGTGCGCGCCGCCGCCAGGAGACGCGGCCGGCGCGGGGCCGCCCTTGCCCATGCACCCGCCGAGGGCGACCAGCAGGAGCGCAAGGAGGGCGGCCAGCGGCCGGACGGGCATGGGTGGCGCAAGGCGCACCCCTTTTCTAAAGCCACGCCATGCCGCTTCCGCCGGGGTTCCTGCGTCCGTGTTTGAGACCATGCCGAAGATTGGCATTACGGGCCTGCCCAACGTGGGCAAGACCGCGACCCTCGCCGCCATCTGCCGCAAGCTGGAGCGGGACGACTTCATCATCGGCGGCATGATCACGCGCGCCTACCGCCCCGGCGACGGCTCGCAGCGCGTCGGGTTCTACGTCGAGGACTGGCGCACCGGCGAGAAGGAGGTCTTCGCCTCCAAGGAGTTCAAGACCAAGTTCAAGGCGGAGACCGACGACGGCGACTACTTCGTCGACATCGACCCGCTGGAGCGCATCGGCGTCAAGGCGGTGCGCGACGCGATGCTGGACGAGGACGTGGACATCATCATCATCGACGAGGTCGGCAAGATGGAGATGCACTCCGAGAAGTTCAACGACGTCGTCAAGCTGGCCCTCGACTGCCCCAAGCCCGTCATCATGACGCTGCACAAGAAGAGCCGCAACCCGCTGCTGCAGGACCTGCGCCGCCGCGACGACGTGCGCATCCTCGAGGTCACGCCGGTCAACAAGAACCTGCTTCCCTACAAGATCGAGAAGCTGATGAAGGACCACCTTCAGACCTCGTACTACTGAGGCATTTCGGCCCCTCCACTCATCACGGACAACCGTGGTGGGCAAACCCGGCACAACTGTTGAGATTCCGGTCCTCCAAAGGAGGTGGCATGGCATCCACACTGTTGATTTTGGCCATCCTCGCCCTGCTCCTGCTGGGCGGACCCCTCCTTTTCCTGAACGTGGTCACGGGCGCCCTGAAAATCGTCCTCATCGTGCTGGTCGCGATGCTGGTGGTCGGGCTGCTCTTCGGCCACTCGCGCCGCCGGCACGTCGTGAACTGACGCCTGATGGCGGCTCTTTTCCCCTTTCCCTTCCGATTTCTCAACGACCCACAAGTCCGCGCGCAGTGCGCCTCCTTTGGGCCGCCAACCCGATAAGCGGCCACGGCGTCCGCGGCGCATGGACCTCGGGCAGCGCATCCGCCTCGTGCTGTCCGTGGCCGTCCTGCTGGCGCTAGGCGCCCTGCTGTTCACGTTCCTGCTGACGGTCTTCCTGGTGTTCCTCGCCGTCGGCGCGGTGCTGGCGCTCATCGTCTACGTCCGCTTCCGCCTGTTCGCCCGCAAGGTCCGCAAGGCGCTCCAGCAGCAGATGGCGCAGGCGCAGGCCTCCCAGCCCAGGCCGCCTCCATCGGGCGGCGTGCTGGACGTGGACTTCAAGGTGGAGAAGTGACGGCGCGGGCCACCGGCCTCCAGGAAGGCGCGACGACCCTGTTCCCTCCCGCCACGAACCTCGCGGTCCCGCTGCGCGCGCCGGGCGCCCGCGAGAAGGGGCAGCCGTTCTTCAACCCGGGGATGGCGCTCAACCGCGACCTCTCGGTGCTGCTGGTCGAGGCGTTCGCGCGCGCGAAGGGGCGCGAGATTGACGTCGCCGACGCCCTCGCGGGGACCGGCGCCCGCTCGCTGCGGCTGGCGAAGGAGGTCGAGGCGCCTCTCATCGTGCACGCCAACGACGGCGACGCCAGCGCGGTCAAGGCCATCCGCAAAGGTGCCACCGCCAACGGCATCGCCCCGGGGCGGCTCCAGGTCACCGAGGGCGACGCGCACATCCTGCTCGCGGCGCGCCGCTTCGACGTGGTGGACCTCGACCCGTGCGGCAGCCCGGCGCCGTTCCTGGACGCGGCGATGCGCTCGGTGCGCCACGGCGGCCTGCTCTGCGCGACGGCCACCGACACGGGAGCGCTGGCCGGCAAGTTCCCCCGCGTCTGCCGCCGCCGCTACGACGCGCACCACGGCCTGCACAAGGCACCCTGGCGCGCCGAGGTCGGCCTGCGCATCCTGGCCGGCGCCCTCGTCCGCTCGGCGGCGCGCTTCGAGCGCTCAGCCGTCCCCGTCCTCGCCATCGCGTCCGGCCACTGGATGCGCGTCGTGGCGCAGGTGGAGGACGGCCCGCACGGAGACGCCGCCGTCCGCCGGCTCGGGAACGCGGCGATGGACGACGCGACGGGCAACGGCCGCTTCCTTGCGCAGGGCGAGTCCGCCGCCGACTGGGCGGGGCCGCTCTGGACCGGGCCGCTGCACGACGCGGGCCTGCTGGCGGGCATGGCCGAGGCCGCTGGGGGCAAGACGCTCGCGCGGCCGAAGGAGACCTTGGCGCTCGTCGAATTGCTGCGCCAGGAAGTCGATGCCCCGGCGTTCTGGATTGTCCCCGACCGCCTGCAGAAAAGATTCCGTCCGCCAGCGCCCCGCCGCGACGCGTTCATGCAGCGCCTGCGCGACGCCGGGTTCAAGGCCGCGCGCAGCCACCTCGAACCGCAGGGCATCCGGACGGACGCAGACCTT
>JAXDQP010000054.1:0-21231 GCA_034667745.1 Thermoplasmata archaeon
GCCCCCCCCCCCCCCCGGAACCCTGGGAAATTGCGCTCCCGCACCCCCTCCTTGACGCCCAGGTTTGTGGTCAACCGGGTTCCCTGCCGCGCATCCTCTCCTGTCGGGGGCGCGCTGGGCTTATCTAGGGGCAAGGGGTGGAACGCTGGATGACGGAGCGCACAATCCGCATCTTGGTGGCAAAGCCGGGCCTCGACGGCCACGACCGCGGCGCCAAGGTGGTCGCCCGCGCCCTGCGCGACGCCGGCTTCGAGGTCATCTACACCGGCCTCCGCCAGACCCCGCAGCAGATCGTCGCCGCAGCCATCCAGGAGGACGTGGACCTCGTCGGCCTCTCCTGCCTGAGCGGCGCCCACATGACGCTCTTCCCGAAGATCAAGCAGCTGCTGGTCGCCGAGGGCGCCGAGGACGTCGTCGTGTTCGGCGGCGGCATCATCCCCGACGACGACGCGGCCAAGCTGAAGGCCTCCGGCATCGAGGCGGTCTTCGGCCCCGGCACCGACACCCGCCAGATCGTCTCCTTCATCGAGGCGCACCCCCAGTTCAAGCTCCGCAAGAGCGCCGTGCCCGTCGAGGCATGACCGCCCTCGCCGCGCCGGGCGCATTGGCCCAGGCCGTCGCCGCGGGCGGGCGCCGCGCCGTCGGCCGCCTGATCTCGCTGCTGGAGTCCGAGGACCCCACCGGCGCCGCAATCCTCCAGGAGCTGCACGCCAGCGTCGGCCGGGCGCACGTCGTGGGCGTCACCGGCAGCCCCGGCACCGGCAAGTCGACCCTCGTGGACAAGCTCATCGAGGCCTACCGCCGCCAAGGGCTCAAGGTCGGCGTCGTCGCCGTGGACCCGAGCAGCCCCTACACCGGCGGCGCCATCCTCGGCGACCGCATCCGCATGCAGTCGCGCAGCACCGACCCCGAGGTGTTCATCCGCAGCATGGGCACCCGCGGCGCCCTCGGCGGCCTCGCGCGCCACACCCACGACGCCGTGCGCGCCCTGGAGGCCAGCGGCAAGCAGGTCATCCTCGTCGAGACCGTCGGCGTCGGGCAGGCCGAGGTGGACATCGTCAAGCTCGCCGACACCGTCCTCGTCGTCCTGGTCCCGAACCTCGGTGACGACGTGCAGGCCGTCAAGGCGGGCCTCATGGAGATCGCCGACCTCTTCGTCGTCAACAAGGCCGACCTCGCGGGCGCCGACAGGGTGCAGGGCGACGTCGAGGCCAACCTCATGCTTGCTCACCCCGAGCCGCCCGCCGGGGCGCCCGAGGGAACACCGGCATGGAGCCCGCCCATCCTGCGCACGGTGGCCGAGCGCGGCGAGGGCGTGCAGGCGCTCGTGGGCGCCATCGCGCAGCACAAGGCGTGGAGCCAGGGCGCGGGGGAGTGGCAGCGCCGCCGCGAGCGCCGCCTGCGCGAGCAGGTCCGCGCGCTGCTGGTCCGCGACGTCGCAGGCTTCGCGTTCCAGAAGGACGGCAGCGCCAAGCCCGCCTTCGCGCCGCTGCTGGCCGACGTTGCGGCGGGCAAGCTCAGTCCCCAGGACGCGAGCAGGCGCATCCTCGAGCAGTACCGCGGCGCCTAACCCTGGCCGAACCACGGAGCCCACGGAACTCTCCGTGCGCCCCTGCCCGTGTGGGCAGACACAGATTTCGCAGAGCCGAGGGCAAGGGAAACTTACTCTGCGCAGTGGCCTCCCGGCGGCTTCGTCATTGCGCAGATTTGGCTTGCTGCCCCCATTCGTTCCGCGAAATCTGCGTTCAGTGGGGCGCTGCGACTCAGCCTCCAAGCTGGTGCCCGGTCTCCATGCCGAGCTGCCGCTCGGCGACAGGATGTCCTGCGGACGGCGGGCCAATCAGACGCGGCTGATGGGGTTCGGGATGATTTGCTCCATCTGGCGGACCTGCTCGTCGGAGTAGTTGCCGAACGCCACGAGAAGCTTGGCGCCGTCGGGGAGCTGGTAGGACTTGACCTGGTCCCAGGTCCTCTCCTGCCAGGTCCAGTTGCCGTTCTCCTTGGTCTCGGTGAACCAGCGCAGCTTCGCCGTCGCGTTGGCCTCCCAGGTGTGGTCCTGGTGCGCCTGCGCGTGGGCGCCGGAGAGCTTCAGGCTGGTGGCGGTGGCGTCGATCTCGATGGCGTGCAGGGCGGTCTTGACGCCGACGCAGGTGCCGTCCTGCTCGAAGTGCCACTGCGCGGGGCCGAGGGCTTGGCTGCCCTGCTCGGAGCCGCTCTGGTGCATGTGGACGGCGAGGCCCATGCCGGCGCCGCCGCTGAGGTCGTAGAACGCGGCGCCGTTGGGGGCGCGGGGGGTGGCCATGTCGACCTTGGCGGGCGCGCCGTTGGGGCCGGGGACGTAGACCTCGAAGGTGGCGTGCCAGTGGCCGGGGCACGCCTGGCCGCCGGTGGTGCTGGCGTAGATGGCGTAGCCCGCGCCGGCGAGCACGAGCAGGACGAGGAGCCAGACGCCGTACGTCTTGGCGACGGTCTTGGGCAGGTCCTTGCGGGCCTCCGTCTTGTGGCGCTGGGCGCGCTTCTCGCGTTGGGAAAGGTCGTCGTCGCTCATGGTCTGGCTCCGGTTCCGCTTGGCTTGGCCATCGCGCGCCCCATTTAAGCACCCTTGAGCAGGTTGTTCGCGATGACCAGGCGCTGGATTTCCGAGGTGCCCTCGTAGATTTCCGTGATTTTGGCGTCGCGGAAGGCGCGCTCGACGGGGTAGTCCTTGGTGTAGCCGTTGCCGCCGTGGACCTGCACGGCCTCGGTGGCGGCCCACATCGCCGTCTCGCTGGCGTAGACCTTGGCCATGCTCGCCTCCTTGGAGTAGGGCCGTTTGAGGTCCTTGAGCTGGGCGGCGCGGTGGATGAGGAGGCGGGCGGCGTCGATGCGCGTGGCCATGTCCGCCAGCTTCCACTGGATGGCCTGGTTCGAGCCGATGGGCTTGCCGAACTGCCTGCGCTCCTGCGCGTAGCTGAGGCTGGCCTCGTACGCCCCCACCGCGATGCCGAGGGCTTGGCTGGCGATGCCGAGGCGGCCGCCGTCCAGCGTCTTCATCGCGACCTTGAACCCCTCGCCGACGGGGCCGAGGACGTTCTCGGCCGGGACCTCCACGTTCTCGAAGAACAGCGGGCAGCAGGGGGCGCCGCGGATGCCAAGCTTCTCCTCGGGCTTGCCGATGCGGAAGCCGGGCATGCCCTTCTCGACGAGGAACGCGGTCTGGCCCTTGTGGCCCGCCGCCTTGTCGGTCTGCGCGAAGACGACGTAGGTCTCCGCGAGGCCGGCGTTGGTGATGAAGAGCTTCTGGCCGTTGAGCAGCCAGCCGTTGCCCTGCTTGACGGCCGTGGTCTGCATGGAGACCACGTCGCTGCCGGCGTTCGGCTCGGTGAGGCCGTAGGCGCCCACCTTGCGGCCGGAGAGCATCGGGCGCAGGAGCCTCTCGTGCTGCTCGGCGTTGCCATAGGTGTGCAGCGGCCAGCCGGACAGGCTGTTGTTGACCGACGCGATGACCCCCGTCGAGGCGCAAACGCGGCTCAGCTCCTCGATGGCGATGCAGTAGCTCACCATGTCGGCGCCCGCGCCGCCCACGGCCTCGGGGAAGTTCATGCCCATCAGGCCGAGGTCGCCCATGTCGTGCGCCAGCTCCGCCGGCCACTGGTGCGTCTCGTCGATGCGCTTGGCAATGGGCCGCAGGCGCCGCTCGGCGAACTCCCGCACGGTCTGGCGAATCAGCTCGTGCTCCGCGCTGGGCTGGAGGTCCACGGCCGGGCCAGCACCTGCCGCATTTGAAAACTCCGTCCCCCTGGCCCCCGCGTGGACCTGGCCCTGGCCGTCGCGCTCCTGGCGGGCGCCCTCCTGCTCACGGCCCTCCTGTGGGCGTGGACCGCCGTCGCCCTGCTGCGGCGCGTGCGCGCCCTGCGCTCGGCCAAGCAGAGCCAGTCGACGCGCTACGGCCAGATCTCGGAGCAGTTCGCGCCCCACCTCGCGCTCTGGCCGTGGGACCCGAAGGGGTTCCGCTTCATCGGCAGCCCCATCGACGGCGTCCAGTTCACCGACAGCGGCATCGTGTTCGTCGAGATCAAGTCCGCCGACGGCCGGCTGACGCCGCAGCAGGCTGCCATCAAGCGCCAGGTCGAGGAGGGCCGCGTGGCGTGGGGCGAGGTGCGCCTGCGATGAGCCAGGACACCCACCCCGCGCTGGCAAGCAACCCCGTGGCGGAGCAGGCCATCGAGGCGTTCCTGGGCGGCATCGCGGCCGTGGACCCGACCGTCCTGGTGCGCACCGCCGTCCGGCAGGGCCGCCTCGACGACTGGCTGTTCGAGGGTGGCGCCCGCCGCGACCAGCCGCACTGGCTCCAGGTCCTCGCGCTCGGCAAGGCGGCGCCCCGGATGCTCTGGGGCCTCGTCGAGGCGGGCGTACCGTTCCAGGGCCTCGGCGCCGCGCCCCCCGGCGTCCCGGCTCCCACGGTGGACACGTTCCGCTGGCACCAGGGCGACCACCCCGTCCCCGGCCCCAAGTCCTTCGCGGCCGGCAAGGCGCTCCTGGAGTGGGCCGACGCCTTCCCCGAGGGCGAGCCTCTCCTGGTCCTGCTCTCCGGCGGCGCGTCCGCGTGCGCCGAGGTCCCGCTGGAGGGCACGCCTGAGGAGCTGGCCGCGAAGTGGGAGGCGCTGCTGCGCGAAGGGTTGCCCATCGAAGAAACCAACCTTCGCCGCGCCGCGTGGTCCGCGCTCAAGGACGGCCGCCTGGGCAAGCGGCTGCTGGAGCGAACCAAGCACATCCGCGTCTGGGTCCTGGCCGACACCGACCCCGCCACCGCGCCGCAGGCGGTCGGCTCCGGGCCGTTCAACACCGGCGGCATCCCCCACCACGTCATCGCCTCCAGCAACGAACTCGTCGCGGCCGCAGGGCTGCGCCTGGGCGCAGCAGGCTGGAGCGTCTACCGCTTCCCCGAGCGCATCTCCGGCGACACGGAGGCCGAGGCGCGCAGGTTCGTCGACGCCTTCCACCGCCTTGAGGGGCCTTCCGTCGCGCTCGTCGGGGGCGGCGAGCCATTGCTGCGCGTCCCAGCCGATGCGCCGAAGGGCGGTCGCTGTCCGCACTCGGCTCTGGCGGCCGCCGGGCACTTGCGGGAAGGCGAGGCGTTCCTGGCCGCCGCGAGCGACGGCGTGGACGGCAGCAGCGGCGCGACGGGCGCGTGGGCGGTCGCCGAGGACGCGGACCCCGCCGCCCTCCAGTCGTTCGCGGCGTTCCAGGCGCTCAAGGCCAAGGGCCGCACCTTCGGCCTGGGCGCGACGGGCACCAACGTGAACGACCTCTGGGTCGCGCTCCGGCCGTAGCCCTTCTCAAGGGCGCGCGGCATCCCGGCGCATGGCGAACCGGCAGGCCGCGCTCGACTTCCTTCGCATGGCCGTCGCCGGCAAGGCGGACGAGGCGGGCAAGCGGTTCCTCGCGCCCAATTTCCGCCACCACAACCCCTGGTTCCCCGCCGGTGCCGCGCCGCTGCTGGAGGCGATGGACGAGAACGCGCGCCAGAACCCCGGCAAGGTGTTCGAGCCGCTGCGCTCCGCCGAGGAGGGCGACCTCGTCATGGTCCACTCCCGCGTCCGCATGAAGCCCGGCGAGGCCGGCATCGCCGTGGTCCACATCTTCCGCTTCGAGGCTGGCCGCGTGGCGGAGTTGTGGGACATTGGGCAGCCGGTGCCGAACAAGTCGCCCAACCGGGACGGGATGTTCTAGTCTTGTGAAAAGAGGGGACGGTCCGTAAACGCCACACAGTTAGTATGGTTCGTCGGCCTGATGCGCCCCCAAATCGAGGAAGCCATTCGCCACAAGAAACTCCTGCAGGTGGACTACAAAGGAGGAACACGTATCATCGAGCCTCATCTGTTGGCAGTTCAAGGCGGGAGGATTGGGGTCATGTCCTTCCAACTGGAAGGTTACAGCTCGTCCGGGGGTCTTCCAGAATGGCGCCGCATCTATCTGGACGAAATGGTAAATCTGGTGGTCCTCAGTCGAAAGTTTGCCGGCCGACGCCCATTCCCATCGGGTCGTCACAGCAGTTGGGACCAAGTCCTGCTGGTAGTTGAAGAATAAACGCCAAACGTCCGGTCTAGTGGTCTAGGCAACGCTTCATCAATTAGCCCCGGTCAACGGATAGCATGGCCAAGACCGACTTCCAAAGCGTGGACGAGTACATCGCGGCGTTCCCCAAGGATGTCCAGGCCGTCCTCAAGACCCTCCGCAAGGCCATCCGGGAGGCGGTGCCGGAGGCCGAGGAGGCCATCAGCTACCAGATGCCGGCGTTCAGGCTGCACGGCCCCGTGCTCTACCTCGCCGCGTTCAAGGAGCACTACTCGCTCTTCGGCGTCCGGCAGGGCGTGCGGGACGCCTTCAGGAAAGAATTGGCGCGCCACGAGGCGGGCAAGGGCACCCTCCGGTTCCCCCTCGGCGAGCCGGTGCCGGTGAAGCTCGTCCAAGCCATCGCCAAGCGCCAGGCGAAGGAAAACCTCGCCAGCGCGAAGCGGGGGAAGCGGGCGTCGTCCTGATATACAAGGCCCTTGTGGGAAAACGCATGCTCGAGAACGTCCCCACCATCCTGTCGGCGCAGGAGATCCTGGACAAGGCCTTCCTCAAGGCGAACAAGCTCGAGGTGCCGGACCCCGACAAGTACCACCGCATCCGCAAGACGGAGGAGGTGCAGATGAAGCACATCGCCGACACCTGCATCGAGATGCTGGGGAAGTACGTCGACAAGTTCCCCACCCTGGAGCGCATGTCCTCCTACGAGCAGGAGCTGCTCGACATCGTGGTCGGCCTCGACGGCCTCAAGCAGGCGCTCGGCCAGCTCAGCTGGACGGAGCAGAAGATCAAGGAGGTCTACCAGCAGTGCGCGCGCTCGATGCGGGAGATGCGCAACGCGGTGGGCATCCAGGCGCAGAAGCGCCGCTTCTCCGGCCGCTGCTCCAGCCTGATGAACGACTGCGACAAGTCCCTCACGTTCCTGCGCGACGCGCGCGACCGGGTGCGCATGCTCCCGACCATCCACCCCGAGTACCCGACCGTGGTCATCGCCGGCTTCCCCAACGTCGGCAAGAGCAGCCTCCTCGCCGCGTGGACCCGCGCCGACCCCGAGATTGCCGCCTACGCGTTCACGACGAAGGCCGCCAACGTGGGCCACTTCCCCGTCAAGGGCGCGCACGGCAAGGACACCTTCGTCCAGGTCGTCGACACCCCCGGCCTCCTGGACCGCCCCGCCAGCCGGCGCAACGCCGTCGAGAAGCAGGCGGTCGCCGCGCTGCGTCACGCCGCCGACGCCGTGCTGTTCCTCATCGACATGAGCGAGACCAGCGGCTACACCATCGCGGAGCAGGAGCACCTTCTCGCCCAGACGGAGCGCGAGATGCTGGGCATCCCCCTCGTCGTCGCCGAGACCAAGGCGGACCTCCTCAAGTCCACCACGGACCGCCTGAAAATCAGCCCGCTGACGGGCGAGGGCCTCAAGGAGCTGCAGGCGGCCATCAAGGGCGTCCTGCCCCTGGAGGAGCCGGAGCTTGAGCGCGACCCCTTGGAACTGTGGAAGTCCAAGCGCGATCCGATGTTCGGCGGGTGACGCCAACGTACGAGGACCTGACGGGGACGGCGCCGCGCTTCCCGTTCCACTTCCGCCAGGTCCACGCGGGGCCGCACCGCAACTTCGCCTACGCCGTCGGCGACCCCGTGACGAAGCAGGCCGCGCTGGTGGACCCCGTCTTCGAGGTCGGGACGCTTCTCGCCGCCGTCGAGCGCGACGGCTACACGGTGACGCACGCGTTCGTCACGCACGGCCACGCCGACCACGCCGGCGGCATCGCGGAGATGGCCAAGCGCGGCGTCACCGTCGTCGTGCACGAGTCGTGGCGGGGCCATTCCCGCATCGCGGCCGCCGGGGACAAGGCACGCTTCGCGAAGGACGGCGAGCAGGTCCTGGTGGGGGAGGTTCCGGTCCAGGTGCTGCACACGCCGGGCCACACCCGCGAGGCCTCCTGCTTCCTGGTCGGCGCGGCCGGGCAGGCGCAGGCGCTGCTGGGCGGCGACACGCTGTTCGTCAACGCGTGCGGCCGCTGCGACGTGAGCGACCTCCCGGCCGACGAGGCCGAACGCCTCATGTTCGCGTCGCTGCGCCGCCTGAAGGCGCTGCCCGGCGACGTCCGGGTTTTCCCGGGCCACTATTATTTGGGATTCCCAAGCCGCAGCCTGGCGCAGCAGCGCAGCGAGAACCCGGCGCTCGCCGTCGAGGACTTCGCCGTGTGGCGCGGCCTCTGGTTCCTGCGCGAGTACGACTAGCCGCTACTGGTGCGTCATGAGCCACCAGGCGCGCATGCCGCCGCGCACGTTGACCGCGTTGAAGCCTTGGGCGCGCAGGAAGTCGGTGGCGCGGGCGCTGCGGCCGCCAACGGCGCAGTAGACCGCGATGGGCCGGTCCTTCGGAAGCTCGGCGAGGCGGCGCGGCAGTTGGCCCAGCGGGACCAGGAGCGAGTGGGGCAGCGCGAACTCCTCGTGCTCCTCGGGCTCGCGCACGTCGAGCAGGAAGAACTGCCCCAGGCGCGGCGCCAACTCGTGGACGGGGATGTCCGTGACCTCGGGCGCGTTCCACGGCAGCGGGCAGGCCGGGCCGTCCTCCTGTTGGCTCACGCCGCACGCACACCCCTCCCGCCTCTTGAGGGCGACCCCGTCGAACGACTGGCCGCGCCCGTCCCACAGCAGCAGGCCCGGCGCCGCGGGGAGCCCGACAAGGAGCTTGATGGCCTCCAGCGCCTGCATCGCGCCGAGGACGCCGGGCACGGGGCCGAGGACCCCTTCGTCGGCGCACGACGGCGCCTGGGTGGGCGTTGGGCGGAGGCAGCGCAGGCACGGCCCGCCGGGCAGGAAGACGGCAAGCTCGCCCTCCCACGACGAGACGGCGGCGTGGACGAGCGGAATGCGCGCCTTCCGGCAGGCGTCGCTCAGCGCGTACTGCGCCCCGGTGTCGTCGGTGCAGGAGAGGACGAGGTCGTATCCAGCGACCGAGGCCCCGGCGCGGAACGCCTCGGGGTGCAGGCGGACCTGGAGCGAGGGCGCCAACGCCAGGAGCCGGTCACGCGCAGCCTCTACCTTGGGGCGACCGACGTCTGCGGCGGCATAGAGGACTTGGCGATGCAGGTTCGACGCCTCCACCCGGTCGAAGTCCATGAGGCCCAACGTCCCGACGCCTGCGCCGGCGAGGTAGAGCGCGGCGGGGCAACCGAGGCCGCCCATGCCCACGACGAGCACCTTGCCTTCCCGGAGGCGACGCTGGCCGTCGGCGCCGATGACGGGCAACTGGCGGGCGAAGCGGGCGTCGTCCATGCCTTGAAGTCCCGCTTGCGGTTGGGCCGAATCAAGGTTTCCTCTCGCATGCCGTCCGCCCGTATCTTGGTGCCCATTGTCCGGCTGGGGGGTGAGCTCAAGGAAACTGCCGTCGCTGATGGTCGCCTTGGCCTGCTGCTTCCCAGGGAGAAGCAGGAATGGGCAGAGGCCTTTACACTCGACACCGGCGCCCTATCCAAGGATGTCGTGTGGCCCATCAAGGCGGCCCAGTATGCTCTCCGATTCGTGGGTGAGGCCGCGGTCGGGTCGGAACCATCTTCGTTGGGCGAGGCGCGCCGCGTTGGTGACAACTTGGTCACGGCCCTGCGGATGGTAGGGGATGGCGCACCAACGGTTGCCTATGCATACGAATTGTCAGACACTCCTGGAAGCCGTACCTACCAGTCGCACATGGAGCACTACCCTTTGGAGACCGGGGATTGGCTGGTCTCCAACGACGGCATGGTCCAAGACGCCATTCGGCTGGCACTTGACCTGGAGAATGCCAAGGAGGTGTTGCCGGGGTTCGACGTCATGCGGGAGCGCTTCGACCATTCCTATGACCGCGTCGCGGCGCGGGACCAGTTCGTGGATTGGGCAATCGCGTTGGAGGCGTGCCTTGGGCAAGGGGTCAAAACCCGAATAGGAGAGCGCATCGCGGCGCGGGCTGCGACGCTGTTGGATGACGAAGCTGCAAGAACCCGGGCCATTGCGGTGATTCCGCGAATCTACGCCGTTCGGAATGCCCTTGTGCACGGCAGCCTCGCTGGTTCACTGTGGGATTTACCTTCTTACAAGGAATTGACGCCATTTGGCCCGCAAAGGTTTCCGTTTTCTCAGCACGGCGACCCTAATGCTGCGGCACAGGCGGTTGTTCGCCAAGTCTTGAGCGCCGTGATTCGGCGCGCGGCCAAGGACGGTTCCTTTTCTCCGACCACTCTTTAATGGGAACCTAAGCCTCAGGCACGCCGAACTTGCCGGCCAGCCTGCTTCCCTTGGGCCAGCCGCCCGACTTCGCGGGCTCCTCGAGGCCGGGGCGGATTGCGCCCGTCGGGCAGGCGTCGAAGCAGGCGCCGTCGGCGATGCAGAGGTCGCGGTCGACGCGCGCCATGTCCGTGACGATGGCGGCGTCGGTGGGGCAGGCGGCCTGGCAGCCGTTGCAGACGATGCAGTCCGCCGCCAGCACCCAGGCCTTCTTCGTCTCGGGGAGCTTGGCCGCGAACGCCTTGACGGCGGCGGCGTCCTTGGGGTTGCCGAGGAACTTGCCGCTGACCTGCTCGGGCGCGATGGCCACGGCGGCGGGCTGCGTCGCGGGCGTCGGCGGGGCCTTGTTGCCGGCGGCGGGGGCGGTGGGCTCCTTGACGGTGGAGGCGAGGGGCGGCACGGGCTTGCCGGCCGCGTCCGTCAACGGGGTCGGCGCGGGCGGCTCCTGCACCGGGACGGTGGACTTGGCGACGACCGCGGCGACGGGCTTGGGCGCCGCAGCGGGCGCGGCGGCCTTGGCCCCGGCCTTCGCGGCGCGCTCGGCGGCGGCCTGGCGGTCGGCGTCGAGGGTGTCCTTGACCGGGACCATCCACTTGGCGCCCTTCAGGTTGCGCTTCCTCGCCTCCGCGATGAGGGCGTCGACGTGCGCCTTCCAGTCGCCCACGAGGCCGATGTCGGCGTAGCTGAAGATGGCGGCGTTGGGGTCGCTGTTGATGGCGATGATGGTGCCGGACTCCTTCATGCCCTCGATGTGCTGGATGGCGCCGCTGATGCCGACGGCGACGTAGAGCTTGGGCCGCACCGAGACGCCGGTCTGGCCGACCTGGCGGCTGCGCTCCACCCAGCCCTTGTCGGCGACGGGGCGGCTGCACGCCACTTGGCCGCCGAGCGCGTCCGCCAGCTCCTGGAGTTTCTGGAACCCTTCGGGGCCGCCGACGCCGAGGCCGCCGGCCACCAGGACCTGCTCCTTGGTGATGTCGAAGCCGCTCTCGACGACGTAGTCGACGACCTGGGCGGCGTAGGTGCGCTGGTCGAGCCACTTGACGTCGGCGCGGTGGACGGGGCCCTTGTGCGAAGGGTCGGCCTCCAGCGGCTTGAAGATGCCGGGGCGCGCGGTCGCCATCTGGGGGCGGTGGCGGTCGCAGCGGATGGTGGCGAGCATCTTGCCGCCGAAGGCGGGGCGGCGCGCGAGCAGCTCGCCGTTGACCGCGTCGACATCAAGCTCCGTGCAGTCGGCCGTCATGCCGGCGTCGAGCGTCGCGGCGACGCGGCTGCTGATGTCGCGGCCGGTGTGGGTGGCGCCGATGAGGACGATGTTGGGCTTGCGCTCCTCGATGAGCTTGTTGATGACGTCCGTGCTGGGGCGGGCCAGCGGCGTGGCGAGCATCGGGTGCTCGGCGAGGATGACCTCGTCGGCCCCGGCGGCCAGCAGGCGCGGCGGCAGCTCGGCGCACTTGTGGCCCAGGAGGACGGCGGTGACCTTGTGGCCCAGCTTGTCCGCCATCGGGCGCGCGGCGCCCAGCAGTTCAAGGGTCACGTCGCGGAGCTTGCCGTCGCGGTGCTCCACGATGACCCAGACGCCCTTCCAGTCGGCGAACGACTCGGCCGGCTTGCAGGCGCGGAAGGCGATGGCGTCGTAACGGCTGCCCTTGCTGCGGCGCGGCGCAGTGGGCGCGGAGGGGGCGGGGACGGCGGTGGGCGCGGCCATCAGGACACCACCCCGCGCGTGACAAGTTCTTGCACGGCGTCGGCCGCGGCGGGGACCTTCTTGGCGTGCCGCTCGAAACCGCTGCTGATGTCGACCTTGCCGACGATGGTGGGGCTGCCCTTGAGGCCGACCCAGGAGGGGTCCTTGATGTCGGTCAGGTCGGAGAGCGCCCAGACGACGAGCTGGGCGTTGGCGCCGCGCAGCTTGCCGTTGAGGCTGGCGAGGCGGGGCGTGTTGATCTTGAGCTCGCAGGTGACGGCCGCCGGCAGCGGCATCCGCAGGACCTCGTGGCCGCCGCCGATGCTGCGCGTCGCGGTGACGGTCTCCGTCGCGGGGTCGAACTCCAGGGAGTGGATGTAGGTGGCCTGCTCCGTCGCGAGCTGGCCGGCGACGCCGGGGCCGACCTGGCCCGTCGAGGCGTCCGTGGTCTCCTCGCCGAAGAGGATGATGTCGACGTCGCCCCACTGGCGCGAAATCTTCTTGATGCCGGCCCCGAGCGTCATCGAGGTCGGCCAGGTGTCGGCGCCCGCGAAGGCGCGGTCGGTGATGAGCACGCCCCGGTCGGCGCCCCGGCTGACGCACTCGCGCAGCATGATGTCGAAGAAGGGCGGACCCATCGTGACGACCGAGACCTGCGCGCCGAAGCGGTCCTTGAGCTGGAGGGCCAGCTCGAACGCGTTCTCGTCGGGCGGGTTGATGATGTTCTTGACCTTGGTGCGGTCGAGGGTCTTCTTCACCGGGTCGATGGTGAGGTCCGTCGCGTCGGGCGTCATCTTCATGCAGACGGCCACGTGCAGCGGACGGCCCTCCCGCAGCAGGAACGGCTTGGCCGGGCTGTAGGGCGACGGGCTGGACGGCGGCGGCGAGTGGGCCATGGAGGCTACCCTCGGGCCTTGCCCAGGCTGGACTCCTGGACCCGGCCCTGGGGCGGCGACTTGGGGCTCCGATTTAAGGGGTGCGTCCCGGGAAGGGGCGGCCCCCAAGCGCGATGGGGCTATGGGGCGGCCCGCGCTGCCCGGTCCGCATGGTGGACGAGGCCGCCGACCCGACGGAGGCGCAGCGGGAGCTGGCCGCGCGCCGGCGCGACCTGGAGCGCGAGTTCGACGGCAAGATGCGCGACCTCAAGGCGCAGCACCAGCGCCGCCACGACAACCTCAAGCGCGAGCAGGCGGAGTGGGAGGCGCACCGGCGCGAGCAGGCGAAGGAGCTGGCCGACCGCACGGAGACGGTGCGCCGCCGGGCCGACAACGCGCAGCAACGGGTCGAGGCTGGGGCCGCCGCGAAGCAGGAGCTGCAGGCACTCCGGCAGCAGGTGAAGGACCTGGAGCAGGCCCAGCGCGAGGCGAAGCGGACCCAGGCGAGGCTTGAGGCCGCTGCCGAGGAGGCGGACAAGCGCCTCCGTTCAACGCAGGGCCGTTCCCGTTGGGCCGCGGGGGTGCTGGTGCTCGGCGCGTTCGCGTGGCTCGTGGCCGGGTGGCGCGAGCCCCTGGGACTGGGCCTCCTCGCCGCTGCCGTGGCATTGGCGTTCCTCCTCTTGCTCGCCGTTGGGCGGCGGAAGGCCGAACGGGCCAGAGACCGTTAGGCCGCGCGGCACGGCGCAAGGTTGATGGGGGCGAGCCCCGCCTGCCCCGCGTAGCCCAGGTGCGGCAGGCCCCACAGGTCCTCCAGGGTCCGCAGGAGGCTGTAGTGGTTGTAGGGCGTCGCGTCCACTGTGCCTGCGTCGAGGCAGGGCGCCAGCAGGACCGTCCCCGTCCGGCCGCCGCCGGGGCCGGTGATGCCGGGGCGCGCCGTGTTGTGGCCCGTGGGCTCGTCGCAGCAGGCGTCGGGGCTGCCCTGCTCCGCCTCGTCGAAGGTCACGACGAGCAGGCCGTCCTTCTGGTAGGCGGGCGAGGCGAGGATGCGCGGCACCCAGGCGCGCAGGAAGTCGTCGATGCCGTCGTACTCGCCACGCTGGCGGGGGTTGGCGCACCGGGCGTCGTGGCCGTCGCTGCACACGTCGGGGACGATGAACGCGAACTCCGGCGTCGTCGCGGCGGCCGCGAGGTCGGCGGGGAGGTGGTTGAGGTCGACGAGGTGGCTGTCGCAGCGTTTCTGGTCGTCGATGACGCTGTGGAAGTAGACGAACGGAACGTGCCGCGTCGCGTACTGGTCGCGCTCGCCGCCGCTGCCCTGCGAGGTGTCCTGCGCGCCGATTGCGGGGTGGCGGCAGGCGGTCGGCTGGCCGGTGCCGTTGGCCATGTCCTCCGCGTAGAGCCGCCAGGAACGTCCGGCCGCCTCCAGTTGGTCTGCGATGGTCTTGACCCCGGCCGGGTAGACGCAGCCCTGCCCCACCGCCTGCCCGTCGGGCGCGACCTGGCCGGCGAACTCGGTGAAGTAGGGGCAGTCCGCCTGCGTGGCGACGTTCGGCGCCTGCCCGCTGACCATCGCGACGTAGTTGCCGAGGCTGGCGTGCCCGATTCCGTAGTAGTCGCTCAGCAGCCGCCCCATGCGCGTGAGGTTCTCCGCGAGGTAGGGCGACGGCGGCGGCTTGCCGAAGGTCCTGGCGTAGTCCTCGTTCTCCAGGACGATCACGAAGACGTGCCCGATGGTGTCGTGGCGCGCAAGCGGGCCTTCCATGCTGCCCGCCTTGGGGGCGAAGCAGCCGGCAAGCAGGGCCAGCACGGCAAGCGAGGCGGCAACCCAGCGCACGGCCCCGCCAGCGACGGGCGGCCGTTGACGCTTTCGCTAAGAGCCTCCCTGCATCCGCCACCCTCTCCCAGCGCCTGCTCAGCCGTAGCGGTAGTTGACGCCGAAGCTGGCGCGCGGGTTGTTCCACTTGACGCTGCCGGGGGTGCAGACGATGTCGCAGGTGCCGCACTCGACGCAGTCCTCGTAAGTGAACTGCATGCGGCCGTCCACGAACTCGAAGCACTTCGCGGGGCAGGCGTTGATGCACATGGTGTGCGGGCAGGTCTCGCAAATCTCCGGGTCCACGGTGATGTGCTGGAAGTCGTGCGCGTCGGTGACGAACTTGGCGGCGCCGAGGCGGGCCTTGACGTTCATCACCGGCAGCTTGCTGAGCGGCGACTCCGGCAGCGGCACGGTGCGGGGCTTGGTGTCCGTGGTCGGGCCGGCGAGCGGGTCGGCGTGGCTCGGGGCGCGCGGGGTGCCGGGCGCGTGCGTGGGCGCGGACATCAGAGGTTCACTCCCGCGTTCATGCCGTCGAGCAGGAGGTCCTTCTTGCTCACGCCGGTCTCCTTCATCGCGGCGAAGAGGTGCTTCTTCATCTTCTGCTTCGGCCCCTCGGCCTTGAGCAGGTTGCGGAAGACGGCGGCGAGGAAGTCCGGGTACTTCTGGAACAGGCGGGGGTTCCAGAGGAACTTGCCCACCGACTTGAACTCCTTGAAGTCCCCGATGATGCCGTCCTTCTCCAGCAGCGTCTCGTAGTGGTGCAGGGTGACGGCGGAGAAGTCGTCCCGCGCGATGGCGTGCACCACGGCGTCGGCGGCGCAGATGCCCGAGCGGACGGCGTAGTTCATGCCCTGGATGACGATGCCGTTGCTGAAGCAGAAGCCGGCCGCGTCCCCGGCCACCAGGACGCCGTCGGCGTAGAGCTCCGAGAACGCCTGGTAGCCGCCCTCGGGCACGAGGTGCGCGCCGTACTCGACGAGCTCGGCGCCCTTGACAAGGCCCTGGATGTAGGGGTGGAGGCGGAACTGCTCGACGATGTCGTGCGTCGTGAGCTGGCCCTGGTTCTTCATCGAGGGCAGGTTGATGACGACGCCCAGCGAGAGCGTGTCGTTGTTGGTGTAGAGGAAGCCGCCCGCCAGGACGCCGTCGCTGCGGCCGATGACGAACTCCGCCGCCGTGCCGCCGTCGGCGCCGCAGCCGAAGCGCTCCTCCAGCGTCGCCTTCGGCAGCTTCAGGACCTCTTTCACGCCGAGCGCGTAGTGGTCCATGTCGAGCTTCCTGTCGCCGTGCCGCAGGTCGCCCTGGAGCGTGAGGCGCGAGTTGGCGCCGTCCGCGACGATGACGCAGTCGGCGTAGGTGGCCTCGCCGGCCTGGATGACGCCAACGACCTTGCCGTTCTGCTTGTGCAATCCCTCGACGTTGACGCCGGTGATGACCGTCACGCCCGCCTTCTTGGCCTGCTCCAGCAGCCACTTGTCGGTGCGGGCGCGCAGCACCGCGTAGCCGACGGTCTCCGTCTTGAGGACCGGGTCCGCGTAGTCGATGATGAACGAGGAGCCCTTCTCGCCCAGGAAGCCGACCTTCTTGTTGCTGACCGGGCGCTCGATGGGCGCCGTCGCCTTCCAGTCGGGGAGGATGCGGGCGAGGTCGTTGCCCCACAGGATGCCGCCGCTCAGGTTCTTGGCGCCGCCCTCGTCGCCGCGCTCGACGAGCAGGACCTTGACGCCCTTCTGGGCGAGGCGGATGGCGGCCGCGCAGCCGGCGAACCCGCCGCCCACGACGATGCACTGGAACTGGCTCTGGCTCAAGGGCAGTCCTTCCGGGCGCGGCGAGTTGGCCGCACTTTATGAGGGCACCGGGCCGGGGCCTCCTGTTGGGGCTAGGCGATGACGTGCAGCGTGCCGCGCATCCCGGCGTCCTTGTGGCCGGCCAGCTCGCAGATGAACGGGTAGTCGCCCGTCGCCCATGCCGTGAAGGTCGCCGACTGGCTGCCGCTGTGCAGCTCCATCTCCGCGCCGGCCGGGTAGAGGAAGTACTGCCAGCCCTGCAGGCGGAAGTCGTGCGTGCGGTCGCCGCCGTCGTCGCTGATGATGGTGAGCGTCACCTTGTCGCGCTTGTGGACCGTCAGGCTGCACTGGTCGCCGTCGTCCTTCACGGCGCCGCCGGAGACGTCGGAGCAGTGGTAGTACATCTGGCCCTTCTTCGGCCCGTCGAGGTACTGGCCGGCGTGGATGGTCGCCCGCACGTGGGTGCCGTTGTCGTAGGAGACGAACAGCGCGTAGGCGGCGTAGACCATGAGGAGGCCCGCCAGGACGCAGAGGGAGACGATGAGCCAGCGGCGCACGAAGCGGCGACGAGCGCGGAACTTGAAAGCCGTTGTCTATTCCGCGCGGAACCGCGGATTGCGCGGATGACGCGGATTCAAACCTCTCTCCGCGCAATCCGTGGAATCCGCGGTCGAGAGTGGGCGGGGCGCCTAGTGGCCTTCGCCGGGACCGTGGCCGTGGCCCTCGTGGCCCGGCTCCTCGTCCGTGACGGGGAAGACCTCGAGGAGGCGAATCTCTTTCCTCTTCTGGGTGGCGGCGCGCAGCTCGGCCACGATGCGGAACTTCGCCATCATCCAGTTCTGGTCGAACTTGGCGCCCTCGGGCACCTCGAACGTGACCGCCTGGTCGTCGACGGTGACCTTGTAGCTGCCGGGCTGGAACAGGTTGGCCAGCACCGCCTCGACCTTCGCCTTGTCGTCGCCGACGACCTCGCGGATGGTGTACTCGTAGGTCAGCGGCTTGCCGGCGAGGTCGTGGTTGAGGTCGACGCGGACGCGGCCGCCCGCGACGCGGGTGACGATGCCCTGCTGGCCCTCCAGGCCGACCTGCATGCCGACCTTCGGCTCGACCTTCTGCTTCTTGAACTGCGCCATCGGGATGTCGCGCACCTTGTCGGCGCTGCGCTCGCCGTAGGCGTCCGCGGCGGCCAGCTCGACCTTGACGGGCGTGCCGACCTGGCCGTGGCTGCGGATGTGCGACTCCAGGCCGGGGATGATCTGGCGCCCGCCCAGGCTGACGGTGAGGGGGCGGTAGCGGCGGCCCTCGCGGAAGATGCCTTCCTTCTTGGCGACCGCCTCGTCGGAGGTCTCCACGGGCTTGCCGTCCACCCAGAGCGTGTAGTCGAACTTGACGACGTCGCCGTCCTGCAGGGCCATGGCGGCGCGACTGGCGGCTCCTACATAGGGCGTTCGGCCGTGGCCACCGGCGGGCTACCAGCGCGACTTGAACTTGAGGTAGCCCGCGACGGCCACCAGGACGCCGACCACGACGTTGACGAGGAAGGTGAGGCCCGCCTGGAGGTAGCCGCTGCCCAGCACGAGGGCGCCGGCGACGACGAGGCCGATGCCGAACGCCTGCGAGCCGCGGCTGCGGCCGACGAGGACGAGGACGCCGACCACGATGGCGGCGACGGCGGCCACCTGGACGAGGAGGCCGAGGCCGAGCTTGCCGAGGGCGATGAGGGCGCCGACCACCATCAGGACCACGCCGACGGCCTGGTCCGTGCCCTTCTTGGAGGCCATGCCCGGGCACCCGGCCGCCGCTACATCACGGTGCCGTTCGGGTCCGCTACGAGGGGCAGTCGGCCAGGCCGCCCGTGGAGTCGTAGAGGCAGCGGCCGCCCTCGTGGTCGTAGAGGACGGTGCGCCCGCTGCGGATGTGGTAGACCACGTAGTTGCCGACCTGCACCACGGCGCACTGCTGCGGCGGCAGCGACTGGGTGTGCCGCAGGCCGCCGAGCCTGGTCTTCACCGTGACGCTGGGCGCCGCGAGCGGGAAGGGACCGCCGGGGGAGGCGCCCGAGCCGCCGCACTCCTTGCTGACGACGGTGGCCTCGACGCCGTAGTCGGTGGCGTACACGATGCCCGCGAACGCCACGAGGGAGACCACGAGGCCCAGGCCGACCCGGAGCGCCAAGGCACCCGCGTTCATCGCGCGGCGAGGCCGGGCAGGGGTCTTCAGCCTTGTCGCCTCGACGGTCATCCGCGGTTGGGGGGAGCCGCCTACGCCTCTTCCGGCGCGTAGTAGTATTCGCCGGCCTCGCGCTGCTCGCGGTCGAGGCGGCTGTCCGGCTTGTTGATGCGCGGGCGGCGGGTCTCGTTGTCGCGGCGGAAGGTGACGCCGACGTCCTTGAGGAAGCGGTTCATGCCGTCGCGCAGCAGATGGGGGCCGCTGGCTTGGCCGTGGATGGCGGGCTCGCCGCCGAAGACCATCATGCTGTCGGCCACCAGGTCGAGGAAGTAGACGTCGTGGTCGACGATGAGTGCCGACTTCGCCTTCTTCTCCATCACGCGCCGGATGGTCTTGGCGGTGTTGATGCGCTGGTTGACGTCGAGGTAGGCGCTGGGCTCGTCGAGCAGGTAGACGTCGGCGTCGCGGTAGAGCGCGAGCGAGACGGCCACGCGCTGCAGCTCGCCGCCGGAGAGCGCGCTGCATTCCTTCTCCAGCAGCGGCTTGAGCGTCATCGGGCGGGCAATCTCGGACTGGTAGAAGCCGGCCTGGAGCAGTTCGGGGGCCTGTGTCAGGAACAGCTCCTTGACAGTCCCCTCGTAGTCGGCCTTCACGTACTGCGGCTTGTAGCTCACCTTGACGTCGGGGAGCTTGATGTCGCCGTCGGGCGGCACGACCTTGGCGAGCATCTTGACGAACGTCGTCTTGCCGGTGCCGTTGGGGCCGACGACGCCGACCACCTCGCCGTGGTGGATGGTGCCGGGCTCGCTGTCGAGCTTGAAGGAGCCGAGGTCCTTGTGCAGCGCCGGGAAGTCGAGCAGGTCGATGAGCTCCGACTTGGGGCGCGGCGGCCGGCTCTCGAAGCGGATGGGGTCCTCGCGGACGCGGATGTTCTCCTCCGGCAGGAACCCGGTGAGGTAGGTGTTGATGCCGTGCCGGACGTTGCGCGCCGAGGTCATCACGCCGTAGGTGCCCTCCTCGCCGTAGACGAGGTGGACCTGCTCGGTGAGGAAGTCGAGGATGGCAAGGTCGTGCTCGATGACGATGACGCGCTTCTTCTGCGCCAGGTCCTGGATGACGCGGGCGACCCGGAGGCGCTCGTGGATGTCGAGGTAGCTGCTCGGCTCGTCGAAGAAGTAGACGTCCGCGTCCTTCAGCAGCGTCGCGCCGATGGCGATGCGCTGCAGCTCGCCGCCGGACACCTGGTCCATCGTGCGCTCCAGGACGTGGTCGATGTTGAGGCGGGGCACCACGAGGTCCCAGCGGCCGTCCGTGTCCGTCTTCTTCAGCAGGCTGCGGACCGTGCCCTTGAACGCCTTGGGGAGCTGGTCGACGTACTGCGGCTTGCGCGCGGTGCGGACGCCCTTGTCCACGACCATCTTGAGGTAGTCGCCAAGCTCCGTGCCCTTGTACTTCGCCAGGATGGGCTCCCAGCTCGGGGTCTTCTCCCACTCGCCGAGGTTGGGAATCTCCTCGCCCGCGAGGACCTTGATGGCGGTGGTCTTGCCCATGCCGTTGGGGCCCAGGATGCCGGTGGCGGCGCCGAGCTTGGGGACGGGGAGCTTGAACAGGCGGAACCCGTTCTTGCCGTACTGGTGCACGAGGTCCGCCTCGAGCTGCTCGGGCAGGCCGATGATGCGGATGGCGTCGAAGGGGCACTTGTTGACGCAGATGCCGCACCCGATGCAGAGCTCCTCCGAGATGACGGGCTTCTCGGTCTCCGGGCTCATCTTGATGGTGTCGATGACGCCGCTGCGGACCGGGGGGCAGAAGCGGATGCACTCCTGCTGGCACTTCTTCGGCTGGCACCGGTCTTGGAGGAGGACGGCGATTCTCATGCGAGCACCTTGCCAAGCATCCCGCAACGGTCCGGGCCGTCGAGCGAAGCGAGATGGCCCTGCCCCCGGGGGTGACGCCTGGGGGCGGAGCCCCCGGGCCTGGCGAGCTTCGGCTGGCAGCGGTCTTGCAGGAGGACGGCGATTCGCATCGGGCACTCCTTCCGAGGACGCCGCGCTTATGAATGGTTCTCTTGAGGGCTAGCAGTTCTGGGTGAACACCGCTCGCCACAGGCAGCCGCCGATGGTCAGGAGAATGGCGCAGGGCTGCTCAAGGTTGGGGGAGCACTGCCAGTTGCAGGCGTCGAAGGGGCCGGAGTCGGGGTCGCAGGTGGGCCCGCCGGGGGCGGCGTCGGCGACGGGGGCGATGGCGAGGGCAAGCGTGAGGGCGGCCAGGAGGGCGACGAAGTTCATTGGAACCACCTAGCAGACGCGGTCGTGGACGGTGAGCATGACGCAGGCGCCGACGCGGACGGCGTTTTGGCAGACCGCGTCGTTGGGCTGGCAGTTGAAGCCGCACTCGTTGAAGATGAGCGTGTCGGGGTCGCAGGGCGTCGCCGTGGCCTCGGGCGCGATGGCGAGAGCGGAGAGCAGGACGAGGGCGGCGACGATGAGTGTGGTGCGCATGCGGACCAACGGCGGCAGCCAACGCGGGTGGGAAAAGCCTTGGCAGGGGGGGGGGGGGGGGGGGTTAACCCCC
>JAXDQP010000055.1:0-9932 GCA_034667745.1 Thermoplasmata archaeon
GCATCCTCTGCAGCTCGCCGGACTCCACCATCTCCAGCGCGATGTCGCTGCCGCCGACCAGTTCCCCCTTGACCCACACCTGCGGCAGGGTCGGGAAGTCGGCGAACTCCGCCAGGGCGCGGACGTAGGCGGCGATGTCGGCCTGCGCGAAGACGTTGACGTGGTGGTAGGGCTTGCCGACGGCGTCCAGCGCCCGCGCGGCGCGGTTGCTGAAGCCGCACTGCGGCGCGTCCGGCGTTCCCTTCATGAAGAGGACGAGGTCGTGCCCGGAGACGGTCGCCTGCAGTTCGGCGCGCAGCGCGGGGGTGAGCGGGGAGGCGGCGCCGGGCGGCGTGGGGGCGGGGGCGCCGTGGAACGGGAGGGCCATGCGTGGGACGGGGCGTGCGGGGTCTTCAGCTTTGGGCTGCGCGCTTCCCCACCCCGCAGCTACGGATTGCGCAAGGCTGCCTGCGGTTCGTGGGATTCGTGCGCTTCGTGGTTCAAGCGCCTTTCGCCGCTTCCGCAGGCGTCTTGCACACCAGGTCGAGCGCGTGCACCACGTTGCTGGCGATGTGTGGCTTGAACGGCTCCAGCACGAGGCGCTGGCGGGCGAGCGGCCGCAGTCCCTCGAACCGCGCGTCCACGACGAGGGCGCGCCAGTGGTCGCCCCCGCCGGTCAGGTCGGTGGCCTCGACGTGGGCGCCCGGGAGCGCCTGGCGGACGGTGGCGGCGATGAACGCGGCGTCCACCATGCTACTTGAGGAACTTGATGGCGAACGGGTAGCCGGCGGGCTCGCCGCGCTGGGCGCGCAGGCCGGCCAGGATGCTGAAGACGAGGTTCAGAACGAAGAGCGCCAGCAGGACCAGGAAGCCGACGAGGACCAGGAGCAGGATGAAGCCGATGACGTAGCCGATGAGCATCGTGAGCTGCCAGTTGACGGCCTCGCGGCCCTGGCGGTCCACGAAGGGCGAGGCGTCCTTCTTGACGAGCCACAGGATGAGCGGGCCGAGAATCCAGCCCAGGCCGGTGACGAGGCCGCTCAGGGCGGACAGGTGGGTGAACATCGCCCACTGGCGGGCGTCGGCCTCGCTCATGGCTTCAGTCATGCGGAGCCATCCCGCCTGCCCCCATATCAGGCGTCCGTTCCGGCGCGGCTAGGGCGTGAGCCCGGCGCCGGCCTGCAGGAGCTCCTCCCAGACGCCGTAGTCGTTGGGGCCCAGCTCCTGCACCTCGACCTGCGCCTGCACGCCGGTGGCCTCGAGGAAGCTCGTGAGCTGGTCGACGAGCACCTCCGCGTCCATCGTCTCGCCCAGGCGGGCGCGCAGGTGCAGGACGCCCTGCTCGACGTGCAGCCACGGCGGCCCGAAGCGGTCCTGGAACTGCGCCAGGGCGTGCCCCTCCGGCCCCAGGTGGGACTCGTGGAAGCTGACCCGGCACAGCCACGCCAGGCCGGCCGGGTCGCGGCGGAGGATGGTGGCCGGCCCGTGCATGCGCGCCAACTCCTCCAGCAGGTCCTGGAACTCGCGCCACGCGACGCCCTTGGCCAGGAACAGGGCGGGATGGATGCGCTCGCCGCGCCAGGCGACGCCGCGCTCGCTGACGAGGTCCACGGTGCAGAGGGGGTGCGCGCGGGTGAAGCGCGTCATCACGAAGCCCTCGCTCGGGAACTCGACCACCAGGAACCGGAGGGCGCGTTCCATGCCGGAAGGAATCGCCTGGCCCCTTCATGGCCTTGGTGGCTGTGACAGAGGCGGCGGCCCCGTGCGCTCACCCGGCGTAATGCAGGCCCGCTGTGCCGTGGTCGAGCGCCTTCATCTCCTTGTGGTGGACGTGCGCCTCCACGACCTCGAACAGGATGGCCGCGTGGTCGCCGCCCTCAAGTTCGGCGCGCTTGCGCAGCTCCAGCGCCGCAGGCAGGTCCGGCAGCACGGGGCAGCCCGTCGCGGGGCCGGGGACGACGGCGAGCGCGCCGGCCTTGCCGTCCTTGACCTCGACGTGCTTGTAGAAGCCCTTCACGATTTCCTTCTGCGTCGCGCCCAGGAGGTTCAGCGCCAGCACGCCGGTCTCGCCGACGGCCTTGAACGCCTCCGACTCGCGGTGCATGCCGAGGACGACCAGCGGCGGGTCGAAGCTGGCCTGGGTGAACCACGACACGAGGCTGACCGTGGTGCGGCCGTCGCCGTGGCGCGCGCCGGCGAGGTAGAGGCCGTAGGGCACGAGGCGCAGGGCGTGCTTCTTGGCGGCGGCGTCCATGCGGCCCGCACCCGGAGCGCGCACTTCAACCTGAGCGCAGCAGGAACGCGGCCGTCCCCGCGACGACAATCAGCACGGCCGGGATTGCGCTGGCGAGGAAGTTCACGTCCTGCTTGGTGAGGGGGCCGCTCTTGCCCGCGTCGCGCTCCAGCGTCGCGCCCAGGACGCTGTCCAACTGGCAGCCGAGGAACCCGCCCACGAGCGGCACCCAGGCCCACTGCCAGGGGACGCCGACGAGGGGGACGGCGAGGGCCGCGATGAGGGCGGCGCCGGCGAGGGCGCTCAGGTGGCCCGCGAGGCTCACGCCGCCGTTGCTGCCGACCGGGATGGGGCGGAACGGCGGCAGGATGGAGCGCACCCGGTTGGCGAGGCTGCCAATCTCGGAGGCCAGGGTGTCCGCGGTGACGGCGGCGATGGCGGTGGCGAAGGCCAGCTGGACGGCGAGGTGGGGGACCTGCGGGACCTGGTTGGCCAGCACGGCGAGGCCGGCGGCGGCGCCGTTGCCCATCACGTTCGCCACGCCGCGCTCGCCCGCCTCCCCCTCCGCCAGGCGGCGCTCCTTCTTCTTGCCGTAGCCCAGGCGGGTCGCGGCGACGCCGAGGCCGGTGAAGGCCACCATGAGGAACAGCCAGTCGAGGCCGCCCAGCAGCGCGATGAGGAGGCCGAGGAAGAACGAGGCGACGGAGCCGAGCAGGTCGAGGGCCCCCACGGCGTAGCCGAGCATCGCCAGCCCGAGCAGGGCCAGGAACGCCACCAGCAGCCACAGCGGCGCCACGCGCTCGTCACCCGAAGACGATGGGGTGCGTCCACTCCAGGGCGCGCACCACCAGGAGCGTCCGCCCCGAGCCGTCGGGGTGGGGCAGGCTCAGGGCGATGGGGCCGCGCACGATGGCGCCCGCCAGGTCGGGGTGGGGCTGCTCGGCCGTCACCAGGACGACCACGCTCGGCTCCATGCCCAGCAGGACGTAGGTCACGTTGCCCAGCACGGGCGCGACGGGGGCCCAGCGCGCGTCGTTGGCGGCGGGGGTCACGAGGTAGGGGGCGAAGGAGCCCTTCAGGCTCGCCTCCTGCCCGACGGACGCGGCGGCGAGGGAGCGGGCGTCGCTCCCCACGGCGTCGTGCGACAGGACGAGCGCGAGGCAGCCCGAGAGGGCCAGGAGGAGGACCGCAGAGGCCAGGAGGCCGCGCCGGAGTCTCGTCAGGTCACCAACCACCCTTGCCATGGAGAGGTTGGATTAGAAGGTGCCGTGCCGCGCCGGCGCGTTGCTTTCCAGGAGGCTGCGCTAAACCCAACAGGAGAGCCACCTGGAATCCAGTCCGGCCCTAGAAGGTGACGAGGTCGAGGCCCTGCACGTCGATGTGGCAGGGGCTGGCGACCTTGTTGTACGCCTTGCGCATGGCGTCCTTGGCGGCCGCGAAGCCGCGCGCGGGCACCTTGACGGTGAGGATGGTCTGGCCGGGGGCGACGCGGGCGGCGGTGCCGATGGCCTTGCCGAACGCCAGGCGCATGCCCATGGAGACACGGTCGGCGCCGGCGCCGCTGGCCTGCTTGTTCTGGCGCAGGACGTGGTGCGGGTAGACGCGGACCTTGAGGTGGTAGTTCTCGCGGCCCAGGGTCGAGTCGAGGGCGCGGACGGCGGTGATGCGCATCGCCTCGAGGGCGGTGTGGCGGATCTGGCCCTCTTCCTCAGGGATGAGGTTGAGGATGACGGGGAAGTCGCCGTTGGGCTTGCCCGACTCGAACTGGAGGATGCGGTTGCCCGGCACGCCGCCCATGAACTCGCGGCGGGTGTAGGCGTGCTGCATGATCTTGCGGTACATGCGGGCAGGGTTCTTCGCCATGACAGTTCACCTGGGTAAGGCGGGCCACAAGAGGGGTCTATTTATGCGTTTCAGGGGCAGGGAGGAGGCCGGAGGGCGGCGAGTGTGGAGCCACAGGCCGCGGGCGGTCACGTCTCGAGCGTGCCGGCCTCGGCCGCCTGGAAGACTCCGGCCAGGAGCCGCGCCCACAGGTCGGGGTGGGCGGTGTAGCGCCGCTCGGCCTTGGCGGCCTTCTCCAGCAGCCACTGGCCCTGCTCGCTCTGGCGCTCCCCGGCGTCGAGCTCCCGCCCAGCGTCCGCCATGCCCTGTGGCGTGGGCGGCCCGTCCAGAAGGTGGTCGGCCCGCTCGAGGGCGGAGGCGCCGGGGAACTCCTCGCCCGTCTCCTGTTCCTCCAGGAGGATGTTCCCGACGCCGACCATGTAGGCCAGCGCGTCCTGGAACACCTCCTTCTCGGTGCGGCCGACGCCGCGGCAGAGCCCCTGCAGGGCGTCCCAGGTGTCCTCATCCAGGCCAAAGCGGACCGTCGCCAACCCCACCAGCAGCCTTGACCCGCAAGGTGGCGATAAGGCTGACCGAAACCTCCCGTTTCCCAAGCAACGCCGACATGTTGGGGCCGCCGCAGGGTTGAACCAAAGCTGTCCCAATGAAGTTGGCATGGACGGTCCGGAGGACCTGGAGGTGCTGCGCTGGCTGCGGGCGCAGGGAGGCTCCCCCCTCCTCTTCGACTCGGACGTGATGAAGGCCTTCCAGTGGTCCGTGGAGCAGGCGCAGGGGGTCCTGGGCCGCCTGGAGGCGGCGGGGCTGCTGGAGTGCCGGGTGTTCCTGCTGCGCGGCTCGCAGGCCTCCATGGGCGACCTCCAGGTCACCCGCGCCGGGCAGGGCCTGCTGGAGCGGGCCGAGGCCCCGGCGTTCGACTGGATGGCGCTGGCCAGGCGCATTGGGCAAGGCGTGCCGGCGTAGCCGTCAGGGGCCCCGGCGCAGGCGCAGCCGGAGGTCCAGCTGCCAGGGCCGGCGAGGCGTGCGGCGGCGCGGGGACCACGCCACGGCGGCGAGGCGGGCCAGAGCCGCAGCGAGCGCAAGGAGCGCGACGACCGTGGTGGGCGGCAGCATCAGGTCCCCGAAACGGACGCCGACCATCTCCTTTTGCGGATAAATGGGATTTTAGCACAGCCATCTTCTTTCATAAAATTCGCCGCGGCCCCTCTTTTGACGCCATCTTCCGCCCGAAAAACCGCCTGGAGTTCGGCCGAAAACCTGCGCGGCGCCGCACCCATTTCCCGGCAACCAGCGCCCAACAAGGAAGCCTGAAGTGCGCCACCCGGAGTCAGCCGGCATGGAGTTCTCCTCCGTCGGCGCCCTCGTCCTGCTGCACGTGCTCTTCGCCACCCTCTGGTTCGGCGGCGCCGCTTACCAGGTCCTCGTCATCGGCCGCACCCTCATGCAGGCCGGCCCCGCCGCCACCGGCTTCGCCCTCACGCTGGCCCGCCGCGGCGGCATCGGGAAATACTTCGCCATCAACGGCGCGCTGACCATCCTGTTCGGCGCCGCGCTGTACGGGCAGGAGCGCATCCACGAGGCCCCCTTCGTCGGCCGCAACCTCTGGCTCACCCTCGGCGCCATCGTCGCCCTGCTCGCCTTCGGGCACGGCCTGGCCACCAACATGCCGACCGAGAGGAAGTGGCTCGCCGTCTGCCGCAGCGTCCAGGGCGCCCCGACCCCGGAGCAGGGCCAGCAGATGGCCATGCTCGGCGCCAAGATGGGCCGCCTCGCCGTCCAGTCGCTGGCGATGCTCGGCGTCGCCATCCTGCTGATGTTGATGAGCCGCGTCCTCGTCTAGGCCAGTCCCAACGCCTCCGTCCCGAAGGCGACCGTGCCGCCGTGCGCCGTGTGCGTGCAGCCCGCCGGGCGGCTCCGTAGCCATCGCCATAGTGCCGCCGCTGGACGCGCAATGCCGGCGCCGCGCGGCGCACGCCTCCTCACCGAACGCCCTGGCTGGGATTTGAACCCAGGTCGGGACCGTGACAGGGTCCCATGATAGGCCGCTACACTACCAGAGCTAGGGTATCTCTTCGGCGTAGGACCTGCCACGGTTGTAGCCGGCCCGGGCCGCTTGTCAGGCGGCCACCCCAAAGGGACGAGTCGCGCCGACACGGGCGGGGTTCTTAAGGAGAACGGAACCCATGACGCCTTGCAAGGTGCTGTTCATTCCGTGTTGGCAACGACTTGTCTCGCCGGAGAGACACGAGAGCCAATCACGATGAACGGGACGTTTCCCTGCCCCATCCCTCCTTATAGGACGGGTGCCGAGGGTCATGCATGACGCATATCGGCGGCTCCGCCATTGACCTGCAAGCGGATGCCAAGCGGTCGTCCCAAAGTGCAGCGAAGGGCCCCTCCATCCTCATCGTGGATGATGACCTGGACGTGCTGATGCCCCTGTCTGACTCGTTGAGGAGCCTCATTCCGGGAGCGCTCATCTACCCCGCCGAATCGGGCGCGGAAGCCCTCCAGTACCTCTGCGACCATCCCGTGGACCTCGTCATCACAGACTACCGGATGCCGGGCCTCTCCGGCATCGACTTGGCCAAAATCCTCCGGCGAGCCAAGAAGTCTCCACCGGCCATCCTCATGACGGGTCATCCTAGCGCCGGCCTGGCCTACAGGGCCACCCACGAAGCCCATTTCTCAGCCCTGCTGGCCAAACCGTTCGACGCTGAGGTGCTGGCGGCCAAGGCAATCGAACTCCTCTCGCAGGGCCAGGCTCGCTCCCATCGTTTCCATCACGACGATTGACCTGAAGTCGATTTTTGCCACCGCGCGGCAGGGCGGCCACCCTCTGCGGTCCCAGTTCTCACAAATTAAGTTCAAGCCACGGTCTCCTTCAACATGAAGGAAGAATGGACATTACGGAGCGATTGAGGCGATTGCGGACCGCCGAGGAGGAGCATCGCCACCAAGCCATGCTGGAGGAGGCCGAATCGCTCGCCCACGTTGGCTCCTGGTGTTGGGATGCTGCCAGCGACAGCGCGGTGTTCTCTGCGGAAGGGTGCCGCATTTGGGGCATCCCCGTGGATTCGCCGCCGCACCCCATCGACCGTTTCATGGACCGCATCGAAGCCGAGGATCGGCCAGTCCTCGAGGATGCCGTCCGGCAGGCCATCGCCGCGCAGCGGGAGTTCGATGTCGTGGTGCGCACCCTGCGGGATGGCAAGACGCGGCTGGTGCGGCATCGCGGCTGGGTCACGCAACGGGAGGCAGACAAGGTCGTGCGGCTCTGCGGCACCATCGAGGACGTCACCGACCGCAAGGCGACCGAGGAGCAAGGCAAGCAATTGCACCACATGGAGGAGTTGAACGAGTTCAAGTCGCAGTTCATCGGCATGGTGGCGCACGACCTGAACAACGTCTTGACCCCCATGCGCCTGAACCTCCAGCTTGCCAGCGACGAGACGGCCAAGGGGGGCACGAACCGGAAGCCGTTGGACCGCCTCAGAGGCAACCTGGAGCGCCTATCGGGGTTCCTGGCGGACCTGCTCGACGCCTCGCGCCTGCAGTCGGGCCACCTGGACCTAGACATGAAAGCCTTCGACCTGGCCGAATCCGTGCGCCAGACCGTGGATGCGCTGCGCCCCGAGGCGGAGGAACGGGGCCTTGCGTTGGTCTTCGACGCCCCCGCGAAGCTCGCGGTCACGGCGGATCGGCGCCGCATGGAGCAGGTCACCACGAACCTGCTGTCCAACGCCTTCAAGTTCACGCCCCGGGGCGGAACGGTCCGCGTGGAGCTCAAGCCCACGGCGGACGGGGCCAGCCTGATCGTGGCGGACACGGGGCCCGGTGTGGCTGCCGGCGACTTGGAGAGAATCTTCCAGCCCTTCACTCGCCTGTTGAACACCCCACAGGGCAACCACACGGGGACGGGGCTGGGCCTCTACATCAGCCGCGGCATCATCGAGCAGCACGGCGGCCGCATCTGGTGCGAAAGCCAAGGCGAAGGCAAGGGAGCGTCCTTCTGCATCTCCCTGCCCTTGACCGCCCCTGCGAAAGGGTTGCGCCCCGAGTCAGGCGGCCCGCAGTCACGCGACGCATCCTCGGGGCTCGATGCGTCGGCCTTCGGGTCCTTATAGTAGGGATGCAGCCAGCCCCTAGGGATAAGCGGCATGGTCGCCCTCCTTATCGGAGGGGTGCCGAGGTTCAATTAGAGTATTTGAGATTCTTATGATTCCTTCGCAAACCAGCGCCAGCCAGACCCCCCCGACCTCCACGCCCCACGTGCGCAAGAACCAGATGGCCCGCGGCTGGTTCGCATTGCTTGCGGTCCCCCTGCTGGGGGCAGCCGTGGCCACGATGCTGATCCTGCAGAGCGTCGCCGTCTCCCCCATCTCCAAGACCCCCGATGTGCTGTTCCAGAACGGCACCGATTACGCCGCCCTCAACACAGCAGGCTACGCCACGGTCGTGCTGGGCGCAAGCGGCACCACCGCCGCGCTCTCCGTGAGCGGCATCCCGGGGGCTACCAGCACCGCATTGGGCAAGGTCCTCAAGATCACGGACACCCACGTCACCAACGCCTACACGGTCACCCTGTCACGCAGCGTGGCCCCCAACGCCGCCATCACCAGCTTCATCGTGACCGTCAAGAACGGCGCCACCACACTGGCGACGTGGGACGCCGTGGCCTCCGCCGCGTCCGCTTCCTTCGCGCTGGCGGTCAGCACCAGCCTGGACATCAGCGTCACGTTGGCGATTGCGGATGGCACCGCGGCCGGGGCCGTGGGCGGTTTCAGCATCGACGCCAGCATCGTCGTGGTCTAATCCGGGCGACCCTCGCCAGGAGTCCGCGCCATGCCCGTTTCCCCCTCCCACGTGCCATGCATCGGGGCGTGGGTGGCACTGGCTACGGCCATTGCCTTCCCGGGGCTGGCCGCGGCCATGTCGTTGACCCAGGGCATCGCCACGACCCCGATGGCCAAGGGCGCCGAGGAAACGCTCCTGGCTGGAGACGCGGGGGCCACGGCGTTGGGTGCCAGCGGCACATCCGCCAGCACCAGCCTGGCCACCGTGACCGCCTCCGCGCAGTCCGTTCTGCGCATCCACGCCGTCACCGGCACGTGGAGCGTCCACATCCTGTGTTCCGCCGTCGGCTTCGGCGCCTCCGACTCAATCACGGTTCGCCTGGAGGGCGCAACCCTGAGCGACCAATGCCTCGTCAGCAACGGCGGCCTCGCCCAAGCCTCCGGCATCCCCATCGGGCACGCCGTTGGCGGCGACTTGCGCGTCACAGTGCTGGGCAGCAAAGTGACTGGCGGCGCCTCGACCCTGACCATGGTCCTCGTCCTGGTTCACGCGGGCGGTGCCATCTCCTTCGCGTACCCATACGCCCTCCAGCTGAACCCATGAGTCGAGCTCCAAATTGGACCGGTCGAGGAAGCGGCTTTCGGTTTCTTTCGTCATTTCAAAGGCAGGCGCCTGTTGGACGTTTTCCCGCGCCTCCCTGTTTGTCCATCTTTGGGCAGATGACAGGAGTCCGCAACACGCGCCCACCGAAACGTGGGGGCGCGGTGCCGCGGTCCTCCCTCCAGGAGAGGAGTCCGGGTTCGTCTGCTGCTGTGAGTGGGCCTGACCAGATTCGAACTGGTGATCTCATCCGTGTGAAGGATACGTCATAACCGACTAGACCACAGGCCCGTGCTCTCCCGCTTCGAGGCGGGAGCGACGACGCGGCGACTCGGGTCTTTGATATGAGTCTTTGCGAGGCACGCGCTTCCAACCCCGGGCCCGTTGCATCCGTCGGCTTGCCTTATCCTTGCCGCGCCGTGGTGGCGGGCATGGCCCGCCCCGCCCACGCCGCGCAGCAGACGACCGTCGAGTCCTGGGGCCG
>JAXDQP010000056.1:0-22253 GCA_034667745.1 Thermoplasmata archaeon
CGAGAACGTCTCCGCCACGTCTGTCGTCCCCGCGATGCTGAAGGCCTTGACGGACATCGGCGAGGACCTGGCACAGTATCCTGGATTGCGCGAGCGGTTCCGCACCGTCATCTGCGGCGCCGGCCAGCTCTACGTCGACGTCGCCGAGGGCTTCACGCAGAAGTTCGGCCTGCGCATCCTACACGGCTGGGGCATGTCGGAGACGACGTGCTACTCGTGCTTCCTCCCCACGGGCCTGTCGGACAAGGAGTACCAGGCGGCCATGTCGTTCCACGGCTTCCCCAGCATCGGCGTCCCCATCCAGCACAACCAGATGGGCATCCTCGACCCCAAGACCGGCGCGCCGAAGCCCCCCGGCCGGCTTGGGCAACCCGTCGGCCACGAGGCGTGGGGCGAGATCGTCGTCGCCGGCCGCAACCTCATGAAGGAATACTTCCACAACGAGGAGGCGAACGCCAAGACGTTCCAGTTCGGCGTCCTGCAGACCGGCGACGAGGGCTTCATGGTGCTCGACGCCAAGGGCCGGCCGTTCTTCTTCATCGTCGGCCGCATCAAGGAGCTCATCGAGCGCGGCGGCGAGATGTTCAGCACGTTCGAGGTCGACGCCCTGCTGCGCCAGATTCCAGGCGTGGAGAACGCGCTCGCGTACGGCTTCAAGTCGCAGAAGCTTGGCCAAGAGATCGGCGCCGTCATCGAGCGCAAGCCGGACGCCTCGGGCGCCGCGTTGACGGAAGCATCGGTGCAGGCGTGGTTCAAGCGCAAGGGCGTGCCGTGGGAGAAGTCGCCCAAGGTCGTCAAGTTCGTGGACGCCATCCCCAAGACCGCCACCGGCAAGGACCAGCGCCTCCGCTTCGCGCCGCTGTTCGAGGGCCTCTACGAGACCCAGTTCAAGCCCAGCGAGGCGTGGAAGACCGCCTGACAGGCGAACCACGAATTGCACGAAGCCGGTTTTCGTGTCATTCGTGGTTCGGTGGGAGGCGGCGTTGACCTCCAAACCTTGAAGCCCGGCCTGCCGGTCGCCCCGCGATGGTCCTGGCTACCTGGCGCCGCCCCTTCGCCGCAGCCGTGCCGTGGCTCCACGCCGCGCTCCTCGTCGCGGTCGTCGTCCAGGCCGGCCTCGCGGGCGCGGGCTTGCTGTCGGACCCCGCCTACCTGCCGCTGCATGCGGGCTTCGTTCACGTCGTCGAGGGGCTCGTCCTGCTCGCCATCCTCGCCGCCTTCCTCGGCGGCGACCGGCTCGCCGCGTGGTCCGCAGTCGCGCTGTTCTTCCTGGTGGGCTTCCAGTACGGCCTCATCCGCGCCCAAGGAATGCTGCGGGCGGCGCACGTCCTGAACGCCCTGCTCATCTTCGCCGTGGCGCTGCTCGTCCTGCGCGAGCGCGTGCCCCTGCGCCGGGCGGCCGCATGACCCCGGTCCGCGTCCACGACCTCCAGGCGGAGGCGGAGAGGCACTGGAAGAAGACGGACCCCGTGCTGCACAAGCTCAGCAAGAAACACCCGCTGCCGCCGGAGCAGGCGATTCCCGGCGACGACGGCTTCGCGGCGCTCGTCGCCTCCATCACGCACCAACAGGTCAGCCTCGCCGCCGGCAAGAGCATCCACGCCAAGCTCGTCAAGGCCCTCGGCGGCAAGGTGACGCCGCGCCGCGTCCTCGCCCGCACCCCCGAGCAGCTGCGCGCGGCGGGCCTCTCGCGCAGCAAGTCCGCCTACATCCTCGACCTCGCGGACAAGACGCTGCGCAAGGAGGTCGAGTTCGCGCGCTTCCCCGCGATGGAGGACGAGGCCATCATCGCCGAACTGACCGCCGTCAAGGGCATCGGCGCCTGGACCGCGAAGATGTTCCTGCTCTTCCACCTCCAGCGCCCCAACGTCTTCGCGCCGGAGGACCTGGGGCTCCGCATCGGCGCCGCGCAGGCCTACGGCGTCGCGCCCGAGAAGGCGGCGGCCCTCATGGAGCGGATGCGGCCGCTGTGGTCGCCCTACAACTCCGTGGCCGCGCGCGTGCTGTGGCAAAGCCGGCGCTAGCCAAACCACAATTCCACGAAACCTAGCCGGAGGTTCGTGTCCTTCGTGCAATTGGTTCAGGAGCGGTTCAGGAATCACTCCTCGATGGCGCCGCCCTTGTGCCGCAGGTGCTGCCGGAACGTGAGGCCCGGGTCCCTGGCCCGCGCGGCGAGATAGCCCTCGAAGCCTAACTGCTCCCCAGGCGAGGTGCCAGCCTCTGCGAGCCCCGCCTGCTTGCGTTCCGTCGCGACAATCCCGCGGGCCAGCGTCTCCACCTCCGCCCTGCGGTCGCCCGCCACGAAGACGGCGCCGTCGTCGTCCGCGTAAGCCCAGTCGCCGCGCCGCACCGTCGCGCCGCCGACCGTCGCCGCCTCCAGGGCATCCGCCGGCCGCGCGTCCAGCCGCACCGGGCCGGCCGGGCAGCGGCCCAGGCTCCACACCGGGAACCCCAGGCGCACGAGGTCCGCCGTGTCGCGGTGCGCGCCCCACACCAGCATCCCCGCGCCGCCGTTGGCCCGCATCTCCAGCGCCGTCAGGTCGCCCACGCAGCCCTCGTCCAGCCGCCCGCCATTGTCCACCACGAGCAGGAAGCCCGCCGGGGCGCCGCGCGCGGCCTCGAAGAACACGTCCACGCTGCCGCAGTGCCGCGCGGGAACGGCAGGGCCCGCCACGCGCCGGCCGGGCAGGGCGGCACGGAGCGCCGCGACCCGCAACGGGACCTCCAGCCGCACGCAGGCATCCGCGACCGCCGCCGTGGGGAGGGCGTCCATGCCGGGCGAGCCGCGCCTCCCTCCTTCGCCGTTTCGCCGAACCGATTCAGCACCCTTTTCCAGGGCTCCGGGGCTCCAACCCCCCATGAACGGCGACCTCCGTCCCGCCGGCGCCCGCCAGACCGTGGACTTCTCCTCCTTCAACTGGTGGGGCCTCCTGATGATCATCGTCGGCGTGCTGTGGCTGGCCGACAAGCAGGGCTGGCTCAAGTTCGACTGGTCCATCATCGCCCCCCTGTTCCTGGTGTTCGCCGGCATCATGGCCTTCATGCCGCGCCGCCGCCACCCCTAGCCGCGCCAGCCGTTCCGTCCACCGCCTGCCCGCGCGCCCGCCACTTTATAGCATCCGCGCGATGGCGGCGGCGTGGCCTACATTCGCACCATCCATGAGGACGAGGCGGAGGGCAAGCTGTTCGAGCTGTACGACGAGATCCAGCGCAACCGCGGCCGCGTCAGCAACATCCTGCGCGCCCAGAGCCTCGACCCCAAGACGATGCGCGCCCACCTCGACCTCTACATGGCCACCGTGTTCGGCAAGGGCGGCCTGAGCCGCAAGGAGGCGGAGGTGCTGGCCCTCTCGGTCTCCACCGCCAACGGCGACAGCTACGGCGCCACGCACCACAAGGACGCGCTGCTGCGCTACTCCAAGGACCAGGCGTGGGTCGACGACGTCGCCAAGGACCCGCACAAGGCCAAGCTCACCCCGCGCGAGAAGGCCCTTGTGGACTACGCCGTCGCGCTCACCGTCGCGCCCGGCAAGGGCTGCGCCAAGCAGGCGGAGGCCCTGAAGAAGGCCGGCCTCAAGGACGAGGAGATCCTCCAGGCGGCGCACGTGGTGGCCTACTTCAACTTCAGCAACCGCCTCGCCATCGGCCTCGGCGTCGAGCTCGAGGACGAAGCGGACCGCGACTACCACTACTGATGGGGCCGCTGTCGTTCCTCGCCGGGCTGGGGCTTGGCTTCACCCTGGCCATCCCGCCCGGCCCCGTCAACGCCCTCATCGCCCGCGAGGCCAGCCGGCACGGCGCTGGGGCCGCCATCCGCGCGGGCCTCGCCGCCCCCATCGTGGACACCCTCTACATGGTGGCCGTCCTGCTTGGGCTGCCCTACCTCGTGGACGTGACCCCGTACCTCCCGGCGCTCGCGCTGCTGGGCGCCGTCCTGATGGGCTACCTCGCGTGGGCGACCGCGCGCCCGCCCCGGCCCGCCTCCTCCGCCACGCCCAAGGCGGCGTTCGCGGCCGTCTTCGTCCTGAGCGTCGCCAACCCGCTCCAGGTCGGCTGGTGGCTGACGGCGGGCACGGCGCGGCTGCGCCCCGAGGGCCTGTGGGGCATGGCCGGCTTCCTCGTCGCCATCTTCGCGTGGGTCGTGCTGTTCTCCGAGGGCATGGCCCGGGGCGCGCGCCGCTGGAAGGGCCTGGAGCCGCTCGTGGCCGTCGTGAGCGTGGACCTGCTGCTGGCCTTCGCGCTCGTCCTGCTGCGCCAGGCCGCCGCAGGGCTGTAGGGGCGGGGCTATAGCGCCGGGCCGGGTGCCGCAGGCGTGGGACTCATCGGGGACGCCCTCCTGTGGGTGAGCGACTTCGCCAAGCAGACGCTGGCGGCGACGGGCTACGCCGGGCTGCTGCTGCTGATGGCGGGCGAGAGCATGCTGCTCCCCATCCCGAGCGAGGCGGTGATGCCGTTCGCGGGCGTCCTCGTCCACGACGGCCGCTTCTCGTGGGCCGGCGCCATCCTGGCCAGCAGCCTGGGCAGCCTGCTCGGCTCCTACCTCAGCTACCTGATGGGCAAGCACGGCCTGCTGCCGCTCGTGACGCGCTACGGCCGCTACGTCCTCATCCAGGAGCACCACATCGCCAAGGCGCACGACTTCTTCACCCGCCGCGGCGCCGTCGCCGTCTTCGTCTGCCGCTTCATCCCCGGCGTCCGCCACGTGTCGAGCATGCCCGCCGGGAGCGCCGGGATGCCGCTGCGGCCGTTCCTGCTCGCGAGCGTTGCGGGCGCGACCCTCTGGAACGTCTTCCTCCTCTACGTGGGCTACAAGTTCGCGGGCAACGACGCCGCCGTCGCCGCCGTCAAGCACAACCTCGACCTCGTGGGCGTGGGCCTGCTGGTCCTCCTCGCGGCCTACGTCGCCTACGAGGTCCGCAAGGCGCGCAAGGCCAAACGGGCGGCGTTCGTGCCGGACAGGCCCGACCCGCCGGCTTGACGGCGCGCCGCTCAGCGGCCCGGCACGTCGCCCCAGACGAGCTTGTGGAGCTGGAGCCCAACCTGCACTGGCAGGCCCGGCTCCGCAAGCACCCACTCGGCGAGCGCCTTCACGTCCGTGCCGCCGACGGGGTTGAAGAAAACCGGGCAGGGGAACGGAGCGTTCTCGCGCACCACCTTGACGGAGAAATCGAAGTCCGCCTTGTCCGCGATGACGAACTTCAACTGGTCCGGCGCGCGCAGGTCCGCGAGCAGCGCGAGGTCATTCTTGTCCGCCATGCCGCTGCCAGGGCACTTGACGTCCATGCTGACGCAGAGCCGCTCACGGTGCTCGGCCGGAAGCTCGTTGGCGCGCGCGAAGGGGATGTTGCCGGAGGTCTCGATGAGGACGCCGTACCCGTCGGCCAGGAGGCGCTCGACGAACTCCCAGGCGTCCTTCTGCAGGAGCGGCTCGCCGCCGGTGAAGCAGACCTCCCGCGTCGGGCGCGCCGCGACGTCGGCCACGAGGTCCTCCACCGAGCGCTTGCTGCCGCCGTGGAAGGCGTAGGCCGCGTCGCACCACACGCAGCGCAGGTGGCAGCCCGTGGTGCGGACGAAGGTGGTGGGCAGGCCCATGCGGCGGCCCTCGCCCTGGATGCTGCTGAACACCTCCGTGACCTGCATGAGGCAGGCCACTCCTTCTTCCGTATCAAGGTTTCTTGGGGTCGGGCTGGAGGGGCTGCGCCGCCTCGATGGCCTTCTCGACCGGCGCGTGCGGGTGGCCGTGGCTCTTCGGGACCTTGAAGAGGAGCTTGACGAGCACCGGCACCGCGAACAGGCCCAGGGTGATGGGAATCTTGACCGGCTCCAAGGCGTGCGTGATGGCCGTCGGGCTCGGGAAGAATTGCGGGTGCTCCAGGACCAGGAGGGCGCCGACGAAGCCGACCGCCACGAAGGCCATGTGCTCCAGCAACGGCAGCCAGTCCATGAGGCGGCTGATGAAGGGCGCCAGGACCCGGAGGCTGATGAGGCCGGCCGTCGCCGCCGTCAGGATGAGCGTCTGCTGGTAGGTGAGGTGGACGACCCCGACCCTGATGAGGTCCACCGCATCCACGTCCTTGGTGAACGCGACCGCCGCGACCACCTGGTCGAGGGCGAAGGCGACGTCGATGAGGCCAATCTGGAACACGATGCTGTGCAGCGGCGACAGCCCGAGGAAGCCCTTCGCGGGCGCCTTCTGCTGGGGGCCCGGCACCGTCGTCGGGTGCTTCTCGCCGCGCGCCAGGCCGATGAAGTGCTTGGCCGCCAGGAACACGAGGTAGGCGCCGCCGAGGGTGAGGAACAGGGTGTTCTTCACGAGGACGACGGCGACCAGGATGGCGGCGATGCGCAGGACGTACGCGATGGCCAGGCCGTAGTTGAGCGCCTTCTTGCGCTCCGCGCCGGGCGGCAGCTTGCGGCTCATCACGGTCAGGATGGCGGCGTTGTCGAACGACAGCACCGCCTCCAGCAGGACGAGGGTGGCGATGATGCTGCCCGCCTGGACGAGGTCGATGGCCACTACGCCACCGCCGGGTCCGCGATGCCGGCCGCAGCGAAGCCCTGCGCGCGCAGGACGCACGATTCGCAGGTGCCGCACGGCTTGGCGCCGCCACGGTAGCAGCTCCAGGTCAACGCAATCGGGGCCTTGAGGCGGGCGGCGAGCAGCACGATGTCCCGTTTGGACAGGTGGAGGAGCGGGGCCAAGACCTTGACGGTCCGGTTCTCGGTGCCGGACTTGGTGGCCAGGTTGGCCATCCTCTCGAAGGCCTCCAGGAACTCGGGGCGGCAGTCGGGGTAGCCGGAGTAGTCGAGGGCGTTGGCGCCGATGACGATGGCGCGCGCGTCCTCCACCTCGGCCACGGCGAGGGCCAGGCTGAGGAAGACGGTGTTGCGCGCCGGCACGTAGGTCGAGGGGATGCGCTCGCCAATCCTGCCCGGCTCGGGCGCGTCGGGGACGGCGATGGCGGCGTCGGTCAGCGCGGAGCCGCCGAGGTCGCCGAGCGGGACCTTGAGGACGCGGTGGCTCTTGGCGCCCAGGGCCTCGGCGACCTTCTTGGCGGCAAGAAGCTCCTTCCTGTGGCGCTGGCCGTAGTCGAAGCTGACGGCGTGCAGCTCGTAGCCCTCCGCCTTGGCCGCGGCGCCCGCGGTGCAGGAGTCGAGCCCGCCCGACAGCAGCAGGATGGCCTTGGCGCCGGGCTCCGGGGCGGCGTCCTGCCGGCTGCGGGCGCGCCGCGCCATGCCGCCGCTGGTCTGGCCGCGCATTACCAGTACCCCTCCATGACCTGGCGCGACCACGCGGGCTGGCGGATGCGGCCCTGCGGCAGGAACTCCTCCATCACCGGCTTGAGGTCCAGCACCGGCGTGCCGTCGAGCGCGTCGAGCCCCTTGACCACGAGGGTGCGGCCGTCGCGGCGCTCCACGGTGCAGATGGTGAGGCCGATGCGGTTGGGGCGCGCCTTGTTGCGCTGCGCGAAGATGCCCACCAGGGGATACCTGGGGTCGCCGCGCGGGTGGCGCGTCCCGGTCGCGACGTCCTCCGGCGCGACCTTGTGGAACAGGAACACAACCTCGACGTGGCTGAACTTGTCGATGCCCTCCAACGCGTCGGGCGCGAACGCCTGCGACAGCTCGATGCGGGACTCGACGTCGCCCCAGTGGCGGTCGCCGGTCTCGCGCACGGCGTTGCGGACGGTGCCGATGGGCTGGACGTCCACTACGCCCACGACTCCGCGAACCAGGCGCCCTTGCCGTAGCCCTCGTCGACGCCGACCTCCACGAAGGCGGTCTCGGTCGTGAACTTGGTGCGCCGCATGAACTCGCGGTAGACGTATTTGGCGAGGTCCTCGGCGGTCGTGCTGGGCAGCGGCAGCAGGGCGCAGTCCTGGCGCGGGAAGCTGAAGCGCTTGGGCTCGCCCGTGTAGGGGTCGATGACGCGGAACTTGACGTCCGCCTCCGTCACCTTGAGGTCCGAGTAGTGGTTGCTCTCCGTCGGCACGAGGACCAGGTGGTCGATCTCGTCGCCAATCTGCTTGAGGGTGTCCGTGATGATGCCGAAGTCCAGCACGATGCCGAAGCCGTCCTGCTTGCCGCGCATCCGCAGGTGGATGGCGTAGGTGTGGCCGTGCAGGCGGCCGCACTTCTTGTGCTCGGGCGTGATGTGGGCGCTGCTGAAGCGGATGCCCTTGCGCCAGCCGTCGATCTTCAGCTCGAGCACGCGGGCGGCGAGAGGGTCCCGCCTGAAAAACGCCGGGCCATGGGCTCCTTTAGGGCGGACCCCGCTGCATCCGCGTGGATGCGGGCCTCCTCCTGCCGCTGGCGGCGGCGCTGCTGGTCCTGAACCTCGCGGGGTTCCTCCTGGCGCTGCACGACAAGCGGAGGGCGCGGCGCGGGGGCCTCCGCACCCCGGAGGTGGGGTTCCACCTCCTCGCGCTGCTGTGCGCGTGGCCCGGGATGCTGGCCGGGTTCCTGGCGGCCCGCCACAAGACCCGCAAGCTGCGGTTCCAGGCCCCGTTCGTCCTGGCCTCGGCGGCGGGCACGGCCGCGCTGCTGCTCCTTCTCCGCTAGGCAGGCCCCTCCCGCCCTCCCGGGGGACCGCCTTCAAGTGGGCCGCCGCCATGCCGCGCGCGTGCCCCGCAAGGCGACCGCCTCGCCCCCCGGCTCCCCCGACGTGCAGGCGCAGGGCGCCCCCCGCCCCTACGCGCTCACCCGCGTCGGCGTCAAGGGCGTCAAGAAGCCCGTCACCGTGCACCGCCCCGGCCAGGAGCCGCACGGCGTCGTGGGCACCTTCGACCTCTTCGTGGACCTGCCCAAGACGCAGAAGGGCACCCACATGAGCCGCAACCTGGAGGCGCTCGCCGACATCCTCGACGAGGAGGCCACGGAGGCGCCCAGCCTGGAGAACCTGTGCCGGCGCCTCGCGGTGCGGCTACTGGAGCGGCACGACTACGCCAGCCACGCCCACGTGCGCGCCGCGACCGACTACTTCCTCTCCCGCACCGGCCCCGGCGGCCGCACCAGCGTCGAGCCCTACCGCCTGCTGGCCGAGGCGGAGGCGTTCCGCGACAGCAACCCCGACGGCGGCCGCCCCACGCTGCGCCGCGTCGGCGTCGAGGTCGTCGGCATGTCGGCCTGCCCGTGCGCCATGGAGACGGTCCGCCACAAGTTCCTCGCCGCCGGCCACAAGGTGCCGGAGGACCTGCCGGTCATCACGCACAACCAGCGCAACCGGGTGACGCTGCTGCTCGACCTGCCCGGCAACGCCGACGTCGAGGCCGCCGACCTCGTGGGCATCTGCGAGGCCAGCCTGTCGGCGCCGACCTATGAGATCCTGAAGCGCGGCGACGAGGGCGACCTCGTCATCCAGGCGCACGGCCAGCCCCGCTTCGTGGAGGACGTCGTGCGCGAGGCGCTGCACCGCGTCGACGCCAAGTACCGCAAGCTCAAGGGCGCCGGCGTGTTCGTGAGCAGCGAGGCGGAGGAGTCCATCCACAAGCACAACGCGTACGCCGAGCGGCGCACCGCCGTCGGTGCCGGCCCATGAGCGCCAAGCCGCCCACGCCAAAGGTGACGGTCTTCCTCGACCGCGACGGCGTGCTGGACGTCGCGCCCAGGCTCCTGCGCCGCAGCTGGAGCCGGTGGCGCTGGCTGCCCGGCGCGAAGGAGGCGCTCGCCCGCCTCAACCGGCCCGGCATCCAGGCCTGCCTCTGCACCAACCAGCCCTGGGTCGGCCTCGGCCTCCTGCCCCGCCGCGCCCTGCACCGCCTGCACGCCCAGATGCTCGGGGAGATCCACGACGCGGGCGGCCGCATCGACCGCGTCGAGTACGCCGCGTGGGCCTTCGGCCGCCGCCACAAGCCGCGCCCCGGCATGCTCATCGACGGCGGCCGCGTCCTCGGCTCAGACCCGGGCCGCAGCGTGATGGTGGGCGACAACGTCAAGGACGCCGAGGCGGGGGCGCGCTACGGCTGCCGCGCCATCCTGCTCGCCACGACGCACGGCGCCGACGAGCTGCGCAAGGGCCTCGCGAAGAAGGGCATCGAGGCGGAAATCGTGCCGGACCTCGGCGCGGCCGTGGACCTCATCCTGTCCTGGTGGCCGTAGCGGCGCCCTCGCCATTCCTGGCACGACCGGCACGCCCTTGAGCGCGGCGCGGGGTTCCCGGCCGTGCAGTGGACTCCGGTCGAGGCGGTGGAGCCGGACCCGTTCTGGGGCCCCGCGGCCGTGCCCCGGCTGCCGCGGTGGGACGGCGCGGGGTTCTACCCGTTGCCGCACCCCGGCGCGGGCGTCCCGCTGCTGTGGCGCAACGCGGCGTCCCTGTCCCGCTTCGCCGCCGTCCTGGTGGGCCTCGGCCTGTTCTCGGTCTTCGTGCAGCAGGCCGACCTCCTGACGCAACTGGTGTTCGGCGCGCCGGTGTTCGAGGAGTTCGTCAAGTTCGGCCTCGCGCTGCTGGCCGTCGCGTGGCTGCCCCGGCCGTCCGGCGTCGCGGCGCTCCCCGTCCTGGCGCTGCGGATGCTCGTGGCGTGGGCGGTCGGCGCGGGCTTCGGCATCCTGGAGCACGCCCTGAGCTACAGTTCGGAGAGCGTCGGGCTCTCCGTCGTGCGCATGGTGTTCCACGGCACGGCCGCGGGCCTGAGCATGGCTTGCCTCTCGGTGCTGGAGAACCTGCCGGACGTCCGCTCGCGCTGGTTCGCCACGGTGCCGGCCAGCTTCTTCCACTACCTCGTCAACGCCTCGTTCCCGGTGCAGATCGCGGCCAGCCTGCTCCTGCCCGGCAGCGACCTCGGCGCGCTCTGGATTGCCCTCGTCACGGCCTTGGCGGCGGGGGCGACCGTGGCGCTCCCCATGGCGCGGGAGCGGGTCCGGGAGCAGGTGAGGCGGCAGGTGCGGGAGCGCTTCCCGGCCCTGCCGGCAGCCATCCGGGAGCCTGCCACGCCATCCCCGACCTGAGGGCGGCGACGCGGGCGTCGTAGGCGGCCCACACCTCGTTGACCTCGCGCTGCAGCCGGGCGTAGGCCATCGCGTAGAACAGGACGTAGAGGACGAACCCCGTCGCCGCCAGGACGGCCCCGACCTGCGCCTGCCGGGGGTGGTCCACCACGACGCCGCCGCTCGGGTCGGCGCTGACGGCGCCCAGCAGCAGCGCCAGGCCGACGAAGACCCCCACGAAGAGCGCCACCGTCCCCGGCACGGCGAGGGAGAGGAAGTTGCCGACCGTCATGCTGCGCTGGAACCCGAAGCGGGCGCGCAGGTAGCGCAGGTTCCCGACGTAGTGCGCGAAGTAGACGAAGCGCAGCACGGGCAGCACGAAGCCCATCACGTACCACACCGCGCCCTGCTCGCGCCCCTCGCGCGCCAGCTCGAACTGCTTGTACAGCTCGTCCTGCGTCTTGAAGTCCCAGTAGTAGGAATAGACCCCGAAGGTCAGCACGGCCAGCCCGAAGCCGCCCCAGAACGGCCGCGGCCGCCCCACCCGCACGGCAAGGACCACGCCTGCCAGAACGGCCTGCGCCCTATAGCGGCACCGATGGGGCCGATTGCCAAACTTCATGCCCCCGCGCCGCGACTGGGGGCGCATGGACGTGATGGATGCTGGCGTCTACGTCTCGAAGTGGGAAGCCTTCGTCCCGAAACACGCGCAGATGACCCTGTGGGGCCCGCTCCAGGCGCGCGAGATGGGCTTCGACGGCTGGGAGGTGCAGGACGGCGGCGAGACCGGCTTCGTCACCCACAACGGCGGCGTCCACCTCACCATAGGCCGCGCCACCTCCACTCTCATCTTCGTGCGCCGCCTCGAGCGCGCCTACCTCACCATCTACTTCGGCGGCTACCCCAGCGACGCGCCGCAGGGCCAGCGCAAGCTCGACATGCAGAAGGTCGTCGGCGCCTGCGAGCTGTTCCTCGCCCGCCTCGCCAAGCAGCCCGTCCAGTTCGAGCTGAAAGGCGAGATGACGCTGGTGGACAACCGCCCCGACGCCCGCGTCCTCGACGCCCCCGCCACCGGACGGCTCCTGGGCGGAGGCCGCAAGGCCGCAGGCGCCATCATCGACGCGGACGAGGACCGACGGGTGCGCAGTAGCCGGCGGTTCGACTCCGCCTCGGCAGAGGCGGACGACGAGACCGCGCGCAAGGCCGGCTACGTCCCCGCCGCCGGCGCCAAGGGCAAGGTCATCGACGGCGACGCCAAGGCAACGCGGGTTGCGGGCAAGAAGGGCGACGTCTGGGAAGTCTGACCCCTCGTTTCCCGTGGAAAACCCCTAAATAGAGCCCCTCTGTCGCCGAAGCTACCGCGCCCCAGCGCCGCAAGGGCTGGACTCGCACGGCAGGTGATTCCCATCGCCGAAAAATCCACTGTTGAAGCTGTCGCCAAGGCCATCGCGGATGGCAAGGCGCTCGACCGCAAGTTCACGCAGACCGTGGACCTGTCCATCATGCTCAAGAACGTCGACCTGAGCATCCCCAAGAACCGCATCGACGAGGACATCATCCTCCCGAAGGGCCGCGGCAAGCCCGCCAAGGTCGGCGTGTTCGCGCAGGGCGACTCGGCGTCGAAGGCCAAGAAGGTCGCGGACGTCGTCATCCAGCCCGACGAGTTCGAGGCGTTCCAGAAGAACAAGCGCAACTTCAAGAAGACGGTCAACGAGATGACCTACTTCCTGGCCGAGGCCCCCCTGATGGCCAACATCGGCAAGACCCTCGGCGTCGTGCTGGGCCCGCGCGGCAAGATGCCCCGCCCCATCCCGCCGGGCGCCGACCCGGCCGGCCCCATCTCCAACCTGCGCAACACCGTCAAGGTGCGCTCGAAGGACAAGAAGGTCTTCCACACCCTCGTCGGCGTCGAGTCGATGAATCCCGAGGACATCGCCGACAACATCGAGGCGGTCCTCAAGCGCGTCGAGACCCGCCTGGAGCACGGCCGCATGAACCTGCACTCCGTGTACGTCAAGACGACGATGGGCCCCTCCGTGAAGGTGGTCTGATGACGAAGGGCACCACCGAGGGCCACGCCCACGTCGCCCCGTGGAAGAAGGACGAGGTGCAGCGCCTGACCGGCATCATCCTCGACAACCCCGTCGTCGCGGTCGCCGAGGTTGGCGGCATCCCGGGCCCCCAGATGCAGTCGATGCGCGGCAGCCTGCGCGGCTCCGTCCAGGTCGTCGGCTCCAAGAACCGCCTGCTCGCCATCGCGCTGCAGGAGGCCGCCAAGCAGCGCCCGGGCCTGGAGGCCCTGGCGGAGAAGCTGCACGGCCAGTCGGTCATCCTGGCCACCAAGCAGAACCCGTTCAAGCTGTTCAAGAGCCTGAAGGCTGGCGCCTCGATGGCGCCCCTGAAGGCCAACCAGACGGCGCCCCACGACATCGTCATCCCCAAGGGCCCGACCCCGTTCGGCCCCGGCCCGATCGTCGGTGAGCTGCAGAAGGTCGGCATCTCGGCCAAGATCGAGGCCGGCAAGGTCGTCATCGCGAAGGACAGCACTCCCGTCAAGGCGGGCGGCGTCGTCTCCGCCGAGCTGGCCGCCATGCTGGCCAAGCTCGAGGTCCGCCCGGTCGAGCTCAAGATCGACCTCAAGGCCGCCTTCGAGAACGACACGATGTTCCTGCCCGACGCCCTCGGCATCGACGAGGACGTCATCCTCGGCCAGCTCGCCCTCGCGGTGCGCACGGCCAACGAGGTGTCGCTCCAGGTCGCCTGGGTCACCCCCCAGACGGCGGACGCCCTGCTCGGCCGCGCCTACAAGCAGGCCATCAGCCTCGTGCTGGAGAAGGGCCTGGACGTCGACGCGGCGGTCAAGGAGACCGTCACGGAAGACTACGCGAAGCTGCTGGCGAGCATCGGCAAGAAGGAGAGCGACCTCTCCGACGAGCTGAAGGCGCGCCTGGGCGACGCGGTGAAGATCCTCAGCCAAGTGGCCGTGGCGGCGCCCGCCTCGGCCGGAGCCTCCAAGGCGCAAGCCGAGGAGAAGCCCGAGGAGAAGGGCGTCAGCGAGGAAGAAGCGGCCGCCGGCCTCGGCGCGCTGTTCGGATAAAGGAGGTCTGAAACACCATGGAATACGTCTACAGCGCGCTGCTCCTGCACAGCGCCAAGAAGGAGATCAACGAAGCCCACGTCACCGCCGTCCTCAAGGCCGCCGGTGTCACCGCCGACGCCGGCCGCGTCAAGGCCCTGGTCGCCGCCCTCGAGGGCGCCGACATCGCCGCCGCCATCAAGAACGCGTCCGTCGCGCCGGTCGCGATGGCCGCCGCCCCGGCGGGCGCCGCCGCTGCCCCCAAAGCCGAGGAGAAGCCCGAGGAGAAGGGCGTCTCCGAGGAAGAGGCGGCGGCAGGCCTCGGCGCCCTCTTCGGCTAAGCCTTCGTTGGCAAAGCTTCCCTCTCCCCCTTTCCCTTTCTTTTCCCTGTCTTCTTGGCCGATGGCCGTGTGATTCATCCAGCCTCCAACAGCGAAGCCAAAGTCGGGCCTTCGCCGCGCAGGACCCTCCGGCCACGACCTACTTGAGCCCCCTGCCCCTGGGCGGCCCGGCATGGCGGACCCCGAATGGACCCTCGCGGCGGGCGCCTGGCGCGCCACCGTCTCCCCGTTCGGGGCGTCGCTGCGCCGGCTCTGGGTCGAGTCCGCCGCCGGGCCGCGCGACGTCCTGTGGGGCTATTCGGGCACCGCCGGCAAGCGGGGCGGGCAGGGCGACGTGCTGCTGCCGTTCCCGGGCCGCGTGGCGCAGGGGGCGTACACGTTCGCGGGGCAGCGGCGGCAGATGGAGCGCAACGACAAGGACGGCCCCAACGCCATCCACGGCTTCGTCCGCAACCGGCTGTGGGCGGGCGAGCGCGAGGGGACGGCGGTGCGCTTCGCCACCCGCATCGCGCCGGACGGGCAGGCGGGGTATCCCTTCACCCTGGACGTCGCGGTCGGCTACGAGCTGCTGCCGGGCGGCCTCGCGTGCGCGTTCGTCGCCCGCAACGGCGGCGACACGCCGGCCCCCTTCGGCGCGGGGTTCCATCCCTACGTGGCGACGCCTGGCGGCGCCGACGCGGCGGACCTGTCCGTGCCCGCCTCGCAACTGGTCGAGTTCGACGGCCTGCTGCCGACGGGGAAGGTCGTGCCGGTTCCGCCGGAGCTTGACTTCCGCAAGCCCCGCAAGGTGGGCGGCCTGCGCCTGAACCACTGCCTCACCGGGCTCGCGCCGGAGGCGGACGGCTTCACGCGGGTGCGCGTGGGCGACGTGGAGGTGTGGATGGGCGACGCGTTCAGCCACGTGGTCCTCTACACCGGCGACGCGCTGGGGCCCGACGCGCGCAAGGGCCTCGCGGTGGAGCCGATGACCTGCGCGACGGACGCCTTCAACCACCCGGAGTGGGGCCTGCGCGTGCTGCAGCCCGGCGAGGCGGTGCGCGGCACCTGGGGCGTCGCGCTGCGCCAGGACGCCTAGCGGCGGCGGCTGGCCAGCGCCAGGAGCAGGACCCCGACGAGGAGGCCCGGCGCGGGAAGCTTGCGCGCGAGGTCCTTCACCGACGGCGCGGTCGTGGAGGTCGGCGCCGTGGCGTCGGGCGCCTGGGCGGCGGGCGGCGCGGTCTGCGTCCCGCCGGCGACAGGCAACGGAATCGGGGACTCGCCCGTTGCCGTCGTGGGCGGGGGCGGAGGAGCCGGCGCGACGAAGCCGGCGGGGACGTTGAACCACAGCCGCGTCGCGCGGTCCTGCGGCTGGCCCTCCGACCCTTGGAAGCGTTGCGGGTCGCCGGCCGCGAGCGTGTTGGCGGGCTCCGACTGGACCGCCAGCGGCTCGGTGCGCAGGAAGCCCTTGTGCCCGTCCGCCGCCACCCACACCTCCACGATGCGGGCCTCCTGCGGCGCGTCGATGAGGCCTGCGGTCTCGATGCTCCAGAACCCTCCGGCGCTCCCGCCGCGCGGCTCGATGTGGTCGCGGTGGCTGTGGCCGCCGAGCCAGGCGACGACGTTGGGCCGCGCCGCGAGGTCCTCCGCGAGCTGCGTGGCGAGCGGCGGCTCCCCCGGTGCGCTCTGCGGGCTGTCGATGCAGGTTCCCAGGAGGCAGCGGCGCACCGTGGGCTGCGCGAAGTTGCTCAACGTGTGGTGGCTCGCGACGATGACGAGTTGGTCCGGGTGCGCCGCGACCTCGCCGTCGAGCCACGCCTTCTGGGCCGCGTCGAGGGTGCCGTCCGCGTGGCCGCCGAAGAGTTGCGCCGCCGTCGCGCCCGCGCCAAGCTGGTCCACGGGGAGGTTGTCGGCCGTGCCGGCGTTCACGGTGTCCAGCACCACGAACCGCACGCTGCCCGCGCTGAACGCGTAGTAGCCGTCGTTGGCGGGGTCGCCGTCGCAGAGGCGGTCGCCCGCGAGGCCAAACCCGTGCCCGGCGCCGGCTGCGGGGCAGGCGGTGCCGTTGGGGAAGTGCAGGCCGACGAACTCGCCGGGCGCGAGGAAGTGGCGGCCGTCCTGCGCGGCCACCTGCTGGAACGACGGCAACACGGCAAGGTTGCCCTGGATGAGCTTGTCGTGGTTGCCCAGAACCTGGTACCATGGCAGGCCCGCCGCGAGGCCCGGATGGGCGAGGCCCGCCGGGAGCGACGTACACTGGTTGGCGATGTCGTGGCTGGCGTCGGCGGTGTCGGCGCTCTGGCCGTCCGGCTGGCACGCGAGCCCCGAGGCGGGACCGGCCGCCGTGGTCGTGCCCTGCACCACGTCGAGGAAGCGCATGAGCTCGTTCTCCAGCGCGTTGTCGATGGAGTCGCCCGTGAACAGCACGAAGTCCAGCGGCTCCTGCGCGTGCTGCCCGTTGATGGCCTGCACCGCCGCCGCCAGCACCTCGTCCGTGTACTCCTCCTGCGGCCGCTGCGCCGCGTTGAACGGCGGCCCGCGCGCGTCGAGCTGCTCCTGCCGCAGCGGGAACGGCGCGTCGTCGTCCAGCAGGTGGATGTCGGTGACCTGCACGAAGCGGACGAGGCGGTGCGCCCCCTCCAGGCTCCCCGCCGTGGCCAGGTCCTCGCGCGTGACGGTGCCGGGCGCGTCGGATTGGAGGGCGACGCCGGCGAGGGCGGCGGCCAGCAGCGGCACCAGGACCCAGAGCGGGCGCATCGGGCAGGGAGCAGCCTGGGACGCATCAGCGCTTCGCGGCCCGGACATGTGGCCGACGGGGAGAGGGTCGCCGCCCTAGGGCGCGGTGTCCGGGTCGGCGGGCTCGTCGGGGAAGCCGGGGTCGCTGATGTGCTCGTCGAGCAGGTTGACCTCGGGGTCCAGGTAGTCCGCCTCGTACACCTTCAGGACCGCGATGGTGACGCCCACCAGCAGCGGCCCGAGGAACAGGCCGATGAAGCCGAACGCGGCGGCGCCGCCCAGGACGCCGACCAAGACGAACATCGGGTGGATGTCCGCGCGCGAGCCAATCAGCTTGGGTTTGATGAACGTGTCCGTGACAATCATCACGACGATGGCGCCCCACGCGAGCATGAAGAAGCCCTGCCAGACCTGGCCCTTGATGATGAGGTAGATGCCGGCGGGCACCCAGACCAGGAACGTGCCGACGACCGGCAGCAGGCCCAAGACTGCCATCACGGCGCCCCACAGCACCGCGTTGGGCAGGCCCGTGATCCAGAACCCGATGGCGCCCAGGACGCCCTGAAGGATGCTGACGAGGATTTGGCCCATGAAGACGGCGTTCAGGCCGCTGCGGGCCTCATGCAGCAGGAAGTCGATCTGGCGGCCCGGCAGCGGCGCGGCGCGGCGCACGTAGGCCGTGAAGGTCTCGCCGTCGGTCAGGACGTAGTAGACCACGAACAGGATGACCGTCATGGCCAGGAAGAACTCGGGCAGCGCGCCCAGGATGCCGGTGCCGAACGTCGTCAGCGTCTCCTGGATGGCGTGCTGCGCCTCGTGCACCTTGTTGTCCACGAACGCCTGGCGCGCCGTCGCGTTGGTCTCCGACGTGAACATGCTGACGATCTTCTGCGCCCACGGCTTGTCGAGCGTGCCGTTGACCAGCGTCTCCAGCTCGCCGCCCTGCACCGCGTCGGCCAGGCGGGTGGCGTCCTTGTACATCGTGAGGCCCAGCAGCACGAGCGGGACCGTGATGATGAGCAGCAGCGTCACCATCGTGAAGACGGCGGCGACGCGGTTGGGGAACATGCGCTCCCAGAACTTGTCGACCGGCAGCGCGAGGACCGCCACGAAGATGCCCGTGATGATGTAGATGACGAAGTCGCGGAAGACCTGCCAGCTCAGGTAGAGCATGATGGCCAGGATGAGGAAGAAGAAGACCTGGCTCTGCCTGGGCATCGCGACGCGGGGCCGGCGGGCGCCTTCGACCACGCCGCGGCCAACGGGGGGCGCGCTTCTAAGCCTTGGCGAGGCGCGCCGCCTTGGCTTCGCCGCAACATCCCACGTTTTTTCAGGTCGCCTTCTGCTCCTCGCAAATCCTGACGAAGTTGCGGAACATTGTGACGCCCGCCTGGGTGTGCTCGACCTCGGGGTGGAACGACATGCCGAACAGCGGGCGCTCCGTGTGGCGCATCACCTGGATGGGGCACGCGTCCGAGCGCGCCAGCACCTTGAAGCCGGGCGGCAGGACCGACACCTCGTCGTGGTGGCTGGCCCACACAATCGTCTTGTGCGGCACGCCGCGCAGGATGTCGTCCTCCTCCAGCACCTCGATCTCGACCTGGCCGAACTCGGGCGCCGCGCCGGGGGCCGCCTGGCCGCCGAAGTGCCGCGCCATGAACTGGTGGCCCGCGCAGACGCCCAGCACGGGGACCTCGAGGCGGTCGAGGTAGGCGCCCACCTGCCCCAGGCCGCCGTCGAGGCCGACGCGCGCCCCGCCGCCCGACAGGACGATGCCGTCGAGCCCGGCCGCCTCCAGCTCCTCCACCGGCGTGTCGTTGGGGACGATCTGGGTGTCCTGCTTCATGTAGCGCAGGACGCGGCCCTGGCGGTGGGTCCATTGGCTCCCGTTGTCAACGACCCAGATCTTCACGCGCGGGGCACTCCTGGCGGCATGAAAAAGGCTGGGCCGCGCGGCGCAACTCTTTTCGGGCGGGCCGCAGGTCGCCCCTGAAGCATGCGCGCGCCCCTCGCCCTCCTGGCAGTGGCCCTCCTGGCGGGGTGCGCCCAGCCGCAGCCGGGGCCCGCCCTGGCGCCCGGCGAGGCCGGCGCGGCGGAAAGCGCGTCCTTCTCGTACGGCGGGCAGGTGTGCGACGCGTACCTGCTGGCCATCCTCGTGGACCCGGCGCGCACCGACCCCTACCTGCCGCCCGGCTTCCACCTGCGCGACCCCTCCGGCTTCTTCCCCGGCGTCCTGCCCGCCACGGGGCAGGCGCTCGTCATCCTCTCCGCCTTCCTGTGCGGCAGCGCGGCGGGCGGCAACGGCACCTTCCAGGAGGCGTTCGCGGGCGTCTTCGTGCAGCCCCCCGCCGTGCTGGGCGAGCGTGCGCCGGCGCAGTACGACTTCTACGAGGTGGACCACGTCACGCCCCCCGGCGCGCTGCGCGCCGGCCTCGCCGCCTGGGGCTGGGACGCCCTCGCGGGGAACCTGAGCGCGCAGCCGGTCGCGCCGCAGGGCCGGCCCGCCCAGTTCACGCTGCGCGCCGACGGCCGCCCGCCCCTCTTCACATTCGGCGGCGCGGCCGCCGCCCCGCGCACCGAGGGCGTCGTGCTGGTGCGGCTGTGGCGCGACGGCGCGCCCGGCGTCGGCCGCATCGACTACGCGCTGCCCCTCGACTTCAGCTTCGGGCCCGGCACCTGCACCCTCTCCGCGGCGCTGCGCACGGCCGCGCTGGCCGGCCCCGGCGCCTGCCCCGCCGCCGTCGTGGCGGCCGGCCCGAGCTTCTCGTTCGCGGCCACCGCAACCCTGGAGCGCGGGCGCCACGCCAGGTGAGTCCTGACATGTATGGCCGGAACCCTTTTCGAGGTCCCCCTTCCTGGGTGCCTTCTGGAAATGGGGTGGAACTGGGTTGCGGCGGTGGCCGTTGCGGCGGTGGCGGCGGCCGGCTGCCTGCAGGCCCCCGCGCTCGCGACCCTCCCCCCGGCGGCGGCCGCGCACGCGCCGGAGACCTTCACGGACGCCCGCGACGGCTGCACCGGCTACCTCCTCGCGGTCCTCGTCAACCCGCTGCGGACCGACCGCTTCCTCCCGCCCGGCTTCCACCTGCGCGACGCCAAGGACTTCCTGCACGGCGTTTCCACCGGCCCGGCGCTGCTCATCGTGGCGGCCAACCTGTGCGCGCCCACCCGCGACACCCCGCTGTGGCGCGACGGCGCTGCGGTCCTCTTCGTCGAGGCCCCCGCCGTGGTGGGCGAGCGCCCCGCCGCCGACTACGACCTCTACGAGATCGAGCACTACAGCCCCGAGCCCGGCGTGCGCGAGCGGCTGCGCGCCTGGGAGTGGCCCGTCACCAACGTCAGCCTGGCCGACGAGAGCGTGCCCGAGGCGCGCCCCGAGGCGTTCACCTTCGCCGCCGGCCGGCACAGCGCCCCCCTGGGCACGCTGCCCGCGCTCGACGGCTCCGCGCTGTTCCGCTTCGGCGGGCCGACGCCCGTGCCGCCCGAGGCGGCGCCCCTCGCCTCCGCCGTGGCCCGCATCTGGCGCGACACCCCGGCCGGCCTGGGCCACATGGACTACTCCATGCCGGTGCCCCTCAACCTGGGCAGCGGCTACTGCACCTTCCAGCCCGGCAGCGTGCTGGAGCAGCTGACGGGCGCCAGCGTGTGCAACGCCCCCACCGGCAAGCCCGGCTGGGCGCCGCAGCCCGTCCTGGTGGGCACCTTCTCGACCGACTTCCACGCCGTCGGCATCCTGCAGCGGGGGGTGCACGCCGCGTGAGGGCCGCCCTGCTCGCCGCCGCGCTGCTCTGCCTGCTGCTGGCGTGGCCCGCGCCCGCCGGCGCCCGCGGCGCCGAGAGCCAGTTCCTGGGCGCCACCGCGTCCGTGGCCATCCCGGTCAACGTCACCGACCTGCAGGAGCGCTACAACCTCGACACCCGCACCCTCCCCGCCTCGCAGGCGGAGGACCGCACCACCGTGACCTCGTGCGGCGGCAGCGGCAGCCGCTTCTACCGCGACCCAGGCAACTGGTTCCGCTTCCGCGAGCTGGAGACCGAGAACGGCTGCGGCGAGATGTACTTCCCCGTCGAGGTGCCGGCCGGCGCCTCGCAGCTGCAGGTGCGCTTCCTGGCCGACCGCTCCGTTCCCACCTCGTGGTCGCCGCAGTCGGTGCCGGTGAACGCCACGCAGGAGCTGCGCATCTACCGCAGCAACGGCGGCCTCATCTCGACCTACGCCTACTACGATCCGCACGCGGCGTCGCAGCTGGTGGCGCAGCCGGTCAAGGGCGACCTCTTCATCCCCGCCGGCGAGACCCACCTGCAGGTCAGCTGGTACTTCTGGGACCGCGCCCAGGTCGTGACGCTGGCCACGCCAGGCACCAGCATCGTCAACAACGTCGTCTACAACCCCGGCTTCCGCCAGAGTCTCTCCGCCACCATCCGCGAGGCGGTGGTGCAGTTCTCCGGCGTCCCCCTGCCCCCCAAGGACCTCTCCACCACCTACGAGGGCGCCAGCGGCGACGCCGTGCGCGAGGCCACCCACGTCAGCGTCGTGGTGCCGGAGCCCACCGTCCCCAAGGCCACCACGGGCCTGGACCTGCAGGTCGCCACCGGCCTCAGCCTGCTCCAGGTGCGCTCCCCCGACGGCCGCCTGCTGGCCGCCGGCGAGGCGCTCGTCAGCGACGATCAGGGCGTGCGCCACATCACCCTCTCCCCCGACGTCGTGACGCGGCACGGCGCCGGCACCTACGCCTTCGAGTTCTACACCCTCACGCCGCTCACCGTGACGCCGGCCATGGTGCCGTTCGTGACCCTGCTGCTGCTGGTGCCCGGCGTCCTGGGCGTCTACGCGGTCAACCAGGGCGTGGCGCTGCGCCGCCGCGCCGTCGGCTTCACCGTCGCCGCCGCGCGCAACTTCCTGGTCGCCCTCGTCCTCGTGTCGGCGGTGTACCTCGCCGCCCTGGCGTGGGTCGTCGCGGGCCAGCGCTGGCCCCTCATCGTCTCCTTCCCCATCCAGCCCGAGGCGGCGCTCCTGGACGTCGTGCTGGCCGGCTGCATCGCCGCCTTCTTCACCCTCGCCTTCCTGCGCAAGCGCCAGCTGGTCGCCGTGATGGAGATGGACCTGGCGCAGAAGGCGCGCGCCACCGCCGAGCTGGAGCGCAGCAACCGCGAGCTGCAGCAGTTCGCCTACGTCGCCTCGCACGACCTGCAGGAGCCCCTGCG
>JAXDQP010000057.1:0-36422 GCA_034667745.1 Thermoplasmata archaeon
TCGGCGACCAGATCGACCTGCACGGCGGCGGCCAGGACCTCATCTTCCCGCACCACGAGAACGAGATTGCGCAGAGCCAGGCCAAGACCGGCAGGGCGCCGTTCGTGAACGTGTGGCTGCACGCCGGCTTCCTCAACGTGGAGGGCGAGAAGATGAGCAAGTCCCTCGGGAACTTCATCCCGCTCGCGCACCTTCTGGAGGAGTTGGCGGGGCGTGGGCTCGACCCCGAGGCACTGCGCTTCTACTTCCTTCAGACGCACTACCGCAGCAAGATCGACTACCACCGCAAGGGCCTCGACGAGGCGCACACGGCGCTGGAGCGGCTGCACCGCACGCGCAACCTGCTGGCCGAGGCCGCCGTCGCGCCCGCTGCCGGCCGCATGGCGACCTCGGACGGCGCCTGCGCCAAGCTGCGCGAGTCCTTCGTGGCGGCGATGGACGACGACTTCCACACGCCGACCGCCATCGCGGCGCTGTTCGACTTCTGCCGCCACCTCAACCCCGACCTGGAGGCGCAGCGCCTGGCGCCCAGCGAGGCCGCGCACGCGCTCGCCGTCCTGGAGGAGTGCGGCACGGTGCTCACGCTGTTCAGCAGGCCGCCCGCGCCGACGCAGGCCGCCGTCGCGAAGGACGCGCACCTCGCGCCGGAGCTGGTCGACTTCGCGCAGGCCAACAACATCGTGACCGCCGGCCGCGCCCCGCAGCAGGTGCTGGACGAGCTGGTCGCCCTGCGGGCGGCGGCGCGCCAGGCCAAGGACTGGAAGCGCGGCGACGCCATCCGCGACGCGATGAAGGCGGCGGGCTACGCCATCGAGGACACGCCGCAGGGGCAGCGCTGGAGCCGCCTGCCGTGAGCGGGGAGCGGGCCGCCGAGGAGCACGATGTCTACGACGGCACCTTCGCGAAGGCCGCGCGCTGGCTGCTGTCGCGCGGCATCCACCCCAACCACCTCACGTTCCTCCAGATTCCGGTCTTCGCGCTGCAAATCATCGCGGCGGTGCACGGCTGGCGCTACGTCTTCGCCTACTCCACGTTCCTCATCATCGTCCTCGACGGCGGCGACGGCATCCTCGCCCGCGTCGGGCGGCTGCAGAGCAAGGCGGGCGCGGTGCTGGACTCGACGTTCGACACCCTGGGCATCGCCATCATCATGCTGGGCGCCACGCGCTTCTACCCGGACCAGACCACGTGGCTGATGTTCCTGTTCCTGGGCAACATCATCCTGTTCCTCCAGAACGCGCTGCTGAACGAGAAGGTCATCGCCTACCTGCGCGGCCCCATCGCCATCGCGGTCGCCTACCCCGACACGCTGTGGGGCGGCCTGCTCGTCCCGACCGTCGTCATCGGGGTCCTGCTCGTCCTGCGCACCCCGGCCACGCTGCGGGCGCTGGCGCAGAAAACGCCCCTCACGTAGTATCCACTTCGGCCAGAGCACGCCAAAAGGCGACTCCCCGCTGCACGCTCGCCCTCCGGGGCTGGTGATTTGACATGAAGACCCAGAGCCTGCTTCTCGCCCTCCTCCTCACCGCGACCGCGGTCACCCTCGCCCCCGCCGCCGTGGCCACCAAGGACCTGTGCGGCGAGCCGCGCAGCCCGACCATGGAGTTCGTCTGCACCGTGCGCGACGCCGGCGCGGACTACGTCACCTACCTCGAGGGCGTCGTCCTGGGCCCCGTGAACTGCCTCCTCAACACGGCCCCCAACCAGTGGCTGACCGTCTGCATCGTCCTCACCTGAGCGTGACTCCATGCGCACCACCCTCCCGCTGTCCCTCGCGGCCGCCCTGCTGCTGATGGCCCTCCCCGTCGCGGCCGACCCGCCAGGCACCTGCGTCGGCGGCTACAACCCCGACGCCCTCAGCAACGTCTGCTACTCCACGGGCCCCGGCAACACCCTGCACACCGGCTCCGTCGGCAGCACCCCCGCTCCCGTCGTCTGCCTCATCGGCAACCTCTGCACGCCGGGCGCCTCGGTTCCCACCTACGACCCCAACGGCGGCACGGCCATCCCCATCCCCGGCGTTCCCCTCCCGACCTACGTCGAGGTCCTCGGCATCGTCATCGTCCCCCCGCCCACCGTGGTCAGCCCGTGCGGCGACGGCGGCGTCCAAGTCGGCGGCAAGGTCTGCATCCAGTCGTGCGACTACGGCAACGGCGTCCAGGTCGGCAACCTCTGTGTCAGCCCCAACGTCGCGAGCTGCACTGACGAGAACGGCAACGTCGGCGTTCACGTTGGCAACCGCTGCACGATGGTCACCTGCACCGACGCCTACGGCTACCAGGGCGTGCGCGTTGGCAGCACCTGCTACACCCTCTCCCCCTTCTGAGGTGTCCTCATGAACCAAAGCATTCCCCTGACCTTGCTCACCATCGCCACGCTTCTCACCCTTGCCACCCCGGTGGCCGCGGACCCGCCCGGCACCTGTCTCTTCGGCTACAACCCGGACTCGCTGAGCAACGTCTGCTACAGCCAAGGCCCTGGCACGCCCGTCCACACCGGCTCGGTCGGCTCCGGCCCCGCCCCTGTCGTCTGCCCCATCGGCAACATCTGCACCCCGCCGACGACCATCCCGACCTACGACCCCAGCGGCGGAACGACGGTGACCGTCCCCGCAGCCCCGGTCCCCACCTACATCGAGGTCCTCGGCATCGTGGTCTACCCGCTGCCCCCGACGCCGTGCGACTCCGGCACCGCCAACCAACGGGTGGCCTGCTGGAGCGACCTGCTGGGCGTGCCGAATTGCGGCGGGTCGGCCACCAACCGGGTCGACTGCCTCCGCAACTGGCTCCTGCCCCCCCAGCCGCCCGAGTGACGGGCGACCCTGAGGCCGCAGCCGCCGGCGGGGCCCCCAAGCCCACGGTTATCTAGCGGCGCCCCTGGTGGCGGCCATGCCTGACCCGGCGCCGTCGCCCCCGCCAGCCGCGCCCCTCGCAGGCCGGCAGGTGTGGCGGCTGCTGCCGTTCGTGCGGCCCTACAAGCGCCGCGTCGGCGTCGGCCTCGCGCTCAACGCGATGGCGCGCCTGTTCGACCTGCTGCCGTTCCTCGTCATCGGCAGCCTCGTGGACCACCTGAGCGGCACCGGCCTGTCCGGCTTCGGCTGGGGGCCGCTGGTGTGGTACGGCCTCGGCATCTTCGGCACCTTCGCGGGGCTCGCGCTGTTCCAGTCGGGCAGCGACTACGCGTGGGACACGCTGGCGCAGAAGGTGCGGCACGACATCCGCACCAGGCTCTACGCGCACCTGCAGCGGCTCGACGTGAGCTACTTCGAGGAGCGGCCCAGCGGCGACATCATGTCGGTCCTGTCGAGCGACGTGGACACGCTGGAGAACTTCCTCAGCGACGCCACGACCTCGATGGTCCGCATGGTCATCACGTTCGTCGGCATCTACGGCTTCCTGCTCTGGCTCGACTGGCACCTCGCGCTCGTGCTGTTCGCGCCGCTGCCCATCGGCGTCGTCATCGCCCGCGTCTTCTCGAAGAGGATTGCGCCGCAGTACCGCCGCAACCGCGAGGCCGTCGGCGGCATGAACGCGGTGCTGGAGAACAACCTGCAGGGCATCGGCGTCATCCAGGCGTACACCTCGGAGGCGCACCAGGAGGCCCGCATGGAGGTGCAGAGCGCGGAGTACCGCGACGCCGCCATCAAGGCCGCCGTGCTGCGCGCCCGCTTCATCCCGCTCCTGTACTTGGTGGCGGGCCTGTCGTTCGCCGGCCTCATCACGGTGGGCGGCTACCTCACCTTCAACGGCTACGGCCCGAGCCTGGGCGACTACGTGACGTTCATCCTGTTCGCGATGCGCCTCATCATGCCGCTGTTCATCCTCAACAACCTGTTCACGCAGGTGCAGCGCAGCGAGGCGAGCGCCAAGCGCATCTTCGAGGTGCTGGACACGCAGCCGCGCATCCGCGACGCGCCGGGCGCCGTCGGGCTGAAGGCGCCGCCGGTGAGCCTGGAGTTCCGCCAGGTCCACTTCGCCTACCCCAACCGCGACCCGGTGCTGCACGGCATCTCGTTCGCCCTCGCGCCCGGCCACGTGCTGGGCGTCGTGGGGCCGACGGGCGCCGGCAAGTCGACGCTCATCAAGCTCCTGCTGCGCTACTACGACCCGACGCAGGGCCAGGTCCTCATCGACGGCCGCCCGCTGCCCGAGTACACGCTCGCGAGCCTGCGAAGCCACATCGGCTACGTCAGCCAGGAGGCGTTCCTGTTCAGCGGCACCGTCGCCGAGAACATCCGCCTCGGCAGCCCCGCCGCGAGCCTCGCGCAGGTGCAGGAGGCGGCCCGCATCGCCGGCGCCGCCGAGTTCATCGACGCGCTCCCCAAGGGCTACGACACCCTCATCGGCGAGCGCGGCCTCAAGCTCTCGGGCGGCCAGCGCCAGCGCATCAGCCTCGCGCGCGCCATCCTGCGCGACCCCGCCATCCTGGTGCTGGACGAGGCGACCTCCGCCGTGGACACCCGCACGGAGGAGCTCATCCAGCGCAACCTGCACCAGTTCCGCAAGGGCCGCATGACCCTCGCCGTCGCGCACCGCCTCAGCACCGTGCGCCAGAGCGACGAGGTGCTGGTCATCGTCGACGGCGTCATCACGGAGCGCGGGACGCACGACGAGCTGGTCGCGAAGGCCGGCGTCTACGCCGACCTGTGGCGCGTGCAGAGCGGCGAGCGGGCGCGCGTCGAGGCGGTGGCCGTGGCGCCACCCAAGGCCCCGACCTGACGGCGGACGGCAGTGCCGGCCCAGCGACGCTCTGAGCAACAGTGCGCGCGACAGGATTCGAACCTGTGAAGCACGAAGCAACCGATCTTGAGCCGGTTCCCGTTGGCCGCTTGGGTACGCGCGCGGCAAACCGTGCGACCCGCCGCCGCTACAAATAGGTGAAGCACGAAGCCTCTGGACGGGCGCCTGGCACGAAAAGGGCCAAAGGTGGGGAGGGGGTCGCGCGCCCGTTGGCCATCCCTTGGGACGGTGTGCTGGTCCGCTTCGGCGAGATTGGCATCAAGTCGGCGCCGGTGCGGCGGCAGATGCTGGAGCGCCTGCGGCAGAACCTGCTGGACGGCATGGTGGCCGGGCGCGTGGAAGGCGATGCGCAGCGGGTCGGTAGCCGGCTCTGGATGGTCGGCCCCGACGTGCCCGCGTTGGTCCGCGTGGCGACGCACACGTTCGGCGTGGTGTCGGCGAGCCCGGCCCGCCGCGTGCCTCCGGCGCTGGAGTCCATCGGCGCCGTGGCCTCCGAGCTTGCGTTGCGCCACCCGTGGACGAGCTTCGCCATCCGCGCCCGCCGCGAGGGGCAGCATCCCTTCACGAGCCAGGACGTGAACGTGCAGGTGGGCAGCGCCGTGTACAAGGCCGCCGAGGCGGCTGGCCGCAAGCCCAAGGTGGACCTCGGCAAGCCTGACTTCGCGCTGGAGATTGACGTCCGCCAGGACAAGGCGTACCTCTTCACCGAGCAGCACGAGGGGCCGGGCGGCATCCCGGTCGGCACGCAGGGCACGGTCCTCGCGCTCGTGTCGGACCCCGCCTCCTTCGTCGCGGCGTGGCTGATGATGCGGCGCGGCTGCGCCGTCGTCCCGCTGCACGCGGGCACCTCCGGCTCGTTGCCGCTGGAGGCGATGGAGGCGATGGCCGCCTGGGGCCTGCCCCGCGAGGCCGAGGTCCTGCCGCTCTGCAAGGGCGCGATTCCCAAGCCTGTGCTGCTGGAGGCCGCCGCCGTGGTGGCCAAGGAGCGCGGCGCGACGGCCCTCGTCACGGGCGAGGACCTGTCGTCTGAGCTTTGCGCGGCGCCGCTCCCAATCCTGCGCCCCGTCTGCGGCCTCGACCCGGAGGAGCGCGCGCGGTGGGAGTCCCGCGTCGGCCTGCCCAGCTTCGAGCCCGTGGCGGTGCTCGATGCAAAGGGTCCTGAGACCGTGGCCTCTGCCCTCTCCATGCGGCTGCGGGTGACGGCGTGAGGGTCCTGGTCGCGGGCGCCGGCGCCGTGGGGCAGTGGCTCGGCGGCCGCCTGCTCCAGGACGGGCACGACACGACGCTGCTGTGCCGCCCCCTCCAGGCCGCCGCCATCAGCGGGCCGGGGCTCTTCGTGCGCGGCGCGACAAACCTGCACGGCCACCCCAAGGCGGTCACGGAGCTGGAGGCGGGCGCCGACCCCTACGAGGCCATCGTCGTCACCTGCAAGGCGCACCAGACCGCCGCGATGGCGCAACTCGTGGCGCCGCACCTCGCGCCGCACGGCATCCTGGTCAGCCTCCAGAACGGGCTGGGCAACGGCGAGAAGCTGCGCCACGTGGCCTCCGCCGGCCGCATCGCCCTTGCGCTCACCAGCCACGGCCTGACGCTGGAGGCGCCGGGGAGGGTGCTGCACGCGGGGACGGGGCCGACCCTGGTGGGGCCGCTCGACCCCACGGCGGACGGAGCCGCGCGCATCGCCTTCGGCCTCTTCACCCGCGTCGGCCTGGAGCCGGAGTGGCGCGACCGCATGCGCGGCCCCGTCTGGCGCAAGGCCCTCGTCAACCACGCCATCAACCCGGTGGCGGCCCTGCACGGCGTCCCGAACGGCAAGCTGCTGGAGAAGGAGCCGCTGCACGCCCTCTCGCGCTCGCTGCTGGACGAAGGGCTGGCGCTCGCTCAGAGGGCGCGCGCCGAGGTGGGCGACGGGGTCGTCGAGTCCTTCGAGGCGACGGTGGAGCGCACCAAGGACAACCTCTGCTCCATGCTGCAGGACGTCAAGGCCCACCGCCCCACCGAAATTGAGCAAATCTCCGGCCGCCTGGTGCGCCTGGGAGAGCAGCTGCTGGTCTCGATGCCGCGCAGCGACTCGGTCTACGGCCGCGTCAAGGACCTGGAGGCCTCCTACCTCGGCCCCGAGCGCGCCCGCCGCCTCGCCTGGGAGGAGCTGGCGTGGGAGCGCGAGCCGTTCTAGCCCCGCCCGCTGCCGCCCGACACTTCTACGACGCAGGGAGAATCGCTAAGAACCCCACACCTGGATGGGGACGCATGCGCTTGGTGGCCGCCGCCCTCACCGCCCTCGTCCTCGCCGGATGCGTCTCCGGCAGCGCGGACAAGTACTTCCCGCCCGCGGCGGACCTCCCGGACGGCCTCGTCCCCATCCCCTCCGACAGCCCCGAGTGGAGGGCGGTCGCGCCCTTCCTGGGCATGCAGAGCAACCCTGGGCGCCTCGGCGTCCTCGACCGCCTGCCCCGCCAGGACCTCGGCACCGTCGCCTCCGTCGACGCCTACCTGCTGCAGACCAACGAGACCGGCATCGGGCAGAGCTACGGCATCATGGTGCTGCGCTTCAGCAGCGAGGCCGACGTCGGCCCCTACCTCGCGCACGGCGAGGCCAAGGCGTGCGACAACAAGGACATGGCCCACATCCTGCGCGACGGCCTCACCTACGTCTTCGTGGGCGGCGACGGCACCACCCCGCGCGGCGGCCGCATCCTGCGCGACCTCACCGGCGTGGTCGAGGCCCGCAGCGGCGCCACCGTCATCTGCTGATGCGCCGCCTCCTGGTGGGCGCCCCCGTCCTGCTCGGGGCGTGCCTGGCGGCGTTCTTCCTCTCCTTCGCCGGCGTCTTCACCGACGGACCGCGCGGCCTGGCACTGGAGCGGCTGCTCTCGCTCGGCCTCGCGGCGGCGGCGCACCTGCTGCTGGGCTACCTCGGCACCCGCTTCGCCTCCGGCCGCTGGTGGGCGTGGGGCCTCCTGGTGGCCGCGCCAAGCCTTCTGGTTCTCGCAGGGTATGCAAGCCGGGAGCCGGCATCCCTTGGCCTGTGCGCGGCCTACGCGGCGATGGCGCTCGGCGGCGGCCTCGGGGGGGCGTGGGACGGCTCGCGCGGCGCGCACCGGCAGGACGGCTAGGCGTCGTTCAGGAACACGATGCCGCGCGCAGAGCGGTAGGGGTGGACCAAGACGTAGCCCTGGCCCTCGACGGCGACCTCGAGGTCCTGGCCGCGCAGGGAGGCGAAGTCCACGATGGTGCCGAGGCGGACGCGCGCCCCGAACTCGGAGCCGGGCTCGCGGTGGACGCCGCCGATGCGGATGGGCACCTTGGGGGTGATGCTGCCGTCGGGGTTCATCGTGAACACCTTCCCGAACGGCACCCGCATGGCCGTGAGGATTGAGGGCTGCCTCATGGAGGCTTGGCAACCCGAACAGGTCAGGTGGTTTCGCGAGGTCCGGGCCCGGACCCGCCGCGGTGGCCAGGAACGTCGGCGAGCCGCGGACAAGGATGCAGGCGATTGGCGGCTTTGGAAAACCCGGGAAAATCCGGCTGGACCCGCTATTCCCACTCGACCGTCGCCGGCGGCTTGTCCGTGACGTCGTAGACAACGCGGTTGACGCGGTCCTTGAGGCCGGCGTTGTTGGTGATGCCGCGGCTGATGCGGGCCAGCACGTCGTAGGGAATGTGGGCCGCGGTCGCCGTCATGGCGTCGAAGGAGTGGACGGCGCGCACCGCCACGGTCTCGCCGTAGGCGCGCAGGTCACCCTGGACGCCGACGCTGGGGGTGTTGGTGAGGACCGCGAAGTACTGCCAGGGGCGCTCCATCTTGCCGGCCTTCACGGCGGCCTCGATCTCCGCCTCCACGACGGCGCACGCCTCGCGGGCAATCTGCACGCGCTCGGGGGTGAGCGGGCCGATGACGCGGACGGCGAGGCCGGGGCCGGGGAACGGCTGGCGCTCGGCGACCTCGACCTTGAGGTGGCGGGCGACGGCGCGCACCTCGTCCTTGTAGAGGTGGTAGAGCGGCTCGCACAGCTCCAGCTTCATGTCCTTGGGGAGGCCGCCCACGTTGTGGTGCGACTTGATGGTGTCGCGCTTGCCGCCGCCGCTCTCGATCCAGTCGGGGGCGATGGTGCCCTGCACGAGGACGGTGGCGCCGGTCTTCTTGGACTCGCGCTCGAAGATGCGGATGAACTTCTCGCCGATGATTTTCCGCTTCTGCTCGGGCTCGGTGACACCCTTGAGGGCCTCGAAATACTCCGGGCCGGCGTGGACGACGGTGAGGTTGAGGCCCATGCGCTTGTACATCGCCTCGACCTCCTGCGACTCGCCCTTGCGCATGAAGCCGGTGTCGACGTAGACGGCGTGCAGCTGCTTGCCGATGGCCTCGTGGACGATGGCCGCGGCAATGGTGGAGTCCACCCCGCCGGACACCGCGATGACGGCGGTGCGGGAGCCCACCTGCTTGCGGACGGCGGCCACCTGCTCGGCCACGAACTCCGCGGGGTCGAAGACCATCGTCTCGCTCATGGGCCGCGCCACAGGGGCCCTCTGGATAAGCCGCGCGGTGGCGCCTTTTCTAGTGCCAGGAGGCCAGCCCTACAAACGGCGCTCCATGAAGACCGGCGCCATCAGGGGCGAGGTCGCGTAGTAGGGCGCGCACTCGGCGAACCCGAGCGAGGCGTAGAGCCGCCGCGCCGCCACCATCCCGGGCACGGTGTCCAGCACGACCCGGGCGTGGCCGTTCGAGCGCGCAGCCGCGACCACAGCCTCGCCCAAGGCGCGTCCCACCCCGAGGCCTCTCGCGTCTGGAGCAACGACCATGCGCTTGAGTTCCGCCGTGTGGGCGTCGAGCGGCTTGAGGAACGCGCAGCCCACGACGCGGCCCCCGTGCTCCGCGACCCAGGCGCCCCAGCCGGGCCGCGTGTAAGGTTCCGGCAGACGCGCGCCCTCCGCCTCCAGGTCCTGCGGGCCAAGCTCGCGGCGGAACTCGGCGGCGTAGCCGGACCAGAGGCCGCGCACCGCGCCGGCATCCTCCGGCCGCAGCGGTCGGACCTGCACGCCCGGCCCAGCGGCCGCCCCCTAGAAACCGTTGCTTGCAGAGGCCAGGCCCAGTCGCAAAGCCCCAAGAGGCGGCCTCCGGGTGCAGGGCCGCGTGCCCGCACTGCTCTCGGTCGCCACCGCCACGCCGCCCAACCGGCTGCCGCAGGCGGAGCTGCGCGCCGTCGCCGAGGGCCTGCTGCCGGAGTCGCCCGGCAAGGCCGCCATCCTGGAGGTGTTCGAGAACGCCCGCATCGACGCGCGCGCCCTCGCCATGCCGCTGGAGTGGTACCTCGCGCCGCACGGCTTCCGCGAGCGCACCAACGCCTACGTCGCCACCGGCCTGAAGCTCGTCGAAGAGGCCTCGCGCGCGGCGCTCCAGAAGGCGGGTCTCCAGGCTGGCGAGGTGCGGGGCATCGTCCTCGTCTCCACGACGGGCATGGCGACGCCGAGCCTCGACGCGCGGCTGATGAACCTCCTGCCGTTCCGCGCGGACACGGTGCGCCTGCCGGTGTGGGGCCTCGGCTGCGCGGGCGGCGTCGCCGGGCTGTCGCGCGGCTTCGAGCTGGCCACCGCCCTCGGCGGCCCCGTCCTCGTCGTGGCGGTGGAGCTCTGCACGCTCATGTTCGACGTCGAGCGTGCGCTGGCCCCGGGCAAGGGCGGGCCGGACAAGAAGGCGCTCATCGCCGCGAGCCTGTTCGGCGACGGCTGTGCCGCGGCGGTCGTGGCGCCGGGAGCGGAGGGGCTCGCGCGGCACCTTTCGGGCGCGTCGCACCTGTTCCCCGGCACCGAGCGCGTCATGGGCTGGGACGTCGAGGACCACAACCTGGACGTGGTGCTGTCGCCGCGCATCCCGGACATCGTGCGCGAGAAGGCCGCCGAACTGGTGGCGCCGTTCCTGGCGCGGCACGGCCCGCCCGACGCGTGGGTGCTGCACCCCGGCGGCGCGAAGGTCGTGGACGCCTACCGCGAGGCGCTGGGGCTGGACGGCCACGCGCTGCGGCACACGGAGACGGTGCTGCGCCGCCACGGCAACATGTCGAGCCCGACGGTGCTGTTCGCGCTGGAGGAGGCCCTCGCTGCGGGCGCGCTGGGCAAGGGCAAGACCGCGCTGCTGGCGGCTCTCGGGCCGGGCTTCGCGAGCGAGATCGCGGTCCTCCAGGGATAGCCATGCTGCCGCTGCCCTTCCTCCTCGCAGCCGTTGGGCTGTTGGGCGCGCAGCGGATTGGGGAGCTGCTCTACGCGCGGAGGACGGCGGCGACCCTGGAGGCGCGCGGCGCGCGGCTGGTGCGGGCGGACGGCTACGGCTTCATCGTCTCGGTCCACGCGCTGTTCTTCGCGGCGTGCCTCGCCGAGGGCGCCTTCTCGCCGTGGGCGGGCCTCGGTTGGTGGTCCTTCCTCGGCATCGCCCTGTTCCTCGCGGGGCAGGCGCTGCGCTACGGCTCGATGGCGGTGCTCAAGTGGCGCTGGAACACGCGCGTCTATGTCTTGCCCGAGGCGCCGCTCGTCGCGTCGGGGCCGTACCGCTTCCTGCGCCACCCCATCTACGCGGGCGTCCTGCTGGAGTTGGCCGGGTTCCCCCTGATGTTCGGCCTGTGGGGAACGCTCGTGGGCATCGCGCTGCTGCACCCGTTCGCGGTCGTGCGGCGCATCCGGCTGGAGGAGCGCGCGCTCGGCCTGCGGGGAGCGGCGTGACCGAGGTCCGCTGACGGACGGCCGAACAGCTGCACTTTGGGCTGCGTTGGCGCCGCATCAGGGGGCCTCCAGGAGCGGTTTCGGTCCGGGCCACGCTTTTCTGAACCAGGCAACAGGTTTTTCAGGGCCTGGCCGAAGTGTCCACATGTGCGTGGCGTGGCGCTCCTGCTCGCGGCACTCTTCGTGGCGGGCTGCTCCTCCAAGGCGGCGGACCGGCCCGAGGCGGACGGCCTGCGCGCCACGCCGACCACCGGCATCATCCGGGGCGTCGTGGTGGACGCCGCCATCCGCCCCCTCGCCGGGGTCCACGTCGTCCTGCCCGGAACGGGCGGCTCCCCCGCCCGCTCCACCAGCACCAACGACCTCGGCCTCTTCGGCTTCGAGTCCGTCCAGCCGGGCGGCCACCTGCTCCGCATCACCCGGCTGGGCTACGCCGAGGCGCAGCAGGCCGCGCAGGTCGAAGCGGGCGTCAGCGACCCCGCGCCGCTGCGGGTCCAGCTGGTGACCCTGTCCGGCGCGGCGCCCTACGCGCAGGCCTTCAAGTTCAGCGGCTTCCTGGAGTGCGCCCTCTCCGTCGTCGCGCTGTGCGCCGTCTTCAACGGCCCCACCTGCGGCCAGCCCAACCTGCCCTGCACGCAGAACGTGAGCAACGACAACTTCGCCACCATCGTCCCCATCGACCACCCGCCGCAGCGCATCCAGAGCGAGATGGTGTGGCAGACCACGACCTCCGCCAGCGACCAGCTCTGGCTGTGGCACTCGAAGGCCCGGCGCGCGGACGGCACCTACAACGGCAGTTGCGCCTGCTGGGCGCAGGGCAAGTCGCCGCTGCTGCTCGCGACCAACGAGTCACGGGCGGCCGAGCAGGACTATGGCTCGTGGAACAACCTGGAGCTGCGCGTCTTCACCGGCAGCATCGAGGGCACCCGCAACCCGCTGGACCCGAACGGCTGCTACCCCGCCACGCCCAGCGTCCCGATGGTGGGCTCGGCGCAGTACTGCGGCGGCGCCGGCTTCAGCGTCGAGCAGGGCTTCACCATCTACACGCACGTGTTCTACGGCTACCTCCCGCCGGACGGGTGGCGCTTCACGGAGCAGATGGACGTCCCGCCGCCGGCGTGACCAACACGGCTTCAACCCCGCGCCCCCTGCCCCGCGCGTGAAGCGGCTGGGCTGCCTGGTCATTGCCGACGAGGTGCTGGGCGGCCACGTGCACGAGTCGAACAGCCACTGGCTCGCGCAGCAGGTCAAGCCGATGGGCATCAAGCTGGCGCGCGTCGAGGTCTGCAGCGACGACCTGCCCGACATCGTGCGCTCGGTGCGCCGCTTCGTGCACGACCTCGACCTCGACTACGTGGTGACCTCCGGCGGCCTCGGCCCGACGCCCGACGACCGCACCATGGAGGGCATCGCGCAGGCGCTGGGCCTCCCCCTCGTCGCCGACCCCGCCCACGTCGCCTGGATGCGGGAGCGCGCGCGCAAGGGGCATGACATCGGCTACCTCGCCAGCCCCGAGCCGAACGAGGGTCTGCTCAAGATGACGCGCCTGCCCAAGGGCGCGGAGGCGATGCCCAACGAGGTCGGCACCGCCCTCGGCGCCATCGTGACGGTGCCGCCGCGGCCGGCCGTGCTGTTCACGCTGCCCGGGGTGCCGCGCGAGTTCTACCGCATGTTCGACGAGTCGGTGCGGCCCCGCCTGGAGGCGGCGCGCCCCATCCACACCGAGGACCTGGTGCTCTACACGGAGGAGTCCCGCCTCTTCGAGACCTTGGCGCGGCTGGAGAAGGAGTTCCCCGACGTGGCCCTCGGCAGCTACCCGGAGAACCGGCAAATCCGCATCCGCGCGACGGGGGACGCGGCGCGGGCAAAGGCGCTCATCGCCAAGATGCGCGAGGCGGCGAAGGAGTACACGACGCCGCAGGGACGGTTCACCGGCAGCGCCGAGGCCCGCTAGACCGGGCCGCGGAACGAGACCTGCACGACCTTGCCCTGCCAGCCGACGAACAGCGTCGCGTCGCCGACGCCCGTGAGGTCGCGCAGCGTGGCCCGCATCGTCTCCACGCGCAGGCGGGTCGATTCCGCGCTGGCGCCGTTCTGCAGCGCCGTCTCGAGGTGGTCCTCCAGGAACGAGTCGCGGCCGTGCACGGCGCGGAACTCCAGTTCGTGCACGGTGGCGTTGGCGGGCGGGCCCTCCCACAGGCGGAACGACGCCGAGACCGGCGGCAGGCTGGCCTCGTGCGCCTTGTAGAGGCCGACGACCAGCAGGCCGAGGCCCAGCAGCGCCGCGAAGGCGATGGCGATGACGGTGCCGCTGGCGAACAGGGAGCCCGTCCTCAATTCAGGTCTTCCCCAAGGTCGCCCGGCTCTTCCTTGCCCTGGCCGAGGAAGGTGTCGTACTCGGGCGTGGCCTCCTCGGACTGGCCGATGGCGCCCTGCAGCAGCGTGTAGAGGTCGTCGAGGCCCTCGCCGCCCAGGCCGCTGACCGGCAGCAGGACGTTGTCGAGGTGCAGCGTGTCGAGCAGGCGCGTGACCTGGGCGGCGAACTCGCTGCTCATGCTCGGCTCCTCGCTCAGAACGTCGGACTCCAGCGAGGTCGGGTCGGCGGCCCAGCCCCGGATGGTCTCCAGGCTGTCGGCGTCAATGCGGTCGGCCTTTGACAGCAGGAACACCATGGGTTCGTTGAAGCGGAACAGCGTCGTCGAGCCGAGCATCAGCTGGCTCGTGAAGCCCGTCGCGGTGCGCGCCAGGAACGGGTCCATGAGGTAGGCGATGAGGCTGCGGCCCGGGTTCAGCGACTCGACGATGTGCTTGCCGGACTGGCGGAACACGAACAGCTCGATCTGCCCGGGCGTGTCGACGAGGACCTGGTCGGCACGGAAGCCGTCAATCTCTTCCTTGACCTCGTCGAGGTTGAGGGCAATCATGTCTGCCGCCGCGACCTGGGCGCCGTTGGGGCCGAGGCCGTGCTCCTCCATGATTTCGGAGATCTTGACCCAGTCACGGATGTCCACGTCGGGGGTGTAGGGCAGCTTCTCGGCGCCGGGGTCGAGGTTGACGAGGACGGTCGAGATGCCGTGCTGCTTGGCCCAGCGGTCGTACGCCGCCACGAGCGTGGACTTGCCCGCGCCGGCGGTGCCGACGAAGTAGACCGTCGTCTCGTTGCCGGCCATCAGGCACACCTCCGGTGCGCCTGAAGGTCCGGCGCTGCGCGCCTGCTCGACCGCACTGCTGCGCGTCCGAGCGCCATCATGCCACCTTGCGGATGCCCATCGCGGCGGGGCGGAGGCTTGCCATGTGCTCGACGCGGCGCTGGATGAGCTGCGCGGAGCCGATGTCGTGCCGGACGTGCAGGCCGTCGCCGTGGACGTGGCGCAGGCTCGCCTCGCACACCGCGTTGGCGGCCTCGAGGGTCGCGCCGACGCCGAGCACGGCGAGCGTGCGGCTGGCGAGGGTGACGAGGGGGCCGCTCATCTGCTGCTCGATGGCGCCCATGAAGAGGACGCCGCCGGCGCGCTTGATGTTGAAGTCGTCCACCTGGACGTGGTGGCCCGCCTCGGGGTGGCCCTCGCCGTAGCCGCGCGGCACGACGTACTTGACGACGGTGGCCGCGGGCAGGAACCTCGCCTGCTGGCCTGCTAGGGTGCCGGTGGCCATCGCGGCAACGAGCGAGAGGTAGTCGGACTCCAGCAGGGACAGGACGTTCATCGCCTCGGGGTCGCCGAAGCGGGCGTTGACCTCGATGACTTTGGGGCCGCTGGCGGTCAGCATGAACTGGCCGTAGATGGTGCCGACGTAGGGCGTGCCCTCCTTCCGCAGCGCGTCGACGATGCCCTGCACGATGGCGACGGCGGCGTCGTAGTCGGCCCTCGGCAGGAACGGCAGCAGGCCGTCGGCGCAGGAGTAGCTGCCCATGCCGCCGGTGTTGGGGCCCTCGTCGCCCTCCAGCAGGCGCTTGTGGTCCTGCACGGCCGGCATCGGCAGCACCGTTGCGCCGTCGGTGAAGGCCATGACGGTGAACTCCTCGCCGCGCGCCAACTCCTCGAACTGGAGCGCGCCGCCGCCCTGCCGGCTGGCGAAGACGGCGTTCACGTAGGCCTTGGCGCCGTCGAGGTCGGCGAAGTGGTCGCCATAGACCTGCACGCCCTTGCCGCCGGTGAGGCCGACGGGCTTGATGGCCCACTCGGGGCCGTTCTCGTCCAGGAACGCGAGCGCCGCCTCCAGGTCGGTGAACGGGTGGAAGGCGAGGCGGCCAGGAATCTTGTGGCGCGCCATCAGCTCGCGCATGAAGGTCTTCGAGGTCTCGACGCGCGCGGCGGCCTGGCTCGGGCTCGCGACCGCGATGCCGGCGGCGCGCAGCGCGTCGGTGACGCCCGCCTCCAGGCTTGACTCGGGACCGGCGACGGCGAGGTGGATTTTCTGCGAGCGCGCCCACTGCACGATGCCGGCGGCGTCGCGGTCGTCGAGGATCTTGAACCCGGTGGCGCTCTTGGCGAGGCCCGGGTTGCGGTGCTTCATCACGACGAAGAGGTGGCAGCGCTGGCTGCGGCGGAGGGCGAGGGCCATCGCGTGCTCGCGGGCGCCGGAGCCGACGAGCAGGACGTTGAGCGCGCCGTTGGGCAGCGCCTTGGCGTGGACTTGGCCGGGGCCGGCCATCGCGGGCTGCGCGCCGGGCGTCCCCTGCGGCGCGGCGCCGGGGCGGGCGCTCGGGTCATAGACCTCGGTGTGGCCGGACGGGCGCGGCGAGGACGAGGGGAGGCTGACCTCGCTCTGGCCGTAGAGCTTGGGCGGCTGCTGCGGGGGAGCGGCGGGCGGCGACGACAGCGAGGCGAACGGCGAGGCGGGCGCCGAGGGGGAGGGCGCCGCGGACGGCGGGGTGGAGGGGGCCGCGGCGATGCCGGCGCGGCCCGCGATGGCGCCGAAGAAGCCGGAGCCGGACTGGTGCTGCGGGGCGACGCCGCCCACCATCGTCGGGGCGGGCGTCGCGGGGCGCTGGTACTCCTGGAAGTCCTGGCCGTCGCGGCCGACCTTGGCCTGGGCGATCTGCGTGGCGTTGCGCGGGCGGGTCTCCGGCGGCAGGACGCGCTTGGGGGCCGTGATGACCTCGGTGTCGTCGTCGCTCTCGACGCTGCCCTTCATCTTCGCCTCGAACTCGGGCGACACGGGCGCGTCGGGCGTGGTGTCGAGTTTCCCGTCGGCGCCGGGGGCGAGGCCCTCCTTGCGGCCGCTCGGGGTCGTCCAGCCCTTGCGGGAGTCCCACACCTCGGCGTCCTCCTCGGCGCCGCGCGGCGCCTGGCGGCGGAACTCCGCGTCCGACTCGGCCGCGCCGGGGCCGCCGTTGGGGTTCTCGCTGGTGCGGCCCGGGACCTTGGGGCGCGGGTTGCCGGGCATCTCCTCCACTCCGTTGGTCGCCTGCGGCGACGGGCCACCGGGCGCCGGCGCCTTGGGCGTCTTGGGGTTGACCGTCATCTCGGTGCCGTCGGTCGAGGGCGGCGCGGGCTTGGCCTCCTTCGCGTCCTTGCCGTCCTTCTTCTTGGGGTTCACGTAGAGGTCCCACGGCTCGCCGGCGCCCACTTACGCCACCCCCAGGACACGCTTGGCCTCAGGAGTCTGAAGGAGTTCGCTCACGGTGGCGAGCGGGTGGAGCGTGACGCCCACGGCCGACAGGGCGGCGGGGGCGCCGGACTCGCGGTCCACGACGACGCAGGCGTGCTCGACCTTGGCGCCCGCCTCGCGCAGCACCTTCGTGGCCTCGACGGTGGAGCCGCCCGAGGTGGTGACGTCCTCGACGAGGAAGACGCGCTGCCCCCTGGGGTCCCTGCCCTCGATGCGCTTGCCGGTGCCGTGCTTGCGCTCGCCCTTGCGGACAATGAGAAGCGGCAGGTTTGCCTCCAGGCTGACGGCGGTGGCGAGCGGGACGGCGCCCAGCTCCATGCCGGCGACGGCGTCCCACGGCCCGGTGCGGCGCGCGGCCTCGGCCATGCCCTTGGCGACCTTGCGCAGCGTGGCGGGGTCGGTCATGGCGGCCTTGACGTCGACGTAGTAGCGCGACTTGGCCCCGGAGGTCAGCGTGAAGTCGCCAAAGCGCACCGCGCCGCAGTCCAGGAGGGCCTGCGCGATGGGGTTCATGGCATCGCCCACCAGGAGGGAGGATAAAAGGGGAAGGGAGTCGTTCGCGCCGCCGGCTCAGCCGTAGGTGAACGTGATGGTGGACTTGCCGCCGGGGGCGACCGACTTCTGCTCCCACACGACGATGCAGCCGGTCCCGAGGGGAATGGTGCCGCTGTGGCCGCCGAAGCCGATGCTCGACCCCTTGCTCACGTCGCAGGTGTCCCAGAAGTCCGCGGCCGGGTCGCCGCCGGTGGAGGTGGCCTTGAAGGGCTTCTCGGCGGCGTCGCCGACCGCCCAGAAGAGGCACTCCAGGCCGGTCTCGCCGGCGTTGAAGCCGCCGCAGCCGAGCGCGCCCGGGGCGAAGGGGGAGCAGCCGGCGGGGGTGCAGGCGCCGCACTTGACGGCGCAGTCCGCCTGGACGTCGCCGCTCAGGGTCTTGCCGTGCGTGGCGTTGACGGCGCGGATGACCAAGGTGGCGTTGACGGTGTGGGTGGCGTCGCTGACGCCCAGGACGACGGTGAAGTTGCCGCCGATGGTGAAGCGGTGCACGACGCTGGCCGGGACGCTGGGGCCGGTGGCGGCCGGGGTGCCGTCGCCGAAGCTCAGGCGGTAGTGCAGGGCGTCGCCGTCGGGGTCGGCGCCGTTGATGACGAAGGTGATGTTGAAGGGCGCCGTCCCGGTGCTGTTGGAGGCCGCCAGGGTGGCCGAGGGGGGCTGGTTGGGCGGCGGGCCGGTGGTGGGGCCGGTGGTCGGCGGCTGCGTGGTGGGGGGCGAGGTGGCCGTGGTGGGGCCCGAGGTCGGGGGCGCCGTGGTCGTTGTCTGCCCCGTCGTGGTGGAGGCCTTCGTCGTGGTCGGCGCCGTGGTGGCCGGGGTGGTCGTGGTGCCGCTCTTGCCGAAGCAGCCGGGCAGGATGAGCAGGGCCACGAGGCCCGCGACGAGGATGCCGTTCATGGCCGGGGGTGGAGGTCCTTGTACAAAAGGAGTTTGCCCAATGTGGCGAAGCCCCACCCCTTCCGGGCGCCAGGGAGGCGCTAGCCGATGGTGAGCTTCATCGTCGCCATTGCGTCGGCGGGGTCGTTGGGGAAGTTGAAGGCGACGGCGCAGCCCGCCCCGTCCGGGATGGTGCCGGCTTCCGACTCGCCGACCGCGAAGGAGGCGGAGACGAAGGTGGCCATGGGGTCGCACGCGCTCCAGAAGTCGATGTCGGGGTCGCTGCCGCCGGTGAGGACGAAGGGCTGGCCCTGCAGCTTCTTCTCCAGCGGGAAGAAGGCGCAGTCGACGCCGTTCTCGCCGCTCACGAAGGAGGCGCAGGTGGCCGGCCCGGGGAAGCCGTCGAAGAGGCACTGCAGGCAGGGGATGGTGGTGGTCTGCGTGAAGGTGACGGGGCCGGCGCCCTTCGCGGCGCCCTGGGCGTGCACGAGGGCGGTGGCGTTGGCGCTGCCGTGGCCGTCGCTGACGGTGAGGCGGGCGGTGAAGTTGCCCACCAGGGTGTAGCTGTGCGTGACGTTGGCGGGCAGGGTGCCGTTGGCCGCCGCGCTGCCGTCGCCGAAGCTCAGGGTGAAGGTGAGGTTGGCGCCCTCGGGGTCGCTGCCGGTGGCGACGAAGGTGACGTTGAGGGGGATGCCGCCGGTCTTGCTGGCGGGCGCGAGGGCGGCGGTGGGCGGCGCGTTCGCGGCGGGGGGGCCGGTCGTCGTGGTGGAGGTGGTGCCCGTGGTGGCGGTGCCGGTCGCGGTGCCGCTGCTGGGGGCGCCGGTGCCGGAGGTGGCCTTGCCGGTCCCGGTGGCGGTGGCAGCGGTGGCCGTTCCGGTGGCGCTCATGGTGCCGGAAGTGTCGGATTTGGCGGCGCACCCGGAGATTGCGACGAGGGTTAGGAGCAGGGCGGCGGCAAGGGCGCGCATGTTTCCGGTTTGGCCAACGAGGCTATAGGTCTTCCCTCGGCGTCCAACGTTGACTTGTCAATGCTCAGAACAGGAGGGTGTCGGCGTTGACGCAGTCGGCCCAGCCCGGGAAGGCCTCGCCGATGCCGCCGCCGTCCGGCCCCGTCGGGCTGGTGTTGCCCACCTGGAGGCCCGGAATCTTGTTGCTCTCCATGAAGACCCAGTTGCCGCCCTCGGCCGAGGAGTAGTAGAACGGCCCCGCCGTCTGGTCGGGCTCGACGTTGCAGATGTTGGGGCCGCCCGGCAGCGCAACGACGCGGACCAGGACGGTGGCGGTCGCGTTGCCGTGGCCGTCGGTGACGAACAGCGTGACGGTGAAGTTGCCGCCCAGGTGGAACCCGTGCGTCGCGTTGGCGGGCAGGCCGCCGCCCACGGTCTGGTTGCCGTCGCCGTAGGTGAGGGTCCAGTTGAGCGCGTCGCCGTCCCCGTCGGAGCCGGTGAGCGCGAAGGTGACGTTGAGGGGCGCGGTGCCGTTAACGGCGCTCGCGGCGATGGCCGCCGTCGGCGCGTGCTGCACCTTGGTCGCGTTGGCCGTCGCGTTGGGGGCGTGCGTGGGGCTCACCGTGACCGGCGCCGAGGCCGCGTGCGAGGTCGTGGGGTCGCCGTTCTTGACCGTGCACCCGGACAGGACCAAGGCAAAGCTCAGCAACGCGAACCACCGCATGCAGGGGAAGGGGGACGGCGCCCGGAAAAAGGTTGCCCCTACGAGAGGGCGCGCAGCGCCATGTCGGCCAGCCGGAGCGTGCCGTGCGCGGCCGCCTTCAGGTTGCCGTCCTCGTCCGCCGCGACGTCGATGGTGACCGAGGAGCCGCGCAGGCCCAGGGTGATGCGGGCGCCGCCGGGGCCGTCCTGCGACTCGATGGCGACGGCGTCGCGCACGGCGCTGGCGGTCGCGGCGTCGGGGCACTCCAGCTCCAGGTGGAGCGTGTGCGGCATCCGCCTACTCGGCGTGCAGCGTCTTGGCCACGGTCGGGCGCTCCTTGTAGAAGAGCTTCGAGCCGCAGTAGGGGCAGCGGATGCCGATGTTCTGCGCGTTGAACTCGACGCGCTTCTTGCAGACGCCGCACTTGTAGGCCACAGGTCACTCCTCGTCGGCGGGGCCCGAGAGCTTGTCCTGCACCGCGCGCAGGGCCTTGTCCGCGCCCTGGCCGGCGCCGGTCGTGGGGGCGTAGGCGCCGCCCGCGAACTGGTGGCCGCACTTCTGGCACTCCCAGATGCCGGTGTGGATGCGGTAGACCGAGATGGAGCCGCAGCGGGCGCACGGGTGGGCCGCCTTCTGGACCTTCTCGACGTTGGCGACGGTGCGGCGGTGGAGCGCGCCGTAGCGGGGGCCGAAGCGACCGGAGGAACCGACCTTCTTGGTGTGCGACATGGGACTGCCTCAGGGTCGGACCAGGGGGAACCCCGGCCCGGAGTGATGTGCGGGACGAGTGGACCGATTTAAGCCCTTGGGCCGTCGCGGGGCTGTGCGGCCGGCCACCATCGTCATCGACGGGGAGTGCGGGCTCTGCAAGCGCGCCGCCGCCTACGGAATGGGGCACGGCCGGCCGGGGCTCCTGCGCTTCGTGGCGCAGCAGGACGAGGAGGGCATCCGCCTCCTGGAGAGGTTCCATCTTGGCAAGGCCTCCGGCGGCACGGCCGTCGCCGTGGTAGGCGACCGCGCCTTCGTGCGCTCCGCCGCCATCGTCCAGGTCGCCAGGCGGCTGCGCGGGTGGCGGCGTCTCCAGGCTGCGCTCTGGCTCGTCCCCCGCCCCATCCGCGACGCCGGGTACCGCTTCGTCGCCAAGCGTCGGCACCGGTTCTAGCCCGGCCAAGTGTGGGCGGACACAGATTTCGCAGAACCCTTGGGCGACCGAAGCTCAATCTGCGAAATGGCGAACGACCAGTAGGCCATTGCGCAGATTGGGGAGAGTGGTGCCAACTTCGTTCTGCGAAATCTGCGTTCCGTCGTGGCGTGGATGCCCGCTTCCCAGATTTGCGACCACCTGCCCCTCCCGATTGCGCTAAAGCCTGGACCGCTGCTGCCGCGGCATGACCTCGAAGCACGCGCTCGTCACGGGCGGAACCTCCGGCATCGGCCGCGCCATCGCCACCGGCCTGGCCCGCGACGGCTTCCGCGTCACCCTCCTGGTGCGCAGCCTTGAGCGCGGCGCCGCCACCCAGAAGGCCATCGCCGCCGCGCTGCCCGGCGCGAAGGTGGACCTCGTGGTGGGCGACCTCGCCGACCAGGCCTCCGTCCGCAAGGCCGCCGCCGAGGTCCGCAAGCGCAACGACCGCCTCGACGTCCTCGTCCACTGCGCCGGCGTCTTCCTGCCCACCCGCCAGGAGACCGCCGACGGCGTGGAGGCGACGCTCGCCACCAACTACCTCGGCCCCTTCCTGCTCACCCACGAACTGCTGCCGCTGCTGCGCAAGTCCGCGCCGGCCCGCATCGTGAGCGTGGCGTCGCGCTACGGCAACGCCCGCATCGACTTCGAGGACCTCAACTTCGGCAAGCGCGACTACAGCTACCTTAAGGCCGTCCCCGCCAGCAAGCTCGCGCAGGTGCTGTTCACGCAGGAGTTGGCGGAGCGCCTCACGGGCACCGGCATCGTCGTGAACGCCGCCCACCCCGGCCTCGTCGGCAAGACCCGGCTGCTGGAGAAGACGGGCGGCTTCTTCCGCCTCCTCACCAACCTCGTCGGCGGCACTCCCGAGAAGGGCGCCGACACCCCGCTCTGGCTCGCCACCGCGCCCGAGACCGCCAACGTCACCGGCGGACTGTGGGCCAAGCGCCGCCTCATGAAGACACCGGGCCAGGGCAGCGACGCCGCCGCCCGCAAGCGCCTCTGGCAGGAGAGCGAGCGCATGACGGGAATCGCCACCGAGGCGGAGCGGCTGCTGCCGGCGCGTTGACCTCCTGAACCTCGGTTTGGAGGGCACGAAAAACGAGGGGAAAGGAAGAGGATTCTGCCAACGAGACAGGGATTTCGGAGATTGCAGGGAAAAATCCCCGCCTCCTCGGAATCCCCGTTTCGTCGGGGCTTACTTGTCCGTGTAGCGGCCGGTCTTGACCGCCTTCTGGATCTTGGCGAAGGTCTCGCCGCCGAGCTTGTGGGCCTTGCGGCGCAGTTCCTTGACCTCGTCCACGGTCCACGACCCGAAGCCGCCCTTCTGGGCGCTGCGGACGTTGCCGGCGGTGTCGAGGCCGAAGGTCAGGCGGGTGTCCGCGATGAGCTCCTCGTGCAGGTGGGGGTCCACCAGCGTCTTGCCGTCGATCTTGACGAACGTGGTGCTGAAGGCGGCGTTGTCCACCTTGACCGGCAGCGGGCGGTCCTTGCCGTCGGCGTAGGCGACGTACTTGGTCTTGGGGCAGACGGCCGGCAGCTTGGCCGACAGGACGGCGGCGAGGCCGGCGATGCTGCACGCGTCGAACAGGTTGCCGTCGTAGTCCAGGATCTCCAGGTCCACGAAGACGGCCCAGGCCTTCTCGCCGGGGATGATGCTCAGGGCCTCGAAGTCGATGACGCCGCTCTCGCGCAGGGCGCGGTCGGTGACGCGGGCCAGCTCGATGGCCTCGATGCGGGGCGGGCCCGGCTCGAAGTGGGGGGAGGCCATCGGGTTCAGCTCGGCCGAGGTCATGAAGTTGCCACGGTTCGGGGTGTCGTCGTAGGGCTTCTCGACCTGGACCTTGACGCCGGCGACGACCTGGGTCTTGCCCAGCTTGACGCGGGCGCTGCCCTGGGCGCGGCTGATGTAGTTGACCTGGATGTCGAGGGGGCGCATCTCGTCGAAGGAGCGGCCGTCCTCGCGCTTGCCCTCGCGGATGAGGGTGCGGATGAAGTCCTTCTTGATGAGGGACAGCGGGTTGTCCTCCATTACGCGGCCTCCTGGGAGTCGAGGGTGGCGTGGAAGCGGCGCAGCAGCGCGTCGCGCTGCACCTTGACGACCTGCTTGTTGCCCTCGACGGCCATGTCGAGCGCCTTCTCGAACTCGGCGGGGGTGAGGTGGCCGTCCATCTGGAGCAGCACGATCTCGCCCGAGGTGTGGTTGAGGCCGACGGGGAGGTCGGCGTTGCCGAAGTTGTCCTCCTCCTGCATCAGGTCGAGGATGACGTGGTCGTTGCACTTGCCGGCGGCGACGGCCGAGATGAGTCCCTTCATCGGGATGCCGGCGTCGGCCAGGGCCACGGCGGCGCAGACCAGGGCGGCGCAGCGGGTGCCCGCGGCGGCCTCGAGGACCTGCACCTGCACGTCGATGGCGCCGCGCGGGTACTTCTCGGTCAGGACGACGTTCTCGAACGCGTCCGCGATGACCTTGCTGATCTCCTGGCTGCGGCGGTCGGGGCCGGGGCGCTTGCGGTCCGAGGTGCTGAACGCGCTCATGCCGTAGCGCACCTGGACGACGGCCTTGTCGGCCTCCTGGAAGCGCTTGGGGTTCAGCTCGCGCGGGCCGTAGACGGCGCAGATGACCTTGTTGCCGCCCCACTCGAGGTAGGCGGAGCCGTCGGCGCGATGCAGGACACCGGCCTCGATGCTGATGGGGCGGATCTGGTCGGCCTTGCGGCCGTCCAGGCGAATGCCTTTCTTGTTGACGAGTTCCTTGGTGGGGTCGGGGACGCCCATGCTTACTCCTCCTTGCTGTCGGGTTGGGAGGCCGACTCCTCGTTGCGCTCTGGCTTGGTGCGCTCGATGGTGATGCCGGCGTCGATGCCGCCGGGGCGCTGCTTCTCCAGCATCGCCTTGATTTTCTCGGTGAGGCCGTCCATGTGGGCGTTGTCGCAGATGGCCTGGATGACCTCGCGGGCCAGCAGGACCTCCTTCGGCTCGCCGTTGAGCCAGATGCGGCCGTTCTGGCCCACGAAGAGCCAGCACTCGACGTACTCCTTCAGCAGGTTCAACATCGAGCCGTTCTTGCCGATGACGCGCGCCACCTTCGTGGGCGGCACCTCGTAGATCTCTCCCCCCTCGAGCTTCGACAGGTTGCGGTCCTTGAGGGTGACCTGCACCTTCTTCTGCTCGTCGACGAAGAGGATCTTGCACAGGATGGCGTCGCCGACCTTGAGGTAGTTCGTGGTCTCGCCGAAGTCGACTCGCCACGGCGCCTCGCTCACGTGGAGCGGGGCGAGCCAGGGGGCGCGCACGTCGATGATCCAGTTGCCGGTGTTGGCCTCGACCACGACGCCGACGACCTGGTCGCCGGGGCGCGGCTCGTAGGCGCCGTTCATGGGCAGGATGGCGACCTTCTCGCCCTGCTCCTGCAGGATGCCGGCGCTGGTGGCGATTAGGCGGTCGCCGACCTTCTTGGTGCCGGGGCCGGGGATGGAGCGCTTGTCGCCCACCACGTCGCCGGGCAGCACGAGCTGCCGTTCGTTTGCTTGCTTGCTCATTGTGTGTCTCCTTGGAACGTGTGCCTACTTGCCGACCAGCTTGGTCGTGACCTGGCCGTGCGTGAGCTTGTTGAGGCGGTCGTACACCTCGGTCTGCATGCCGGCGGGAATCTCCAGGACGACGACGAGGGCGCCGTCGTTCTGCCACTCCTCCTGCTGGATGTCGCCCATGGCGCGCACGGGGCCGTAGGCGTGCCCGGTGTGCTCCGCGGGGATGCGGATGGCGACCTGGACCTTCTCGAACGCGATGGGGAGCAGCGGCCGCAGCAGCTTCATCGCCTGCTCGATCTGCTCCTCGACGCGCCGCAGCGGGTCCACCTTGAACTTGGCCTCCTCGAGGGCGCGCTCGATGCGCTCCTTGGGGTGCGGGCCCTTGGTCTGCGGGTTCCAGGCGTTGCGCAGGATGGTCTCGACGATGCGCTTGTGCTTCGCCTCGCCCATCTTCTTGCGCTGGTCCGCCGTGAGCTGGATCTCGCCCTCGAGCAGGATGCGCTGGGCGATGCGGACGAAGTCGTCCGTCTCGAAGCCCTTCAGCAGCTCCTCGCGGCTGGCCTTCTTGCCGTCCGACCAGTGCGTGAACACGATGTCGGTGGCGGTGACGGCGCGCACGTCGTTGTCCGCCGCCTTGCCGCCCGCCACCAGCTTGGACCGCAGCGCCTCGGCGGTCTCGGGGTCGACGAGAATCTCGTAGTGGGTGCCGAAGCGGTTGAGGCGGGCGACGACCGCTTTCTCGAGCGCGACCGTCATTGGTTGGCCCCGGACGCCTTGATGGCGGCGCGGACCTCGGCCTCCGCGAGGCGGCGGAAGCCCCCGGCGCCCGGCAGCACCGGCTCGACGACGGCGATCTCCAGGGCCTCGGGGTTGAACTTGCCCTCGGTGCCGGCGTGCAGCGCCTTGAGGCCAAGCTGGACCGCGGCGTCCACGGTCATGCCCTCCTTGTGCTCCTTCTCCAGCAGCTCCATCGCGGCCTGGCGGCCGGAGCCGACGGCGCTGGCGCGGTACTCGGTGAGCGCGCCGCTGGGGTCCGTCTCGAAGAGGTGCGGCCCGGTGGGGTCCACGCCCGCCAGCAGGAGCGCGGTGCCGAAGGGGCGGCCGCCGCCGTACTGGGTGTAGTACTGCTTGTAGTCGCAGATGCGCTTGGCCAGGACGTCGACGGGGATGGCCTCGTCGTAGGTGATGCGGTTGGTCTGCGCCTCGACGCGGGCGCGGTCCACGAGGGCGCGCGCGTCCGCCACGAGGCCGGAGGTGGCGCAGCCGACGTGGTTGTCGATGGCGAAGATCTTCTCGATGCTGCCCGCGACGACGAGCTTGCTCGCCACGCGCTTGTCCACCAGCAGGACGACGGCGTTCTTGGCGCGCACGCCGACGGCGGTGGTGCCGCGCTTGACGGCCTCGCGGGCGTACTCGACCTGGAAGAGGCGGCCGTCCGGCGAGAAGACCGTGATGGCGCGGTCGTAGTTCATGGCCTGGTTGCTTGGCTGCATCGTTCACCCGGGGGTGAACCAGAAGCAAGCCGCCCTGTCCCCCGGCGAAAGGGTGCCGGGTGGGGAGCGGCGCTGGGCCCCACCCCATCCGGGGGGCGGCCCGCTTCACGGTTCTTGACGGACGCGGGGATGGGATGGTCGATAAAAAGGGTCGGGTCGGGACAGTCGGTCCTTGCCCCGCGACCCTCGCCCCTGGAGCCGTCGTGGTGGGGTGTCCCAGAACCCTCTTTCTCCGCCGCCGGAAGGGATGGTTGGAGAGAGAAATGCTCAGCCGCTTCACGGGGACCGTTCTTCTGGCCTCGCTCACCGTCCTCGTCCCTGCCGCCGCAGCCCTGCCCACGCTGGAGCGCACGATTGCCCCAGGCGCCGGCGCCTTCAATGGCCTTGAGATGGCCCTGGCGGACTTCCGCGGCGACGGGCGCCTCCAGGTGGTCGCCCAGAGCGACGACGGCAGCGTCTACGTCCTCGACCCGCGGACAGGGACGACCCTGGCGCGCTTTGCGCCGGGCAACGCGGGCTGCACGAGCAGCTGCTACAGCTTCGAGGGCGTGAGCGGGCCCATCAACGCGCCGCAGGTCACCGACATGGACGGCGACGGCCTGCTCGACGTCGTGGTGGCCAACACCGCGGCGGTCGTGGCGCGCTACGAGTTCAACAGCGCGGCCAGCACAGCCACCAAGTTCGTCTTCGACAAGAAGTGGGAGCACCGCTACAACAACTACCAGTCCTTCACGACGATGGACGCCAATCCCGTGGTCGCCGACCTCAACGGCGACGGCAGCAAGGACGTCGTCGTGGTCACCGAGGAGGTCGGGGTCTTCGCGGTGCGCGCCGACGGCAGCACGCTGTGGGCCTTGGGGGTGGCCGGCGGGCACGCCTCGCCGAGTGTCCGCGACCTCGACGGCGACGGCAGGCCCGAGGTGGTCATCGCCCGCGACGACGGCATCGTGGAGGCCCGCAGCGGCTCGAACGGCGCCAGCAAGTGGGCCTTCGACGCGCGCTCCTACGTGCGCCCCGCCAGCGTGCCGATGGCGCCGACGCTCTCCGACATCACCGGCGACGGCAAGCCCGACGTCCTGTTCATGGCGCGCGACGCGCACGACGCCAGCAACTTCGCGAGCGACCACGCGATGATGTTCGCGCTCGACCACGCCGGCAAGCTGCTGTGGCGCTTCCAGCCCTCGTGGGCGCCGCCGCTGTCGCACACGCGGCCCGTCGTGGTCTCCGTGGGCGGCCAGCTGGCGGTGCTGGGCGGCACCTGGAACACGATTGGCCACAAGCCCGGCAACTTCGAGCGTGTCGGCGCCGGCCAGGTCTTCCTCCTCGACGCGCAGGGCCGCGAGAAGTGGCACCGCGACCTCAACGCCGGCAGCAGCAACAAGGACCTCGCGGTGGCGGACGTCGTGGGCGACGGCTCGCAGCAGGTCATCGCCCCCGGCACCAGCGGCGGCAAGACCGGCTGGCTCCTCTTCGACCTCGCCACGGGCGCCCCGCGCGGCTTCCTGGCGGCCCCCACGCCAACGCGCAGCGGCGCGGCGGTCGGCGACCTCTTCGGCGACGGCAAGTTCGCCATGGCCGCCGCGGTGCAGGCCAGCGGCGGCTCGGTGCAGGTCTGGCACGGCACGCAGGGGCTCAGCTCCGCGTTCCCCGGCTGGGGCGCCGTCAGGATTGCGCACGGTACCCCGTCCGCCGGTGGCGGCGGGAGTGGCGGGGGCGGGACCGGCGGCAGCGGCAACAGCACGGGCGCGCTCACGGCCAGCTTCACGCCCAAGGGCAACGAGTGGTGGGTCGAGGCCATCGTCTCCGCCAACCACCCCCTCGCCTCGGTGAGCGCGACCGTCAACGGCGGCGCGCCCGTCGACCTGCCCAAGACCTCGTGGGGCACCTGGGCCAAGTCCATCCACGCCGCCAGCGGCGCCGTCGTCCAGTTCACGGCCCGCGACGCCGGCGGGGCCACCGTGCAGTCGCCCTGCTACGCGTGGGTGACCTTCGCGCCGGCGACGTGCGGTGGCGGCTCGCCTCCCCCGCCGCCGCCTCCGCCGCCCGGCGGCACCTTCACGGCCACCTTCACGCCGCGCAACGGCAACGAGTGGTGGGTCCAGGCCGGCGTCAGCGCCAGCCAGCCGCTCGCGGGCGTCGATGCCCAGGTCGGCACGGGCGCGTGGCAGCCGCTCACGAAGCAGAGCTACGGCGACTGGGCCGGTTCCATGAACGCCCCCGCCGGCTCGACGGTGCACCTGCGGGCGCGCTCGACCGGCGGCGACACGGTGGTCAGCCCGGCTTACACGTGGCCGGTGAAGTAGCCCGACCAAACCACGAATTTCACGAAACGCCGACGACTGGAGCCACGGATTGCACAGAATCCGTGGTTCCTCAGGGTTCGCGCCTTAGAGCCGCGAATGCACGAACGCCTCGTGGGGTTTCGTGTCATTCGTGCAATTCGTGGTTCGGCTGGTCAGCGCTTCTCGAACTGCATTCCCGGCTTGTAGCTCGAAACGTACTCGACCTTCTGCCCCATCGGCAGGTCCTTCGGCTTGGCGATCCAGGGAATCCAGCCCGAGACGCGCGGGCCGTCGTCGAGCTGGATGAGCGCGAAGGCGAACGGCGTCTCGTTGAGGAACTGCTCCGCGGCGACGGACTGGATGGTGTAGCTCACGACCTTCCCGGTGCTGGAGAACTGCCGCGTGCGGATGTCGGTGGAGTGGCACTTGGGGCAGCGCGCCATCGGGCTGATGCGGTCGGTCTTGCACTGCGCGCAGTGGAAGCCCAGCAGCTTGCCCTCCTTGAGCGCCTCGCGCTGCTCCTTCAGGCTCAGCACCGGCCGGGGCGCGGCGTGCGGGTCCTTGGGGGCGGTCTCGGGGGTCGCGGGCGGGCGGCTGTTGACGAGCGGGTTGAGGCCGGGCTCGGTCGCGGCGATGGCGACCTCCTGCTTGTCCATCTAGCTCCTCCGTGAGAGGACGTTGACGACGACGGTCCCGCCGGTGGCGCCGACGTTGTGCGTGAGGCCGCGGCGGGCCTTCTCGACCTGGCGGCCGCCGGCCTCGCCCAGGAGCTGCTCGTAGACCTCGACGATCTGGCCGACGCCGGTGGCGCCCACGGGGTGGCCCTTCGCCTTCAATCCGCCGCTGGGGTTGACGGGGCGGCGGCCGCCGATGCGGGTCTCGCCGGCGACCTCGGCCTTGGCTCCGGTGCCGCGCTTGAACAGGCCCAGGTCCTCGATGGCGGCGATCTCCGCGATGGTGAAGCAGTCATGGACCTCGAAGAAGTCGATGTCCTCGACCTTCAGCTTGGCTTGGCGGAGGGCGTTCTGGCCCGCGATGACGGCGCCGGGGAGGCTCGTGAGGTCCTCGCGGTCGTGCAGGCTGGCGATGCTGCCGGCGCGCTCGCTGGCCTCGACGTAGACCGGCGTGTCGGTGAGCTCCCGCGCCATCTCCTCGCTGCACAGGATGGCGGCGGCGGCGCCGTCCGAGAACGGGCAGGCGTCGTAGAGCTTGAGCGGGTCGGCGACCTTCATGGAGCCCATCACGTCCTCCATCGTGATGCGCTTCTGGAGGTGCGCGATGGGGTTGTGCGTGGCGTTCTCGTGGTTCTTGATGGCCACGTGCGCGAGGTCCTGCTCCGTCGCGCCGTAGCGGTCGAAGTAGGCGCGCGCCATCGTGGCGTAGAGCCCGGGGAACGAGCAGCCGTTGCCGCCCTCGAACGTGTAGTCGCTGCCGTAGGAGAAGTAGGTCGTCGCGGTCAGCGTGTCCAGCATCGAGACGCGCTCGACGCCGCCGACGAGGACGAGGTCGGAGAAGCCGCCCGCGACCTCGCGGTAGCCGTGGTGGAACGCGGTGCCGCCCGACGCGCACGCCGTCTCGACGACGGTGGCGGGCTTGCTGTCCAGCCCCAGAGCGGTCATGATGAGCGGGCCGAGGTGCCCTTGCTTCTCCGCGACGCCGAACGCGTTGCCGAAGAAGCCGGAGGCGACCTTGTCGGGGTCGGCGCCGGAGGACTTGATGGCGGCCTGCGCGGCCGAGGTCATCAGCTCGCGGGCGCTCAGGTCGGAGCGGCCGTACTTGGTGGTGCCGACACCGACGACGCAGACGTCACGCATGCCAAGCGATGGGGCGGGTCCCCGATAAGGGTGCGGCTCGGAGCGGAACCTGACGACCCTCACGGAACAGGGGAGTGCGGGGTCAGGAAAGCGCAGCCATCACCTGCGCCGCGACGTCCTTGCCCGTCGCGACGGCCACGACCTTGCCGCCCTTGACGACGATGGCGGCGGCCTCCTTGTCCGGCTCCGCGACGCCGAGCGCCTTGCCGATGGCGCCGTCCCAGTCGGGGCAGATGAGCACCTGCTCGGCGGGGTCGAGGCCGGCCTCCTTCGCCTTCCCGGCCAGCTTCTCGTAGGTGGACTTGACCTGCGCCTCGGCGACGCGCTTCCACAGGCCGCTGAACGCGCGCAGGTCCACGATGCTCGCGAGGAACACCTGCTGCGGCTGCGGCCACCTCGTGCGCACCGCCTTGGAGACCTCCTTGGCGGCGTCGGCGGTCTTCGCGCCGTGCACCACGAGGACGCCGGTGCCCTTGAGGTCGGCGTCCGACACGGTGCGGCCGCTCACGGCGGCGGTGGCGGTGAACTTGGGGACGGGCTGGCCTGCCTGGGTCACGCAGGCAGCAACGGAGTGCCGCGCATAAGCCCGCGCCCTTGCCGAATCTGGGAAGCTGGCGTGCATGCCACAGATGGAACGCAGATTTCGCAGACCGAAGTGGGCAACCCACCTTCTCAATGCGCAATGCCGCTGGCTGTTTCGCCAAAGCGGATTGAGCTTCGGTCTCACGGAGAGCGCATCTGGCGAACAGCAACCGCGTGCCTGGGCCGGCGGTGCCTGGGTCAGGTTGAGCGCGGGCATGGCGGAAGCGCCGGTTCCGGTCCATGCGGCGCCTAGTTTTCGCCGGGGGAAGACCAAGAAAAGAGAAAGAAGGGAAGAGGGTCTGCCGTGTGTCAGCAGCTGGTCGCCAGGCCGACGGGGTAGGGCCGGGCGCAGGCAAGGTTGGATGCGGGGCCTTCCCCGCCCACGTTGGTGGCGGACACGTAGTAGTGGTAGCTGCCGGTGGGCGACAAGCCGCTGTCGGTGTACGTCAGGGAGGTCGTGGTCGCGACGTAGGTCCACCCAGTGCCGGGGTTGCTGTAGACCTTGTAGCCCGTGATGGGGCTGCCGCCGTTGCTCAAGGGCACCTGCCAGCTGAGGGTGATTTGGTTCACGCCCGATCCGGCGACGGCAATGAGGGCTTGAGGGGCAGACGGAGGATCGACTGGGGTGGTCGCGCTTGCCTCGTTGGACTGGGGGCCCTCGCCGACGGAGTTGACCGCGCTCACGCGGTAGTAGCGGGTGACCCCATTGCCCAGCCCGCTCTCGGTGCAGGTCAGGACGTTGCCGAGGCTGGAGCAGCCGCCGCTGGTGACCAGCGTTTCGCTGCCGCTCGTGGCACCGCCGTAGACTTTGTAGCCCGTGATGGTGCCTCCGCCACTGCTGGTGGGCGCCTGCCAGGTCAGGGTGATTTGGCCTGTGCTGGCCGAGGCCGCCAGGGTGCGGGGCGCCGACGGGACGAGGGGATCGGGGGTGTACTTGAGAATCTGGCTCAGTTTCGTGTTGCTGGCGTCGTTCCCGCCCAGGATGAAGGCCCGCGAGCCCGCCGCGTCCCACGCCGCGGCGGCGAGGCTGCGCGTGGTCGGCAACGTGGCCGCCAGGGTGGAGAGGGTGCCCGCGACGGGGTCCCAACGCAGGACCGTGTCCAGGTTGCCGCAGCCCGTGCAGGTCTCGCCGCCGAAGATGTAGCCGTAGATTCCGCTCCAGGCGGCGCTCGTGCGGTAGGCCGCGCTCGGCAGGGTGGCGCTGACCGTGCTGGCGGTGTTGGTGAGCGGGTCATACTTTTGGATGCTGGACACGAAGGACCAGCCGTTGTACCCGCCGAAGATGTAGGCGGCGGCGCCATCGAAGACGGCGGAGGTGTAGCTGACCGCGGTCGGCAACGTCGCGCTCATGGTCGTGGCGGTGTCGGTCGAGGGGTCGTAGCGCACGATATCGGCCACCGCGCAGCCGCCGCAGCCGCCGCCGAAGACGAAGAAGTATTGGCCGCTCCACACGACGCTCGTGCCGTAGCGCCCCGCCGGCAGGTGGGCGGTCATCGTGGTGACTGCGTTCGTGGTCGGATTGAAGCGCACAATCTCGCTCAGGTAGGTGCCACACGAGACCCCTGTGCAGCCGCCGAAGACGTAGGCATTGAGGCCGTCCCATCCGGCGCTGGTGAGGGTCCGCGCGCTGGGAAGCGTTGCCACCTGCGTCGGCGTGACGTCCGCGACTGGGTCGTAGCGGAGAATCTGGGCGGACAGGCCGCTCGTCGTGTCGCCCCCGAAGGCGAAGACGTACTGGCCGTTCGAGACCGCGCTTAGCCCATGGGCGCCCAAGGGGAGCGTCCCGGACTGGGTTTGCATCGTGTCCGCCGCGGCGTTCAGGGCGCCGAACACGAGCAGCAATGGGATTAAGGTGACGCGCAACGCCGTGGCGTAGGGATGTTTGGCCCCGGATTGGGCCTTGCTGGGCGAGCGTGGGGGTCGGTTCGGGTTCATTTTAAGTTTCCAGCCCCAAACTGCGGGGCATCCGCTGATTTGGGGGATTGCTAAGGTGCTTGGCAGACCGCGTTCTGCCCACTCCAAAATACCGTTTTCTCGTTCAGTTTCAATCCCCCCGAATGACGAGGACGAAGTGAGCGTCCCGAACCACCGCTACGGCCTCTCTCAAGACGGCGAGCTGCGTGTCTGGGCAAATGTGCTGAAACCCGGACCCACGCTGGCCTGAGCCGCTACCCGTACACGGCGCGGCCGAGGTGCCGCCCGCCGTCGACGCTGATGACGTCGCCGGTCACGCCGCGCGCGCCAAGGAGGTAGAGCACCGCGTCGGCCACGTCGTCGGGCGTCGGCGGGCGCAGCAATGGCAGGTGCTTGGCCCAGCGGGCGAGGTCGCTGGCGTCGCCGTCCTTGGGCGGCAGGATGGGGCCGGGCGCCACGCCGCTGACGCGCATCTGGGGCGCGAACTCGATGGCGGCCATGCGGGTGATGTCGGCGAGCATCCGCTTGGCGAGGAAGTAGCCGGCGTGGCCGAGGTCGTGGTCGGCGATGCGGGCGTCGAGCAGGTTGACCACGGCGCCGCCGCGCTTGCGGAGCTGCTTGTGGACGGCGCGCGTCAGCTCCAGCGGCGCCCAGGCGTCGACCTTGAGCGTGGCGGCGAGGACGTCCCACTCCAGTTCCTGCAGGCGGACGGCGGGGAAGGTGCTGGCGTTGTTGACGAGGAAGTCGATGGCGTGGCCCACCTCCTTGCGGGCGCTGGCGACGAGGGCCTTGCACGCCTCGGGGTCGGCGAGGTCGGCCTGGAGCGCGACCGCCTTCACGCCCTTGGCCTGGAGCTGGCTGCACACGCCGTAGGCCTGCGCGCCGGAGCCGCGGTAGTGGACGGCCACGTTGGCGCCCAGTTCGCCCAACCGGAGCGCAATGACCTTGCCGATGCGCTGCGCGCCGCCCGTCACGAGCGCGGTCATGCCCTCAAAGGGCTTCTCGTCCACGAGGCCCGGCGACCCGGCTCCGCCTTGAAAGTGCGTCGATTGGCGGCCGCGACACGGCGGGGCTGTCCAGGTCGGCGAACCGCAGGCGCTCGTGCGCCCAGGCCCCCGCGAACCCGACCCCGACGCGGGGGCCTTCCGCAATGCGCTGCGGAGGCGGCCCGGCCGCGATGGTCAACCCGCCCTTGGTGAGGTCGGCGCCGCTGTGGGAGCGGTCCAGTTCCAGGGCGCGGGCCACCAGGCCGGGGCCGTTCATGCGGGCCTCCCAGCCCAGCGGCTCGGCGGCGCGGACCAGGACCGCCTGCGGGTCGCCGTGGTCGGAGCAGACGACGTTGAGCATGTGGTGCATCCCGTACACGAAGTAGACGTAGGCGTGCCCCGGCGGGCCGTACATCACCGCCGTGCGGGGGGTGCGGCCGGCGCGGGCGTGGCTCGCGAGGTCGTGCTCCCCGACATAGGCCTCGGTCTCGACGATGCGGGCGCGGCGCACCGTCCCGTCCGGCAGGCGGCGGACGATGACGCAGCCCAGCAGGCCCCGCGCCACCTCCACGGCGCCGCGCCGGTAGAAGGAGCGCGGGAGCGGGGCCACGGCGGCGCGATGGGTGCGGACGGCTTGGCCGTTGCGACTCCCCCCGAAACTACCTGGCCGTGAATTGCATTCCACGAACGCCAGTGGTCGGTCGGCATTCGTGGGTTGGAGCCGCTAGACGCCGGAGCGCAGCGTGGCCTTGCTGCGGCTGTCGTGCAGCGCCTTGAGGACGATGGCATCTTCCTTGCTGGCCAGCGGGCCGTAGCCGAGGGCGACGGTCCCCTTGGCGCCGCACCTGGGGCACTCCAGCGCCGCCACGGCCACCTCGTCGCTCGGGTCGCTCGCGCCCTCCAGCCGATGCAGGGCGTGCAGGGCCACCTTGGCCGGGTCCAGGTCCTCGTTGCAGGTGAAGCAGCGCAACTGCCCGCCGGGGCGGGAGCCGAACTGGCCGGTGAAGCCCTCGCGGTTGTAGCGCTCCAGGACCTTCTGGAGGGTCTCCTCCGAGCCCGGGCCGATGGTCATGCACGGACATCCCCCGCGGCCGTATGGGGTTTCGCATCAGGGTGGCGTCGGGTTCTTGCGCATCCTCCGCCTGCAAGCGCCGTGGAGGGATTGCTGGACGCGGCGACCTGGCAGCGGCTCCAGCGGGCGCGCTCCGGCGGCGACCTGCCCAACCTCCTGCGCCTCGCAACCCTCGCCCCCGGCGAGGTCGGCATCGTCGAGGCGACCGTGGCGCAGGTGCATCCGGCGCGCCCCTACGACCGCAAGCGCGGCGGGCAGGGCGAGCTGTGCCGCGTGACGCTGGCGGACGCGTCGGGCGAGGCGGACCTCGTGCTGTGGGACGACGAAGTGCGGCACGCGCGCGGCGGGGTGCTGGTGCCCGGCGCCCGCGTCCGCCTGCGGGGACCCGCCATCAAGCCCGGCTACCGGGGCGGCGTCGAGCTTGGCCTCGGCTCCGCGGTGCTGGAGCGCATCGACGCGCCTTCCGCGAGCCTTTCCGCGACGCTCGTGTCCTTGGGGGAGACGCGCGTGCTGGAGGGGCCGCCCGTGCGGTTCCAGGCCGACGCCGTGGTGCGGACACCCGAGGGCGAGCGCACCGTCGTGCTGGAGGGCGAGCCGCTCAAGCGCGCACGCGCCGCCGCCGGGCCGGTGCGGCTGGAGGGTCTCGTGGCGCACCCCGCCCTGGACGGGTGGCTGCTGGCCACGCCCGCCACGCGCATCGCCTAGCCGTGGCACCGGTTCGGCGAGAAACCCTATCGCCCACCCGCCGATTTGGCGGGCGGTCCCCATGACCCTTCGCCCAACCGTCCCTCTCGCCGCCGTCGCCCTCGTGGCCCTCTGCCTGCCGGCCGCCACCGCGTTCCTGGCGTACGACTCCTCCACCCCCGCCTGGTGGGGCATCTGCGGCCCCGTCAGCACGGGACCCCCGGCCACCACCCCGACCATCCCGGTGTGGGGCGGCATCAACGACGGGCCGGACAACCTCGTCCCCAGCAACCGCGTGATGACGCAGGACTGGGGCGCGACGTGCGGCCTCGGCGCCGGGACCGGCAACGCCTACGCCAGCAGCGCCCAGGCCTGCCCCCTCACGGCCGTCCCCACCTCCGGGCCGGCGGGCCTTCCCGGCGCGTGGCAGGAATACTGCGGCGCCGTCGGCGCGGTCCTGCCCGGCGCGACGGTCACCTGCACCGGCAAGGTGCGCGCCCCCCAGGCCACCGTGTACGACAACCTCATCATCGGCTTCGACACCAACCTCGACGGCAACATCGAGAAGCCGCTCCCGCTCCCCCTCGGCACCCTGCCGCCCGAGCCGGTGGCCACCGACGTCGAGGCGTTCGTCCCCGTCCACACCGCGGTCCTGCTGAACGGCGGGCCGCCCACGCGCGTCATCGCCTACGTCGCCGACGTGTTCCACGCGCAGGGCTCCCCGCCCTACCCCGCGCC
>JAXDQP010000058.1:0-32904 GCA_034667745.1 Thermoplasmata archaeon
GGCGTCTACGATTGCATTGACGCTAGCAGCAGCGGCAACGACCACGCTGACAACTCGGAGGACCAAGACAGCGCGTCCCTGCCGAGTTGCAGCGGCGGGGGGCAGCGCGACACCGCATCGGACGACGTTGCGGCTCTCGGGGAAACCACCTACGCCCTCGACGAGGTGACGGCGCCAACTGGCGCCTCGCCCGCGTTGAACCTGACCAAGCAGAAGCAGACGCTTCGCCTGTCCATCCTCTCGGCCGCCGACCAAGCCACCATGCGGGAGGCAATCCGCACCCGCTACGGGACCTTCGTGAACCAAACCGTGGAGGGCGCCTACCAGACCGGCCAAGCCACCGACATGAACGGGATGCTGCGCGGCGTCTGCGACCAGATGAAGACCGGGCTCCTGGCCAAGATGGACGAGGCCTTGGCCGGAGACTTCTTGGTCCGGGTGGCGTAGGCAGGCAGCAGAATGGGACGCGCAGGCCAGTGCAAAGCCCTCCTGGGCCTCCTTCTCGCATTCGCGGGATGCATCGAGCCAGCGCACACCAATCCTCCTCCCTCTTCCTCCCTTCCCTTTCCCGTCGAGCCGGGAACCTCCATCCTGTTCGAGCCCGTCCCGGCGCCGGACATTGGGTTCTCCCTTGAGGTGCGTGGCAACTACGATTACGGGGTGGCCGGGCCTCGCACCGAGGATTCCTATGAGTGTTCCGCGCTCCTGACCGCCAAGGGGTGGCAACCAACCCTTGACCCGCGCCCTCCCCCCATCACCGGCCAGTTTGTGGCCCGAAGGCAAGATGGGCAAACGACCTGGGCGGGAATCATGTTCGCCCATGCGCAAGGCAAGTTTCCTATCGGGATTGGAGGCCGCGACCCGGGCATTTCAATCCTTGTGGGCCATGACCAAGTAGGCCCATACGTAACCTCGAACCTGACCGTCCGGCCCGAGGAAGGAACCATCCGACGAGTGCAGGACGGGCGTTTCTGGTGCCTGGACAGCCTAAGCAGATTCACGGAAGGAAGCTACCTTGCCACCGAAACCAAGCTGGATGCCCAGGGTCTTGCTTGGGAGGCCTCGTTCAACACGGGGCTCCTGCTACGCTTCGAGAACTCCGCCACCGTGACGGGCCTCAAGCTTGACGGCCCCGACGGCACCCACCCAGCCCCGCAAGGAGCCGACCTTACCTTCTGCTCGCCGATTGCTGGGCACTGGCGGCTAGGAATTGACAGCCTCCAAGCCGACACAGCTTGGAGCCTTGTCGTCAAGGTCTTCGATGCCCGACTCCCCGGTTTCCCATGCACCGGGGCCTGGGTGAAATCACCTGACGGCTCCACCAACGCGGCGCGGCCGTAGCAAGGCTCGACTCCCCGCCGCCGGGGGTGGGAATTCTGTAAGCAACCCTATTCACCCGTCCATGACGGCCGCGTCCTTGCGCTCGTAGAGTTCGCGCAGGATGATGAGCGCGTGCAGGCGGCCAGATGCGTCCTCGACCGAGACGAGAGCGCCCTACCTGCCGGGCTGTCGCGATTCTCCCGCCGGAGGCCACCGCCCGGACAGCCGGTGGCCGGGAGTCCCAAAGCGATGCAGGGAACCGACTTGCCCGACCCCACCGATGGCGGCGCAACCACCGCCCAGGCGCTCGCATCCACCCCTTTTCGACACCTCACGACCTCTGTGGGACCCTGGACCACTTCTTAGGGAGGCGAGACCGCATCAAGGGACGCTCCCGACGGGCGCCCGGGTCCCTACGGGCTGGCGGGGCAGGCCAGGGGGCCAGTGGGCTGCGGGGTGGGGCATGGCAGGTCCACGACGTCTGTGATGCGGACGTAGAAAACTAGGTTGGCGCCGGCGAGCGGGTTGTTGGCGGTGCCGGCGGGGTAGGCGTCCTTCGCCTCCAGGTGGAGGACGCGGGCGCCGGTGGTGGACAGGCCCTTGAGGCCGTCGTTGAAGCCCTTGATGGTGCTGTAGTAGCCGACGCCCGGCGTCGCGGCGGCGGCCGCAGCGGGGCCGTCCACGGGAGTCCCGGTGGGGCCGGCGCCGGGCAACGGCTTCCACTGGGCGGGCTGCTCGTCGCGCGACTTGTCGTAGACGTAGACCGGCAGCGGCTCGTAGGGGACGCTCTGGTAGCCGGCCACGCGGGGCCAGCCGCTGTGGTCCAGCTCCGCGATGTTGGTCTCGAACATCGTGCCGTTCTCCCAGAAGCCGGCGTACCACACGTGGGTGCCGTGGCCGGGGGTGAGCCGCTGGCCCTGGTTCTGGATGACGCCGGTGGTGAAGGCGACGCCGCCCGCCGCGCCGCACTTGGGGGGCAGGAGCGTGTCGTGGACGCTCCAGCTGACGTTGAGGCCGCCGGCGCGCGCCAGGTCGGCGGGCTGGTAGCGCAGGCGCTCGAGGCGCTGCGGGCCGGTGGCGTTGAACTCGGTGCGCTCGACGGGCACGGTGGGGTGCGGCTCGCTCTGCTCGACGACGCGCACGGCGACCTGGGGCGCGAGGTCCGTGTTCAATCCACTGACCAGGTACAGCTCGTCGACGGGGACGCGGGGGTCGGCCCGCGAGGCGCCGGGGTCGGGGGCGCGCAGGACCGTGCCGCCGTTGTGGGCGGGGCACGCGGTGGGCGGGGCGCCCAGGCAGCCGCCCAGGGCCAGGAGCAGCAGCGCGGCGCAGACCGCGAAGCGCATGCTCAGGCGGGGGTGATGGCCTTGAGGAGCCACGCCATGAAGAGGTACACGAAGAAGCCCATGGCGCCGATGATGGCGATGCCGACCAGGACGATGAGGGCGCTCTGGCGGAACTCTTCGGGCTCGGGCTTGCGGGCCATCCGCAGGACGCGGGCGATGCGGCCCTTGCCCATGCCCTCCCAGCGCTTGGTGAGGCGGTCCTGCACGGTCCAGGCGCGCTCGACGAAGCCGTCGCCCTGGGGGACGTGCGCGGGGTGGACCTTGTGCGGCGCCGTCTCCTCTTCGATGACGTCGTTCAGGTCCTGCTCTTCGGCCATGCGTTCGCGACGGGCGGGCTTTATTTCAGCGCTTCGCCAGGATGCCGCCGCGTCCAGAAGCCACGGCCCCCCTCCGTTGCCCCCGGCCCGTGGCTGGCTGCCCGCTGGAGGGGGGGGGGAATGCCCGGCGGGGGGGCGCTTCAGTCGTCGCGGGTGGCGACGGTGAGGCTGGGGCGGGGCGGCGGGGCGGCGCCGGCCTGCGCGGCGTGGCGCTCGGCGGCCTCCTTGCTGTTGCGCACGCCGTAGAAGGCGTACACGATGAAGCCCAGGCCGGCCCAGGTGACGGAGGCCAGGATGGTGAACTTGTCCAGGCTGGCGACCATGATGGCGATGCCGATGATGCCCAGGATGGACAGCAGCGGCAGCAGGGGGCGGCCCTCCTTGGTCCACACCGACCACAGCGGCATGCGGAAGGGGCGCTCGATGTCGGGGCGGCGGATGCGGAACACCCAGACGGCCAGGATGACCATCGCGAAGGCGAACAGGGTGCCGATGTTGACGATGTCCACCGCCGCGCCCAGGGTCAGCAGGCCCGCGAAGGCCATCGTGAAGGCGCCGTAGAACAGGGTCGTGGCGGCCGGCGCGCCCCGGCTGGAGACGCGGTGCATCCAGCCCGGCAGGAGGCCGTCGCGGCTCATGTTGAAGAAGACGCGCACGCCGCCGAGGATGAGCACCAGCAGCACCGAGGTGGTGCCGATGAGGGCGCCCACGCGCACCAGGATGGCGCCGAACGAGACGCCGTTGACCATCATGACGCGGTTCTGCTCGAAGACGTAGCCGAAGGGCTCGCCGCGCGCCAGCTGGGCCTGCGCGGAGTTGCCGACGAAGGTCGTCCAGTGCGCGTCGCCGACGAGGGCGAGGGCGGCCAGGACGTACAGGAGCGTCGTGATGCCGAGCGAGCCGAGGATGCCGATGGGCAGGGCGCGCTTGGGGTCCTTGGTCTCCTCCGCCGTGGTCGAGACCGAGTCGAACCCGATGTAGGCGAAGAACATGATGGCCGCCGCCGCGAAGACCGCCCGCAGCCCCGCCAGGAAGCCGCGCGTGTCGTAGTTCACGAGCGCGCCGGAGCCGTCGAGGGTGTTGTAGTGCGGCAGCGGGTCGGCCAGGTTGTGCGCGCGGAACAGCAGGAAGCCGATGACGATGGCGAACAGCAGGATGGCGACCTTGATGGCCACGAGGACGGTGGTGAAGCGCGCCGACTCCTTGGCGCCGCGCACCAGCAGCAGCGTGCAGAGGAGCACGATGAGGATGGAGGGGAGGTTCAGGATGCCGTGCAGCACGGTGCCGTCGGCGAGCTGGACGCTCTCCAGCGGGCTGTGCGTGAGGCCGTAGGTGATTTGGCTCCCGAAGGCGCCGAGGCCGTCGGGGCCCTTGGGCACGAACTGGTTCCACAGCGCGAGGAAGTTGTTGCGCCAGCCGATGGCGACCGCGATGGCGCCCACGGCGTACTCCAGGATGAGCGCCCAGGCGACCATCCAGCCGGGCAGTTCGCCCAGCGCGGTGTAGATGTAGGCGTAGGCGGAGCCCGAGGCGGGAATCGCCGCGGCCAGCTCGGCGTAGGCGTAGCCGGCGACGGCGCAGATGGCGGCCGCGACCACGAAGGCGGGCACCACCATGACGCCGGCCTTGGCGATGCCCTGGCCGATGAGGACGAAGATGCCGGCGCCGATGATGCCGGCCACGCCGAGGACCACGAGGTCGCGCGAGGTCAGCGTCTTGGCCAGGCCGCTCTTGCTGTGCGCCTCCGCCAGCAGGCGGTCGACGTTCTTCTTGAAGGCGAAGCGCTGCAGGCCGCCGCGCACGAAGCTCACTTGGCCACCTCCTTCTGGTGCTCGTTCATGGTGGCGTCCCAGCCGTATAGGCTCACGCGGAGGCTGGCCGCGAGCGTGGTGGCCGGCGTGACGGGAATCTGCTGCAGCGGGGAGGCGGTGCGGCTCGCGACGACCTCGAGCGTGTAGGCCAGGGTGCCGGTGGCGTTGGCGGCGGAGGCGTCGAGCCAGACGATGCGCTTGGCGGTCTCGGGGTTGGAGGCCTGCGCGCTGGCGACGTCGGCGTGGTCGCCGAGCTTGACGGTGAAGCCCTCGCCGGGGCACTTCATGTCGAGTTCCTTGAGGAGGGTGCTGCCCGAGCTCAGCTTGACGTGCAGGGTGGCCGCCTGCTGCTGGAACTGCGGGTTGAAGGTGTCCGCGCAGGCCGTGGTCTCGACCTTGATGGAGGCGGGCTGGAAGTCGCGCGCCGACACGGAGGCGGTGAAGCGGGCCTCGCCGGCGACCGTGAGCGTCTTGCTGTCGAGCAGCCGCTCGCCCCAGGTGGCGTCGTAGGACTTGGGCGTCTGCGGGAACGCCGCGATGGTGAAGGGCAGCGCCACGAGGATGATGGCGACGCCGAGGGCGGCGGCGATGACGGTCGCGGGCGTGTCCAGGTCGCTTCGGGAGGTCAACGGGGTCCTCTCTCCTAACAGAGCCGAAGGACAGGGGGGCGCGTTAAAGGCCCTTGGGTGGACGGGCTTGAGCGTGCGCCAGACGTGGTCAGCGCGGGGCGAGCCAGCCCTTCTCCGCGTAGAGCGACGGGGCGCCCTCGGCGATGGCGACCGTGCCGAGCGCGTCGCGCGAGTCGGTGGGCTTGGCGCCCGCGGCGTGGCAGGCGGCGCTGGTGCAGCCGTCGGCGAACGCGACGAAGGCGCGGCCGTCGCGGTCGATGACCATGTCGATGAAGTCGAGCAGGTTGCGCGAGCCGGCCGGCGCGTCGCCGGTGTTGGTGCTGATGGCGCCCACCTGGATGGGGTCGTCGCCCGTGACCTTCGTGGTGTGGAACGTGGGCGTCTCGGCGAGCGCGTCGAGGCTGTAGGTGACGAAGAGGCTCCAGCGCGCGGTCTCGTTGACCTTGTCGGGGACGGCCAGTTCGGTGCGGTTGTCGATGCCGTAGTAGGCGATGGCGATGCGGCCCGGGGAGCCGGCCTGGACGACCGGCATCGTGACGGTGCCAAGCTCGGGCGTCACCAGGACGGGCGGGCTCCAGCCGGCGCCGTGGTCGGCGGAGTGGCTGAGGTAGAGGCGGTTGTCGCCGCCGGGCCAGACGAGATAGAGCGTGTTGTTGCGGTCGATGCCCAGCTCCGGGTTCTTGTCGTGGTCGCTGGTGCCGACGCTGCCGCCCACCACCGTCGTGGCCCAGGTGAGGCCGTTGTCGAGGCTGCGCGCGACGACGGGGCCGCCGGAGGTCTTGGCCTTCGGGCCGGCGCAGGCGGAGCGCAGCGGGACGTAGACCGTGCCGTCGGGGGCGGCGGTGATGGAGCCGTGCAGGCCGGCGGCGCAGTCGGGCTTCTCCTGGTTGGGCAGGTCCACGGGGTTGGTCTCGGCAACGAAGGGGAAGGTGGCGCCGCCGTCGATGCTCATGGCGACGCGGGAGTCCGCGAGGCCGTTGACGGCGTAGTAGACGACGTTCGGGTAGACGTTGCGGTGCCCCGTCGCGGCGAGCGCCAGCGGGCTGCCCTCGACGTAGGGGCCGGTCGTGACCTTCTGGTGGTCGTTGGCGGGCGTGCCGCAGGCGGCGGGGTTGGCGAGCCAGGTGGCGCCGCCGTCGTCGGAGAAGGTGAGGTAGCTGCACGCGACGTAGAGCTGGTTGGCGAAGACGCGGTCCGTCACCGGGTCCACCCACAGGAACGGGTCGAGCGTGGTGGGCAGGCTGTAGGGCGCGTTGACGTTGCGCCAGGTCGTGCCGCCGTCACTGGACTTCATCGTCTTCTCCAGGGCCTGGAAGAAGATGGCGCCGTCGGAGGTGACGCCGATGCTGGGCTCCGGCCCCTTCGCGCCGACGTCGTGGACGAAGAACGTCATGGGCGTGGCGGCGCCGGGCGCGGTCGTCGCGGTGGTGGGGGTCTTGGGGCCCTGCGCGCAGCCGGAGAGGAGGGCGGCGAGCAGGACGGCGGCGGCCACGGTGGCCAGGGAGCGCATGGAAGCCGATGCCGGCCCTCCACGCTTCAGCGTTGCGGCAGCGCGACGGGAGGCCTACAGGACGAAGTCAAGGCCCATCTCTTTCTGTTGCCGCTGCTGCTTCTTGGCGGTGGGGCCAAGGATTTGGCGCGACTTGACGCCCGTGATGACCAGCATGGCGCGGATGGTGCGGTCGAGGCTGGGGTCCACGCTGCTGCCCCAGATGATGCGCGCGTCCTTGTTGATGCGGTCGTAGATTTCCTGCACGACCTGCTGCGCCTCGGCCAGCGTCATGTCGGGGCCGCCGACGACGTTGACGAGCGCGCCGGTGGCGTCCGAGATGTCCACGTCCAGGAGCGGCGAGTTGAGGGCCTCCAGCACGGCGTCGCGGGCGCGGTCCTGCGAGTCCGACTCGCCCAGGCCAATCATCGCCACGCCGCCCTTCTTCATGATGGTCTTGAGGTCGGCGAAGTCGAGGTTGACCAGGCCGGGCTTGGTGATCATCTCGGTGATGCCCTTGATGGAGCGCATCAGCACCTCGTCGGCGGCCTTGAACGCGGCGGCGAGCGGGAGGCGCGGGGCGAGCTCCAGCAGCTTGTCGTTCGGGATGACGATGACGGTGTCGCACACGTCGCGCAGGCGGGCGAGGCCGGCCTCCGCGTTCTCCATCCGCACGGCGCCCTCGACGCCGAAGGGAAGCGTGCAGACGGCGATGGTGAGCGCACCGGCCTCGCGGGCCAGCTTCGCGACCACGGGGGCGCTGCCGGTGCCGGTGCCGCCGCCGAGGCCGCAGGTGACGAAGACGATGTCGCTGCCCTGCACGGCGGCGCGGATGTCCATCTCGGTCTCCAGCGCGGCCTCCTCGCCAATCTGGGGGAGCGCGCCGGCGCCGAGGCCGCGCGTGAGGTGGCGGCCGATGAGGAGCTTCTGGGGCGAGCGCGACATCAGCAGGTGCTGCGCGTCGGTGTTGAGGGCGATGAGGTCGACGTCGCCGAGGTCCATCTCGGTGCAGCGCGCGATGGTGTTGCTGCCGGCGCCGCCGCAGCCGAAGACCTTGATCTTCGTCATCAGGGACTGCATCACGGCCTCCAGGTCGCCGTCGCGGGTGTTGCCGATGGCGTTGCCCTGCGCGGCCACCATGGCCGGCGTCAGCCGGGGCTGGGGCGTGCGGGCTTCCTGCTCGGCGCGTGCGACCGCTTCGCGGATGATGTCCTTCATGTGCATCCCTCGGGGCGTGGCGGTGCCACGGCTCCCATCCCACTCCGAGAAGCCGGGCGGCCGGGGATAAGGGCTTCGACTTGAAATGAAGGTCGCCTTCCAGGACGGGCCACGAATTGCACGAAGCCCACGGAACGTTGCGGTTGGCGGTCCGTGCATCCGTGGAAGCCGTGGCTCAGGGAGCGCCGTGCGGCCCCAGCAGCGGCGATGCCGTCATGGCGAAGCCGTTGCGGAGCGTCTTGCCGTCCTCCTTGAGGAGGTTGTAGGTGGCGGCGACGCGGCCGTCCGGCATCCGCACGGCGTCGAAGTAGTCCAGGAACTCGCGGCCGCCCTGGCAGGTGGTGCCGCTGATGCAGATGGGACCCTTCTTGACCGCCTCGGCGAGCGTGCCGTGGTGGAACGTCGCGTTGGGCGCGAAGAGGTCGTCGGTCCACGCGAGCGTCACGTTCCAGGTGCCGTCCATCTGGTCGGGGTAGCCGGGCTTGCTGCCCTCGTAGTAGGCGATGGCGACCTTGCCCGGCTGGCCGGCGGTGGCAATGGGGAAGACCTTGCTGCCGGTGCCGGAGTCGACGCGGACCTTCGGCAGCCAGGTCTGGCCGCCGTCCTTGGAGGCCGCGACGTAGATGGCGATCTCCTGCTGGGTCGCGCCCAGCGCCTCGCCCCAGGTGAGGTAGGCGTTGCCGGCGTCGTCCACGGCGCCCGTGACGAGGCCGAGGCCAAGCTGCGCGCCGTCGAGGTCGCCGGCGAAGCCAAGCTGCCAGGTCTGGCCGCCGTCGCGCGAGACGCTGTAGCCGGCGTGCGCCTTGCTGGCCAGGAGCGTGGCGGGCTGCCCCTCGTCGTAGTTGAACGTGAAGTAGACGGCGTCGTGGACGGGGTCCCAGAACCCGCCGCCGCCCCACCCGGAGCCGCCGTTCACCAAGGCGAGGTGGCCCACGCCCTCCGGCGGGGGCAGCGGCAGCCAGGTGCGGCCGTAGTCCGTCGTCTTGGAGGCAAGCTGCTGCTGGCTGCCAATCTGGTGCGCGTAGAGGTAGGCGGTGCCCTCCTTCGTGGGGATGACGTACTGGCGGTCCAGCACGGTGCCGGGGCAGACCAGCGGGTTGCTGCTCCACGTGGCGCCCTGGTCGCGGCTGACGGCCACGGCGACGCAGCCGACGTAGTCGCGCGACTCCCAGACGGTGCCGTCCACGCCCACGGCGAGGTCGGGGTCGAGGTTGGGAATGTTGGGGCTGGGGTTGCCGAGGTCCTTCCAGGTCGCGCCGTTGTCGCGCGAGGCGAAGACGTTGGAGCGCACGACCGTGAAGAGGGCGCCGTCGGCGGTGACGCCCATGCTGGGCTCGCCGGAGCCCGCCGCGTCCGAGACGACGCTGCGCACCGCGGTGAACGCGGCGAGGGGCACGGTTGGCGGAAGGGTGGTCGAGGAGGCGGGCGGGTTGCTGCCGGCGCAGCCCGCCAGCAGGGCACCCAGGAGAAGGCCGGCGAGGGCAAGGCTGCGCATCGGCGGCAACGGTGGCGCGGCGCGGAAAAGGGTTGCGTCCAAGCCCTGGCTTGTCCCCATGGGCTTTCGCCGCCGGAGGCCCATTGCTGGGCATGGAAGGACCCAAGCGGCACCAGGCAGGGGAGCGCAGGACGCGGCGGGCCGTCGTCTCGTCGAGCGCGAGCGTGCGCGGCGCGAACGTGCACGCGAGCAGGAAGACGGCGCGGCTGAACGGCACGCCGCAGCAGAAGAACCGGCACTTCAACCCGCTCGGCACCTCGCACGCCTGGGCGCCCGACGACGCCTAGCCGCAGCGCTATCAGCGGAATTTCTGGAAGGTCCCGGGGCCGCGCCATGCGGCGTTTTCCCCAAGGCCCTCCTCGATGCGCAGCAGCTCGTTGTACTTCGCGATGCGGTCGCTGCGGGCGGGAGCGCCGGTCTTGATTTGGCCGGCGTTGGTCGCCACGGCGACGTGCGCGATGGTGCTGTCCTCCGTCTCGCCGCTGCGGTGGCTGATGACGGTGCCGTAGTTGGCCTCCTGCGCCATGCGGATGACATCCAGCGTCTCGGTGAGGGTGCCAATCTGGTTGACCTTGACGAGGATGGCGTTGGCCTCCTTGGCGGCGATGCCGTCGGCGAGGCGGGTGGGGTTGGTGACGAAGAGGTCGTCGCCCACGACCTGGATGTGGCGGCCCAGCCGCTCGGTGAGGGCGGCCCAGCCCTTGTGGTCGTCCTCGCCTAGGCCGTCCTCGATGGAGACGATGGGGAAGCGCTCGGTGAGCTGCTCGTAGAAGTCGAGGGTCTTGTCGAGGCTCTTGACGCCGTCCTCGCCGAAGTCGTAGCCCTTCTTGGTGTGCAGCTCGGTGGCGGCCACGTCGAGGCCCAGGAGCATGTCCTTGCCGGGCGTGTAGCCCGCCGCCTCGATGGCCTTCTCGATGTACTCCAGCGCGGCCACGTTGCTGGGGAGGCTGGGCGCGAAGCCGCCCTCGTCGCCCACGGCGGTCGCGAGGCCCTTGGCCTTCAGCGTCTTCTTCAGGCTGTGGTAGACCTCGGTGCCCATGCGCAGCGCGTCGGCGAAGCTCTCGGCGCCGTCGGGGATGACCATGAACTCCTGGATGCTCACGTTCGAGTCGGCGTGCGCGCCGCCGTTGAGGATGTTCATCATCGGCACCGGCAGGACGCGGCCCTGCACGCCGCCGAGGTACTGGTGGAGCGGGACGGCCAGCTCGGCCGCCGCCGCGTGCGCCGCCGCCAGGGAGACGCCCAGGATGGCGTTGGCGCCCAGCCGGCCCTTGTTGGGGGTGCCGTCGAGGTCCACCATGGCGCCGTCGATGCCGGCCTGGTCGAAGACGTCGAGCCCCTCGACGTGGTCGGCGATCTCGCCCAGGACGTTGCGGACGGCCTGCCGCACGCCCTTGCCGACGTAGCGCTTGCCGCCGTCGCGCAGCTCGGCCGCCTCGTGGGTGCCGGTGCTGGCGCCGCTGGGGACGATGGCGCGGCCCGTCGCCCCGGAGTCGGTGAGGACCTCGGCCTCGACGGTCGGGTTGCCGCGGGAGTCCAGCACTTCGCGGGCGTGCACCCGCAGGATTTCTGCCACGCGCGGCGCACCCTGCGGCGGGACATAAGGGCGCACCTCGGCCAGCGACGCGGGCCTGCTTTCGGTTCCTACCTGAGCCTTCCCTGGGCGGGATTGCCTGGTTTTCCCGCATATCAATTTGAGGCGGGACCCTTCCCTGCCTAACCTGAGAAGATGGACTTTTGGGGGTTAGCCTCATATATGTGCGTATCTGCATGGGCATTCATGCAATCCGGGACCCTTCCGATATTTGCGGCTGCGCTGGCGGTCGCCGGGTTGGCGATGGCCGCGACGGCGGGGGCCAGCACGCCCCTTCCAGGCAACCACTTCCAGGTCAACGCGCTCCAGCTCTACCTGGACGGCGGCAAGCAGCTCTCGCCGCAGGCCCCCGCCAGCCAGGCCAACACCATCTTCCTGGCGCCCGGCGTCTCCGTCCTGGGCATCGTCAACCAGCCCTCCACCGAGGAGTGGGCTACCCCCACCGGCTGGGCGAAGGACCTGGAGGTCACGGACGCCACGCAGGCGGTCCTCTACTTCAGCGCCAACGCGCAGGCGGTCACCGTCTTCCAGGTGCGCCTCTACGACGCGGCGCCCGACGGCACGCAGAAGCTCATCAGCCAGGACGACAAGCAGTTCGTCACCGCCCTGAGCCCCACCCCCGTCACCTTCGACCTGCACGCGCAGGGCACCATCCTGCACCAGGGCCACACCCTCAGGCTCGGCATCTTCGCGCAGACCGGCAACGCCCTCGTGGTGCTGACCTACGGCGGCACCACCCCCTCGGGCATCCACGACCTCAAGGTCCGCTGGCTCGACAGCGACGGCGACGGCGTGGCCGACACCGACGAGACCCTCAGCGGCAGCAACCCCCTCGACCCCACCGACCAGCGCCTGGTCGGCAAGGACAGCGACGGCGACGGCCTGCCCGACGCGTTCGAGAAGGCGGTCGGCACCAACCCGCTCAAGGCGGACACCGACGGTGACGGCTACGGCGACGGCATCGAGGTGCACGCCGGCAGCAACCCGCTCGACAAGGCCTCCGTGCCCTACGACAAGAACGGCAACGGCCTGCCAGACACCTTCGAGACCCGCTACTTCAACAGCACCACCATCAACCAGGCCGGCGGCATCGACCCGGACGGCGACCCGGACGGCGACGATTGCAGCAACCTCTGCGAGGCCGCGCACGGCACCGACCCAACCAGGGCCGACACCGACGGCGACGGCGCCAGCGACGGCGCCGAGATCGCCGCCGAAACCAACCCGCTCGGCCCCGACGCCGCCCGCGTGGCCGGCGTGCGCGGCGTGCCCGAGCCCGTCGCCTCCTCCGCCTTCTTCGCGACCGGCTCCTCCATCGCCCTCGTCGCTCTCCTCCGGAGGCCCTAACCATGAACGACAACACCACCCGTGGCCTGCTCGTCGCCGGCCTTGCCGCCAACGTCCTCTTCCTGATGCTGTCCCTGCTGGACTACTCCCTCGGGGGCAGCAAGAACATGTGGCCCCTCTTCGTCGGGTGGGCCTTCGTCATCGTGCTCATGGTCATCCTGAGCCTTGCCGGCTCGTGGCCGCGCGCCGTGCGCGAGGTCTACGAGGTGCGCGAGGTCCGCCAGGCCCCCACCCGCATGGTGGCCCCGGCCAAGCCCGCCCCGGCCGTCCCCGCCGCCCCCGCGCTGCCTGCCGTGGTCCCCGCCCCGGCCCCGCAGGCCGAGGCCGCCGAGCCGTTCCCCTTCAAGTACGAGGGCTACACGCTCTACAGCCGCGACGTGGACCTGAAGAACGGCGGCCGCCGCACCATCTGGTTCTTCGCCAAGCAGGAGCCCAGGTCGGGCCAGGTCGCGGCCAAGCCGGCCGGCTACCACGTGGGCGTCAACGAGCGCACCGGCCTGCCGTTCCTGAAGAAGGGCAAGGGCCCCGACGGCGAGGACCTCACCCCGAACCTGGTGCAGGCCTACCGCCCGCAGTGCTCCGCGCTCACCGAGGAGGGCCACCAGTGCCGCAACTCCTCGCGCGCGGACAGCAAGTACTGCATCAGCCACTTCGGCTACCAGCCGCCCTCCATCGCGAAGGCGGCCGCCAAGCGCGAGGACACGCTGCCCCGCGTCAAGGGCGCCGCCGACACCAAGCCGTCGGTCCGCAAGCCTGCGGCGTAGTCCGGCAACCTCCCCCTTTCCCTTCCCCTTCTTCCCTCCCTCCTTCCTTCGTTTCTTGCTCCGTTTCCGGTTCCTCCCCTCTCGGCAGGGGCATAAAGGAGCATCCGGCTGCGCAGGCCGATGTCCGGCATCCCCGACTGGGCCCGCGCCTACCTGGACGAGAAGCTCCCCGGCAACCCGGTCCTCAACGGGCGCGCCCTGTCGCGCCGCCTCGTCCTGGCCAACACCCGCCAGGGCGCCATCCTGGTGCGGCGCAGCCTGTTCGGCGGCGTCCGGCACGACTTCGTCGAGGCCGAGCAGGACCGCATGGCGTTCCGCTGCGGCGGCTGCGGCCACAACCTCCAGTTCTACAACCTGCAGCTGCCGGCGACGGTCTTCTGCTCCGTCTGCGCGGCCAAGTACCACGTGGACGGCCAGGGCGGCGTCACGGACGTCGCGGGCCAGACCCTCACCGCTGAGAGCCACGCCGCCGGGCCGGGCCGGGACGCCGGGGCGTGCGCGTGCTGCGCGGACGGCTGCTGCGGCGAGGGCGACTGCTGCGACCACTCCGGGTGCAGCGCCTGCTGCGAGGAGACCGGCTGCTGCCGCGGCGGCTGCGACGGCGCCCGCTGCTGCCCCGGCGAGACCTGCCAGTGCTGCCTGGAGGCCATCGAGGAGCCGCCCACCCCGGAGGCCACCGCCCCAGGGGTTCCGCCGGAGGCCGCGCCTGCGGCCGCCACGGAGATCGTGGAGCCCATCCATGTGCCGCCCGCCGAGGCCGGGCCGTTCACGCACAACGGCTACACGCTCTTCCGGCGCGAGGTCGAGACCAAGTCCGGCTCCCGGCCGCTCTACTTCTTCAGCAAGGGCCAGCCCAAGTCGGGCTCCGCCGCGCCCCTGCCGGCGGGCCACGAGGTCGGCGTCAACGACCGCACCGGGCTGCCGTTCCTGCGCAAGGTCGGCGAGCGGAAGGCCGCCGCCTCCCTCCAGGGCTACAAGGGCGACAGCCACCCCGTCATCGCGGTGGAGGGCATCGGGCCGGTGTGGGCCGAGCGGCTCACCAACTGCGGCGTCCACACCACGGACGAGCTGTGCCGCACCGACGCGCAGGCGCTCGCGGACCACATGGGCGAGGCGGTCGAGACCATCCGCTTCTGGCAGGGCATGGCCGACCTGATGAAGGTCAAGGGCATCGGGCCGCAGTACGCCGAGGCGCTCACCGGCTCCGGCGTGCGCGGCATCGACGACCTGAAGGCGCGCACCGCCGCCGACATCGTCCAGGCCACGAACGCCTGGCTGGACGAGCAGCGCCAGACCGTCATCAAGACCCGCCTCACCCCGGCGCGGGTGCAGGGCTGGCAGAGGGCGGCCCGCACGATGCGCAAGGCCAGGCAGGCGCCACACGCCATCTCGTGAGCGGTCCGGGGGCCGAAAGGATTCACGGTCGCGAACGCGAACTTGAAATGCGGGACGCTCTCGGCGGAGCCTGAGGAGCCATGTACGCCTGCCCCCACTGCAACGCAATCGACATGTTCATGGCGTTCAAGGACGGCGTCCTCATCCGCGTCCTCGAGGACCACGAGGACACCGAGGGGCTGGAGAAGGTCAACGAGCTGCTCTGCATCGAGTGCAACAACTGGTTCCCCAACCCCACCAAGGGCGAGTCGGCGCACAAGCGCGTCCTGACCGGCGAGCTGGTCAGCATCACCGGCCTCACCACGCGCGGCAGCATCAAGGTGGTCGCCACCGGCGTCAAGTTCCCCTTCCACTACGACACCTACGAGGAGGAGGCGGCGCGCGTTCTGGGCCGCCAGAGGCCGCAGTTCATCGCGGACCTCTTCGAGTTCAGCCACCACCGCGACTGCACGCTGGGCCTGCGCGTCAAGGAGGAGGGCAACCCGAACACGTGGGTCTACCGCCTCGACAAGAAGCGCCTGAAGAAGGCCGTCGGCGCGAAGTAAGCCCTAGGCGCCCCGCTGGGAAAAATTCGACACGAGCACGAACACGATGGCGGCGAGCAGGATGGTCGCCGCGAAGATGCCGAGCGCGACGATGGCGATGATGCGGCCTGCCCGCGCCATCCCCTCGCCGCCGTAGCGCCCCGGGTTGGCCTGGATGGCGCGCAGGGCGGCGTTGGCCTGGTGGATGGCGATCCAGGAGGTCACGAGGCCGACGTAGGGCAGGAAGGAGACGATGCCCAGAACGAGCGCGGCGACGGCGCCGGGCGCGTTCTCCGGCGGCGTGCCGGTGGTGGGCTGCGGCTGGACGACGCCGGTGTTGTTGCACGCGGGGCAGAGCAGCTCGCCCGACGCCTGCGCGATGGGGACCACGTGGGAGCCGCAGCGTGGGCAGGCCATCAGTTGCGGCACGCCCCGGCAGCGGGCGGCGGCCTGAAGACCTTGCGGAAACCGGCACGGCTAAGGCGGCGGCGGCAAGTCCGTGCCTGCATGCTGCATCCGGTTCTCTCCGCAGGCCTCTTCGGCGTCGTCCCGTGGAGCATCGTCGCCATCCTGGTCGTGGTGGCCATCGGCCTGTTCCTCATCCGGGCCGCGTTCACGCTCATCAAGGTCCTCATCGTGGTCGCCATCGGCGTCGCCATCTACCTCCTCGTCCAGTATGCGCTGAAGAACTTCGGGATGTGACGGGCCTCACGGGACGTCCGGCGCCTCCAGCCGGGCCAGGAAGGACCCGACGACCGAGCCGGCCTGGAAGCGCACCCGCAGCGCCTTGCCGTCCCGCGCCACCGCGACCGCGCCGAACGCGAGCAGCTCCCCCACCGCGCGGCTGGCCACCATCGGCGCGACGTCCGCCAGGCGGGCCAGCTCCCGCACACTGAGGCTCCGGTTGGGGTTGCGCCGGAGCGCCTCGACGACGGCGCCGCGGCCGCGCCGGCCGAGGAACGCGAGGATGGGATTGTCGTTCAGCACGGCCCCGCCAAGCCCTCCAGGTTGTAACGTTTTTGTGACAACGGCGTGAAATAGGGGGCCCGTGTCGACGGCAGCATGGCACTCGCCCGCGCACGCGTCGCCGCACGCCGCACGAAGGACCGCTGGAAGAGCAAGCAGTGGTTCAAGGTCACCGCCCCCAGCGCGTTCAACAACGCCCAGATCGCCGAGACCCTCGCCGACGAGGCCGACAAGCTCTCCGGCCGCACCATCGAGGTCCCGCTCAACGAGCTGACCGGCGACATGAAGCAGATGCACATCAAGCTCACCTTCCAGGGCGGCGAGGTCGTAGACAACCAGGCGAAGACCACCTTCGTCGGCCACACCATGACCAGCGACTACATCCGCCGCCTCACCCGCCGCGGCAACTCGAAGATCCCGGCGGTCTTCGACCTCAAGACCAAGGACGGCAGCCGCGTCCGCGTCAAGCCCTTCGCCGTCACCGACCGCCGCTGCCAGACCACGCAGGCGCAGGAAATCCGCCGCATCATGGGCGCCCTCCTCACCGAGTCGGCCGAGAAGAACAACCTCAGCGGCTTCCTGGGCGACATCCTCCTGGGCAACCTCACCAACGCGATGTACAAGGAGGCCCGCAAGGTCCACCCGCTGCGCCGCATCGAGATCGCCAAGAGCGAAATCCTCACGGCGCCCACCATCGAGGTCGACGAGACCCCGGTGTTCAAGATGGCCGAGCCCACCCCCGAGCCCGCCGAGGGCGACGCCCCCGAGGGCGGCGAGGCCAAGCAGGTCGAGGACCTGAGCGAGCCCGCCGGCGACGAGCAGCCCGACGCTGACGCCGACGAGCAGTAGGCCCGCCGTTCCCCTTCCCCCCTCTTCCCTCCTTCTTGGCTCCGCTCTCCTTTTGAGCGGAGCTGCCGTCGCGAGCGCACGGGCCTATGGGCTAGCTTGGATATACTGTCGGACTTCGAATCCGACGACGAGGGTTCGAATCCCTCTAGGCCCGCTCAATTGGTAGCTGTGCTTAGGAACCGCCATGGGCCCTAGCTGGGAAGCGGTTCGCAATGGAGGTCTTGGAACCCGGAGCGCATCTTGCTCAGGGCCAAGGCTTTGCGGGCCTCGAATTCGTGGTTTTCCTCCCAGGACGAGTGACTGTTGAGCTGGCCGTTGAAATAACGCATCTCGCCTTCCCCTGTGAGCGTGCGATTGTCCCGCTGGTGCAGGGCGAAGAGGTAGAGAGCTTCTGCCTGCGTGGGGAGCCGGTTGCTGGCGTGCGTGTCCAGAATGCCCTGAAAGAGCGTCAGGGTACCTGCTTCACCCACGACGCCGGGCCACCACTCGCGCTGAACCAAGTACGGCACGACGATGTTGCTGCCCTTGAGCAGGGCGCCGTAGATTTCGTTCACCGGGAACCCTTCGCTCGGTGGCTCAAGCCGCAACGACTCGTTCATCAGGTGCGAAATCTGTCCCATCAGTTTCGCCCCATACACCGCCACATCCGGTGCCTCGCACACCCCCTTGCTCCAAGGGAAGCGCGCCATGAAATGCGCCGTGGAGTCCACCCCATAGAGCGGGACCAGCACGTTCAGGAACGCCGTGTTGAGGTCCAGGCGATTGTGGTTCTGCCGGTAGCCATCAAGGGAACGACGCGCGCCGTTGAAGTTCAAGAGATATGAAGTGTGCTGGAACATGATATGGTCTTGCACTTCTGCGTCCACCACGGTCCCCGGAGACGCGAGGTAGCGCGAGATGTAATCCGCCGCTTCGGCCATCGATTGGTTGGCGCGCGCCTGGAGACGCCAGAAGTCCCGCTCTTCCGTGCCGTTGGCAATGGCCTGCTCCGCCATCTTTTCGCTCAACCTCCACGCCGGCCCCTCGCACGCGGCCAAGATGCGGTCCACGGCCCTCAACAGGTTTTGACGCGCAATCTCGCCCCGGGTTGCATTCAATTCATTGGAGGTCGCCCGGCACTGGGAAAACACTAGGGCGCCGTCTGGTTGAGCGCGTTTGAGAGCGCCGCCACGCTGGCGTTGCCCTCCCAAAACGCCCCCGGCGCAGGCATCGTCGGCGGAACGGCCAGGCTCAGCCCCCAATCAATCGGAGGCGCGGTGGGCGTGCTTGCGCCCGGCGAACCCACGCACCCTGCCAGGGGGAGGAAAAGGAGGATGATGAAAACACGGTGGCGCGTCATAGGTGAGACTTTACCACGCTAGCGTCGTGCTGCAAGTTGTACCACGACGTATAGCTGCTGTTCACCCACTGGCAGCCGTTGCAGGCATGGAAGTGCGCCTCCATGTCCACCCCAGCCTGGATTGTCCAAGTGAACCTGTTGTAGTCACCGAAGCGCCATTCGTGTTCTCCGGACACGAACTGCTTGCCGCTGACGAGCGTGTTGGCGTTGATGCCGCCGCCGTCGATCCTGCCGTTGCCAGTCGTGATGGAATCGTAGTTGTGCGTCTCGAACGAGTTGGGAACCGCATAGCCCAAGGCGCCAACCATGGCGCCTCCCCACCCGCCGAGGGCGGCGGACAATCCATCGATTGCCACCGAAACCAGTAGGGAAGGAACGAAGTTGGACGTTGCGGAGGGGATGTTCACGTTGTGGCTGCCCTCCCAGTTCGGCTTCACCGTATCAGGGGGAGTCTGCATGAAGGACTTGCCGTTCGAGGCGTAGATGCCGTAGCCGACGTTCTCGCAGTGCAGGCCGTTGCACAAGCGTTCCCATTGCTGGCTGCCCCCCGAATAGTGGAGCGCAAACCCGTAATTTGCGGACCCCGTTCCCGTCAGGAGAGCCTTGCCGGAAAGGTCGTGGGCGACGCCCCACCAATACGAGGTGCCCGGGTTGGACTCCCATTTGTGGCCGCAACTGTCCACCCCGCCCCAGGTCCACGGGCGGACGTACCCCATCGTGGTCATGGGGGCCTCGTCGGCCTCGAAAGCATCGTTGCCGTACACGTCGGCCTTCGTTCCTTCCCAGTTGCCCTCCGTGGCCCAAGTGATGCCCTGCGGAGGGTTGGAGCAGCTTGGACCGGCGCCTGGGCCGTCGGGGCTGCTGGGCGCGGCCGTGCCGTTGCCGTCGGGGCTCGACGGAGCCGTGCCATTGCTTGCGCTGCTGGCCCCCGGGCTGTCGCCGGGAGTGGTGATGTATGCCCGGTGGTCGGTCCAGAGCGGCAAGGCGCCGCTGCTGGCAATGTTGCCGTTCGATGCGTCCAGGACGCTGATGCGGTAGTCGTTGGAGGCCAGAAGAGGCACGCCGTTGAAGCGCACGGCTTCGTTCATGGTGGACGGACCCACAACGACCTCAAGGTCCTCCGAGCCAATCCGGTTGCCGTCGCCGAACAGCTCGACATGGCGGGCATTGCTTGGCAGGTTGACCACCAGCACCGAGAAGCTGGCGCCAGTGGCTGGCTCGCCAAGCATCAGTTCGTGGCTCGGGCGGTCATAGATGACGAGCGCTGCACTCGGCGTGGCGACCTGGAGCGGCGGGCACGAGATGCTCCCAACCGCAGGACAGTTTACCGCGCCCGGTCCGCCGGAGGCGGGCGCGCTTGCGTTGCCCCCGTCGCCACCGCCTCCTGGCACGCCGACGGGCACACCGCCCGGCAGGCCGCCCGGGACGCCACCGGGACATTCATCGTTGGTCGGCTCGCACGGAGGCGGCGGGGGCGGCGGGAGGCACCTGGAGGTCGGGTTGCAGGGGAGGCAGTTGGTCGAGCCGTCGGGGCAGACCTTCGGATTGGGCACGCAGTCCGGGAATCCCGTGACCTGCGAGCACTGGGGGGTGGCGGGCGTCGGCTCGCAAGTGGCGGGCGGCAGGTGCAGCTTCGAGTTGTGGCAGTAGTCAATGGTCGGCAGGCAGCCGGTCACGCTGGACAAGGGGAAGGTGTCCAGGTCGAACGTTCCGTCGTGGTGGATGGTGTCGCGGCAGTCCTCCACCACCGCCACGGGGCCCGCGAGGTCGACGCCCTTGCGGAGCTGGTCAACGATTTGGCGCGCCTTGGGCAGTGGAGCCGTCCAGTGAAAGCCCGCGATTCCGCACGGCCCCGCATCCGGGAGGTTCGCGGTCGGCACTCCCGCGCACGGGTCCGAGGGGGTTGCGGAGGCGGGCAGTTGGCCAAGCGAGGCCAGGCAGAGAAGGAGCGCCAGAATGGCGCCCACGCGGTTGGGTTGGTTGTTCATCGTTTCACCTAGTGGATTGTGTCCGGCTCGAGCGTCGCGCCGGGAAGTGGGACCGAGGCCTGGTGGTTGCATTGTGTCTCCTTGCGCGCGCTCGGTTCGGCCCTCGGTCCCGCCCCTTGCGGGGCAAACGCGTTGCAAGGAGAGGAAGCGCGACAGCCAAGGTCGCGGAACAGGGAAAAGCAGAGCCGGGGGCGAACCCATGTGCGGGCACCCGTGCATCCCGCAGACAAGACCCCCCGACCCTGCCCCCTCACGCGGCCCTGCGGAGGCCGACGCGAGGAGAATGAAGCCCCAGCGTGAGGTTCGCTCATGCGACCTCCGCGCCGAGGGGCAGGACGAGCAGCTGCTCGACACGGGGGCGCAGGCCCCGCAAGGCAGGGTTGGGAACCACGGCATCGCGCAGGAGAGTGGGGTTCCTGTCGGAGAGCAGGTCGAACCAGCGCAGCGCCGCATCAGCCCAGGCGAGTCGCGCGTGGCAGCGTCGGGTGGCGTTGCGCAGTTGGCAACAGACCAAACCGGCCACCAAGGCCACCTGGTCCTTCAGGTTGTCGATCTCCGCCTCGTTGAGGAAGGGCGGAACCGCACCCGAGCGGAGCTGGATGGAGGCCTTTTCCGCAAAGAGCAAGGCTTCCTTGAAGCGCCCGCATTCCACCATGAGCAGGAGCATTCCGTAGGAGCGCTCGGCATTCGCGCAGCGCCACAGCCTCGCGCGAGCCCACAGACGCGCGCCCCGCAATGCCGGGAAAGAGGACGGAGCGGCATCCTCCGCAACCAAGTTGGCCCGGACCGGCGACTCGCTTCCATGGGCACGGAGTTGCGGTGTCGGATGCACGGAATCGAAGCAATCGAGCCGGGTAGTTAACGAAAGTCACGCAATGCCCGGAAACGTTTGCTCTCTCCTGGTTTTCATTGGCAAGTTCCGGCCTCTGGGTCAATGTCCTTAATACAATGGAACCGGTGGACGCCATTGAAGGGCCCGTGCCCCGAGGCCATGCGATGAACGCGAAATGGACCATCTGCCTAGGAATCTTGACCGCAGCCCTGCTCTGCGTCGGGCCGGTTGCCGCCGACCCCACGGACGCCGTTGGTGGCGACACCACTGGAATGCCGGTGACCCCCTCTCCGCCTGTTCCTGACGTCCTCAGGAAACTGGCTCACTGTTCGACGATTATGTCCAGATTCACTGCACCGTCACGGGTCCAGGAAACATCTCTTGCATCAGTGGCGTCTGTGTTACTAGCAATACCCATGGTTCCTCGCCGATTCGTCTAGGGGATATGTTCCGCCAAGACTACGGGGCAGGCGTTGGAGCGCCTACGAACGGCGAGTTGAGTGACTTCGGAAACCCGTATTACGGGGCTTGGGTTGCTTTAGCCAACACCTGCGGATGAGACCATGCACACCCGCGCTTTGGCTTGGCTGCTTCTCGTCTTCCTCTCCGGTTGCTCACAAGGCGTCTCCCGTGACACGACGACTAGTGCCAACCCAGACCCGAACGGGACAGACACGAACAGTTCCCCGACTGAGGCGCCAAAGCGCAACGAAACGGTCGGCCCGACCGCGCCTGCGAAGATGGAATGGACTGGATGCGAAGGGATTGGGGTTTTGATTGATGTGCCAGAAGCCCTGATGAAGAGCAGCCTTCCTCCAGGATGGCAAGTTCCCACACCTGTGCAAACTTACCGTGTGGAGCAATGGAGATGCGACCGGGTTGCGTGGGGCGCCTTTGAACGTGGTCCAATGTTTTTCCTGCTGGAGACTACGGCTGCTTTCAGTGATCCCGATGCGTGTCACCCCGAACCAATGCACGACAGAGAAATCTTGGAATCCATCTGGTTCAGCGATCTCGATTTGTCCGAATATGCCAAGAAAAACTATGCCATGCCCGCCCACGTTGCTAACTTTACGCTTGCGCGGACGGACAATCCCGCTACACAAGAATTTCAGGTAACATGGACCCCGCCAGGGGGCCAAACCTCGAAGATTACCTATGAGGCCAATGCGCTGCACTCTGACGTACAGGGCGTGTTTCCAATTCGCGACTATTGGTGGAACGGCCAAGGCGTGAGCTACATGGACTACACCGAGACGCTGACCTACAACCAGTATGACCCCCAGGCGTCCAACGGCGTCTTGGCTGCGCCGTTACTGTGGGCCAAGTCCATGCCGACGCCCGATTACGCCACGCGTGCCTCGACACACCAATTCGACGGTTCCGTAACCACGACGTTCGGCCGATTCAAGGATGCGCAATGCAACCCGCTCTAGGCGCGTCCCGAGGGGAGCTGAATGATTTGGAAACCCCTGCTACGGCCTATGGATTGCGCTGGGAACCACTTGTGGCTGAGACCATGAACCCTCGCGCCGTCCTGCCATCGCTGCTGCTGCTCGTTTTGGTTTCGGGGTGTTCGCAAAGCGTTTCACAGGCAACGTCCACGCCGGTCGCAACAACGGGGACTCCAACCGCAACGTGGACGCAAGGCAGCCACACCTCATCTCCCGGACCCGAGACAAATAAGACCAGTCCCCTCGGGCCAACTCGAATGGAGGCGACGGGGTGCGAGGGACTGGGAGTTTTGAACGACCCGCCAGAAGCCCTCCTGAAGGGAAGTGTGCCTCCGGGATGGTCCGTGCCCAGCCCAATCACGAACTACCGCGTGGAAGAGTGGAAATGCGACAGGATTTCCTGGGGTCCTTTTGAGCGCGGTCCTATCTACATCATGCAGGAAACTACTGCGGACTTCACGGATCCGGATGCTTGCCATCCCGAGCCCCGGTGGGACCGCCAAATCTTGGAATCCATCTGGTTCAGCGATGCCGCGCTAGTTGACTATGCGCGCACGAACTTCTCGATGCCTGCCTCTTACGCAGAGTTCACTTCTGCTCAGATGGGCACGCCGGCCGTCACGGAGTTTCAGGTGGCTTGGACGCCTCCGGGGAAGGAAAAATCAACCATCACAATTGATGCAACAACAAACCGTATCGACAACGCGGGAGACTTCCTCCACCGACTCTACTGGTGGAACGGAGAGGGCATCAGTTATGTCGATTATCACGAACTCATGAAGTTTAGTGAAGCTGATTCGGGCGCCTCTTACGGCATGTTCATGGAACCGTTGCTGTGGGGGAAATACATGCCAAGGCCGGAATATGTTTCCCGTGCCTCTGCCCATCAATACGAAGCTTCACTGACAAGCACCTTCGGCCGTTTCAAGGATGCGCAATGCAATCCGCTCTAAGCGCGGCCTTCGTTGTTATTCTTCTCGCAGCAGGTGTGACAGCACAGACGGTCCCGGGGGTAGAGTTTCGCACGCCTGCCCAGGCTGGCGGCTCCGTCTCGGCCACGAACGCAACGTGGCTCCTGGTCGTCTTCGAGCAAACAGACGGGGGACGGTTTACCGTGGATTTCCACTCTCCCGTGCAAGACCACAACTTCACGGTTCTGAACGTGGGACGATGGCACGCCCCGGAAGCTCAGGCGGAGCCGACGCAAAAGCAGCTTGAGACGCAGCAGGCCCTTTCCCCGTTCGGCGCGGAAGCGCGGTTTCCAGACGCACCCGGCTCGCTCTACCTGGAAGGCAAGGGCATCCACGTAGAGGTCCAAGGCGCGCACCTTGACCTGAACCGAAAACCGAGCGACGATTGCCTCTTTGTGCTGGCCACGAGCCATGAACGCGTGCCCTACGCTGCACGCTACAACTCACTCTGCCCACCCGGGCAGGCCGCGGCTGTCGTCGCCCACCCCGAGACGGACCAGACGATGGCGGTACGCATCCACGCCGACGCGTTGACGGTCGTGGAGTGGCACCACGCCCAAATCGCCTGCCACAACGGCACGTGCCCCGATGGCGGAGCGCGCATCGAGAAGACGGCCGGGACGCCCCAGGCCAACATCACCAACGGAATCTACGGCTTCCACCACTTGACCACGACGCAGGCGCGCGTGGAGGGCGACGGCCACGCGTCCCGCGTCTATGTTGGCGCCGAGCAGCTCGACGTCGCCATTCAAGGCTGGCTGCGCCTCCCCCTGGCCAGCTCCCCTGGCGCGTGCGCGGGTTGTCTGACCCCCGCCGACCAAACCTTGCAGGCAACGGGAAACCTCACCCTAACCGGCCTGCATGTGGCTTCCGAACGCACCCTGGTCGCGAACCTGGGTGGCTCTCCGTCCTCGGCACGCTTTGACGAGCAGATTGTCAACCCCGCGCACCTGTTCGCCTCGTCCGACATCCTGACAACCTCAGCCGCCGTCGTCGTAGGCGGATTGGCCCTCTGGGGCCTCTGGGCATGGTTTTTCTCCCGGGTCGAGACGCCCAACGACGCCCTCGAACACAAACTGCGGCGGACGATTCTCCAGGCCATCCAGGACCACCCCGGCATCCACGGCCGCCGCTTGGCGGAGTTGCTGAACGTGCCCCATCCGACCATTCGTCACCACCTGAAGTTCCTGCACGCCCATCACTTGATTGTCGCCAAGCAGCAGGGAAGGAACAAGGCACTCTTCGAAAACCATGGCCGCTACGCATCTAGCAACCTCAAGGGAATCGGGGCCTTGCAGGACGACCATCTGCGTCGACTCCATGGCCACTTGTTGGAGGCAGGTGAACGCGGCATTCCCCGTCCCTTGCTCGTTGAACACGCCAAGACGGCATGGGGATGGCACAAGACTCCCACCTACGACCGCCTGAAGCGGCTGCAGCAGGCCGGGTTGGTGGGCGAGCTTCGGGTCGGCGGCCAAACTGTCCTGACGGCACACTCACCCTTCTGAGCAGCGAACCCCATTTTCTCGATACGAAGTTGTCCGGACCCCTCTAGGCCCGCTCATCGTGGTCTGCCGCACCTTGGCCGTGCGGCGTTTCCGCCGGCTCAGTTGGGACTGGAGGTGGGACTGGGCGAGAAGACGCCTAGTTCCGCAGGGGGACGAAGCCGCGCGCCAGGAGTTCGTGGCTCAGGGAGTCGGTGCTGCCGTGCGGGGCGGGCGCCGGGCGGCCGGAGGCGGGGCGGACGGGGGCGGTCTCCACACGCTCGGCCAGGAGGCCCGCGAGGCTCCACGCAATGGACTCCAGCGCGTTGGCCTGGGCGCCCTGGACCTCGCGGCCGTCGAAGTGCCCCTCGGTGAGGGCCTTGAGGGCGCGCAGGAGGGCGTCGTGCGGGTCAACGGGCTTGGCGGTCGCTGGCACGGCAATGGCGGACGCACGACCACACAAAAACGTATGCCGAAACGGGTGGACGCAACGGTCCCCACCTTGCAGCCATTGCTGCGCATTTCCGGACAGTGAGTTCTGGGCCTACTCGTCCCCATAAAGGCGGCGCGGCAGCTCGCCGTGCGTCCGGTGCGCCTGCGCCTCCGTCATCGCCCCGCTCTCCAGGAGGCCGCGGGTGCGCTTGGGGACGGTGTTGCACGGCATCACGACGTTGGGCCGCGTCGGCTCGTCGATGTAGTCGGTCTCCAGGAGGAAGTCGATGGTGCGCCCGCCCGCCTTCTGGAGCGCGGCGTTGAGGTTGCTGCGGCCGCAGATGATGGAGGGCACCAGGCCGTGCGCCTCCTGCTCCACCAAGGGGCCGCAGTAGTGCTTGATGACGCGCTCCCGCCGCAGGCCCGCCCCGTCCGCCATGCGGCCGAACTCCTCCATCGTCTCCGGCGTCGTGTGCTCGGTGTGGAGCATGATGGGGACGCCGACGTCGCGCGCCAGCCCCATCCCGTAGGCCAGCAGCTCGTTGTGGCGCTCCTGCACCCCGGCGGGGACCTCGAAGTGGGCGCGGCCGACCTCGCCGATGCAGTGGGCGAGGCCCTCCTGGCAGAGGCGGGCGGCGACGTCGTAGCAGGCGCGGCCGAAGGCGAGCGCGGCGTCCCAGCCGTCCGCCTCCGCGACCCGCATCGGCTCCAGCGGGTAGGGGCCGACGGCGCTCCACACCGTGCAGCCGGTCTCCTTGCGGATGCGCTCGGAGAACGCCAGGTGCGCGCGGCAGGACTCCAGGAACGCGGCGGCCGTGGCCGGGTAGTCGGGCAGCCGGACGTGCGCGATGCTGGTGCCTCCGGCGCGCTGGAACTCCCGCACCGCGTCCAATCCCTTCCAGCCGTCCGGCTTGCAGTGGAAGTGGTTGTCGTGGATGGGCGTGGGCGGGACGGCGGCGGCCAACGCGGGGCGACCGGGGCGTGGCGTGATAAGGGCCCCGTCGCCCCCGTCGCAAGGGGTTTATCGCGCCCCCCGGTCGCGGCGCCCATGAAGGCTCTCCTGGCCCTCGCGCTCGTCGCCCTGCTCGCCGCCGGCTGCTCCGGCGGCTCCACCGGCCCCGCCACGCCCCCCAGCGACGGCAAGGGCGGATACACCATCCACATGCTCAGCAGCAACCAGTTCAGCCCCAAGGACGCCAAGGTGCCGGTCGGCAGCAACGTCACCTGGGTGCACGACGGCGGCGCGCAGCACAACGTGGTGGACCTGGGCGGCTCCTTCAGCTCCGACGACGAGCTGGGCCACACCCTCAACCCCGGCCAGTCTTACACGCACAGGTTCGCCACGGCGGGCACCTTCCACTACCACTGCGCCTTCCACAGCGGCATGGACGGCACGCTGACGGTCGCGTAGCCACCCCTTGCGCCCTCTGTTGGGCTGGGTCCTCCTTTTTGAAGGACCCCGGTTTGGGGACGCCCGATGACGGCCTCCCCGGCTCCCGTGCCCAAGAAGTACGTGCCGGACGAGGCCGAGCGCCGCGTCATGGCGCAGTGGGCGCAGCAGGGCACGTTCCGCCAGCAGGTCGAGCGCGGCCGGGCGTCCTACGAGGCGTCGGGGCGCGACCCCAGCCGCCGCTTCGTGTTCCTGGAAGGCCCGCCCACGGCCAACGGCCTGCCGCACCCGGGCCACGTCCTGACGCGGACGCTGAAGGACGCCGTCAACCGCTACCAGGCGATGCAGGGCAAGTGGGTGCCGCGCAAGGCGGGCTGGGACTGCCACGGCCTGCCCGTCGAGATCGAGGTGCAGAAGGAGCTGGGCATCGAGCACGTGGACGAGGTCTTGGCCTACGGGCTGGCGAAGTTCAACGTCAAGTGCCGCGACTCGGTCTTCCGCTACAAGAAGGAGTGGGAGGCGATGTCGGAGCGCGTCGGGTTCTGGCTCGACTACGAGCACCCGTACGTCACGATGGAGGACGGCTACATCGAGTCGGTGTGGTGGAGCCTCAAGCGCCTGTTCGACGCGGGCCTGCTGTTCAAGTCCTACAAGGTCGTGCCCTACTGCCCGCAGACCGGCACCTCCTATTCGAGCCACGAGGTTGCGCAGGGCTACAAGGACGTCACCGACACCTCGGTCTTCGTCAAGTTCCACCTCGTCGGCGACCCGGAGAACGCGCGCATCCTCAGTTGGACGACGACGCCGTGGACGCTGCCGGGCAACGTCGCGCTCGCCGTCGGCCCCGACATCGACTACGTCAAGGTCCGCGTCGGGAAGCAGAGCGACAAGGCCATCGCGAAGGAAGGCGAGGTCCTCATCCTCGCGAAGGCGCTCGTCAAGAAGGCACTCCGCAACGAATCGACCATCCTGGCCGAGATGAAGGGCCGCGACCTCGTCGGCCGCAGCTACACGCCGCTGTTCCCCGGCGCGGTGGATGCGACGGGCAGCAAGACCGCGTGGACCGTCGTCCCCGCCGGCTTCGTGACCACGGAGGACGGCACCGGCGTCGTCCATACGGCCGTCATGTACGGCGAGGACGACTTCCAGCTTGGCATGAAGGAGGGCCTGCCTGCCAAGCACACTGTGGGGCTCGACGGCAACTTCCTGCCGCACGTCCCCGGCGGCGTCGCTGGCCATTACGTCAAGGCGCCCGAGACCGAGGCGGCGATTCTTGCGTTCCTCAAGGCGGGCGACCTGCTGTACCGCGAGGAGCGCTACGAGCACAGCTACCCGCACTGCTGGCGCACCGGCCACCCGCTGCTCTACTACGCGATGGACTCCTGGTACATCCGGATGTCCACCCTGCGCGACCAGCTCCTGGCCAACAACGACCAGGTCAACTGGGTCCCCGAGACCATCAAGGAGGGCCGCATGGGCGACTGGCTCCGCAACGTCAAGGACTGGGCGTTCAGCCGCAACCGCTTCTGGGGCACGCCGTTGCCGGTGTGGACCTGCGGCAAGTGCAAGGCGCAGACCTGCCTCGGCTCCAAGGCGGACCTGAAGGCCGCCGGCATCGACGCGCCCGAGCTGCACCGCCCCTACGTGGACCAGCCCATCGACTGCCCCAAGTGCCACGCCAAGAAGGCCGCCGTCCGCGAGCCCTACGTCATCGACGTCTGGTACGACTCCGGCGCCGCCCAGTTCGCGCAGTGGAACACGACGAGCCTCGACAGCAAGGCCCTCGCGGAGCAGTGGCCCATCGACTTCATCACGGAGGGCCTCGACCAGACGCGCGGCTGGTTCTACTCGCTGCTCGCCTCGGCCACCGCGCTCGGCCAGACCGCCCCCGGCTCGCCGCTGTTCAAGGGGCCGGCGTTCCGCAACTGCCTCGTCGGCGGCCTGATTCTTGCCGAGGACGGCACGAAGATGAGCAAGTCGAAGAAGAACTACACCAGCCCCGACCTCGTCTTCGCCAACCAGGGCGCCGACGCCACGCGCTGGTACCTCCTCTCCGCGACCGCGCCGTGGCAGGACAAGCGCTTCTACGAGGAGGCCGTCCGCGACACCTTCGGGAAGTTCTTCTCGACGCTGTGGAACACCTTCCTGTTCCAGCACCAGTACGCCAAGCTCGACAGGTGGGAGCCCGGCCACGCGCTGCCGCAGGCGGAGTGGGCGGACCTCGACCGCTGGCTGCTCGCCCGCCTCAACGCCACCGTCGCCGAGGCGCGCACCGAGGCCGACCGCTTCCACCTGCACAAGGCGACGCGCGCCATCGAGGCGTTCGTCATCGACGACCTCAGCAACTGGTGGGTCCGCCGCAGCCGCGACCGCTTCTGGGGCGAGCGCGAGAGCAGGGACAAGCAATCTGCCCACGCCGCGCTGTGGACCGCGCTGCACACCGTCGCCCGCCTCGTGGCGCCGTTCGCGCCGTTCATGGTCGAGACCCTGTGGCCGCACCTGCGCACGCCGCAGGACCCCGCCTCCGTCCACCTCGCCGCCTACCCCGCCGCCGGCCCGCGCGACGACGCGCTGGAGACGGAGATGGCCCAGGTCCGCGCCCTCGCCGAGGCCGGGCGCGCGCTGCGCAGCAAGGTCAACATCCCGACCCGCCACCCGCTCGGCCGCGCGGTCCTGGTGGGGGCCAGCCTGCCCCGCTTCGCGGCGATTCTCCAGGATGAAATCAACGTCAAGGCGCTCGACATGGCCGCCGACGCGCGCTCGCTGAAGTCGTTCGTCGCCAAGCCCAACCGCGCCACGCTCGGCAAGGCGTTCAAGCGCCTCGCCGGCCCCATCGCGGACGCCATCGAGGGCTTGGACGGCGACCACGTGGCTGCCCAGTTCGCCGCCGGCCGCAGCGTTGGCGTCAACGTCGAGGGGCAGGAGCACACCCTCGCGCCGGAGCACATCGTCCTGGAGGAGAAGGACCGCCCCGGCTGGGCGACGGCCAAGGCCGGCGACGCCATCCTCGCCCTGCACGTGCTGCGCGACGAGGCATTGCTCGCCGAGGCGCTGGCCCGCGAGGTCATCCGCCGCATCCAGGAGGCCCGCAAGGAGCTCGACCTGCCCATCGACGAGGAGGTGGACGTCGTGCTCTCCGCCGGCCCCGACCAGCAGGCGCAGCTCAGCCGCTTCCTGCACGAGGTCAAGGCCGAGGTGCGCGCCCGCAGCCTGGGCTTCGGCAAGGTCGGCCCCACCGCGCGCCCGTGGGACATCGACGGCGTTGCGGTGTCTGCCGAGGTCAAGCCAACCAAGACGACGCGGCCCGGGGCCATCGAGGCGGCATGACCAGCCTCCGCATCCGCAACGCCACCATCGTCACGCAGGACGATGCGCGCCGCACCGTGCAGGGCGACCTCTTCGTGGAGGACGGGCGCATCGTCGCCGTCGGGACGCCCGACGCCAAGCGCGAGGCCGACCGCGAGCTGGACGGCACCGGACAGGTCGTGCTGCCGGGCCTCATCAACCTGCACACCCACCTCGCGATGGGATTGCTGCGCGCCATTGGCGACGACATGCCCCTCGAAGCGTGGCTGCGCGAGCGCATCTGGCCCGCCGAGGAGCGCATCACCGAACCCATCATGCGCGCCGGCGTCGAGTTGGGCCTCGCGGAGATGATTGCCGGCGGCACGACCTCGTTCCTCGACATGTACTGGATGGAGGAGAGCGTCGTCGCTCCCGCCTGCCGCAGCGTCGGGATGCGCGGCTGGCTCGGCGAGGGCTTCGTGGACGTGGGCCAGACCAACGCAGGAGAGCCCAACCGCAAGCTCGCGCCGCTGGAGCGCTTCGTCAAGGCCGCGAAGAAGGACCCGCTCGTCACACCATGCCCCGCGCCGCACGGCGCCTACACCTGCAACCCCGAGACCTACACGGAGTCGGCGCGCATCGCGAGCGAGCACGGCGTCCCGCTGCACACGCACTGCTCCGAGACTCGCACCGAGGTCCACGACGTGCAGGCCCGCACCGGCGCCCGCCCGGTCGCGCGCATCGCGCAGGCCGGCGCGCTTGGGAAGCGCACGGTGCTGGCGCACTGCGGCTGGATCACCAAAGGCGAGGTTGCCGACATCGCAACGGCGGGAGCGTCCGTCGCGCACTGCCCGGTCAGCAACATGAAGCTCGCCACCGGCGGGGTCGCCCCCGTCGTCGAGCTGCAGGAGGCCGGTGTCCGCGTCGGCCTGGGCACCGACGGCGCCGCCAGCAACAACGGCCTCGACCTGTTCGAGACCATGAAGTTCGCCGCGCTCGCGCAGAAACAACACCGCTGGGACGCGACGGCGCTCCCCGCGAACGCGGCGCTCGACATGGCGACGCGCCACGCCGCCGACGCGCTGCACCGCCCCGACCTCGGCCGCATCGTCCCCGGCGCCACGGCGGACATCGTCATGGTGGACTTCCGCCGCCCGCACCTGGTGCCGCGCCACGACGCCGTGAGCCACCTCGTCTATTCCGCCTCCGGCCGCGACGTGTCGGCCACCGTCGTCGGGGGCCGCGTCCTGATGGCGCACGGCCGCCACGAGACGCTCGACCTGCCCAAGGTGCTGGCGGCGGCGCAGGCGGCGGGTGACGCACTCGTTCGCCCTGCTTAACCACAAATTGCACAAATGACACGAACTGGGTTTCGTGAAATTCGTGCAATTTGTGGTTCAACACGGGCAAGGCTCCGACGACAGCCGTTAAATCGCTGGCCGCCTCGAACCCGGCGTGCCCACCGCCCCGGGAGCCGCAATCATCGCGGCCCGCGGCGTGTCGAAGGTGTACGAGTCGGGCCGCCTCCGCGTCGAGGCGCTGCGCCAGGTGGACCTCGACGTGCGGCGCGGCGAGATGGTCGCCATCATGGGCCCCAGCGGCTGCGGCAAGACGACGCTGCTGAACTGCCTGAGCGGCCTCGACGACATCACGGCGGGCCAGGTGCTGCTGGAGGGCCGCGACCTCGCGCAGATGGACGACGGCGAGCGCACCCGCCTCCGCAGCCGCCGCATGGGCTTCGTGTTCCAGTCCTTCAACCTCCTCCCCGTGCTGTCGGCGCAGGAGAACGTCGAGCTGCCGCTGCTCGTGTCGGGCCACGACTCGAAGGAGGCCGCCAAGCTGGCGCGCGCCGCGCTGAGGCAGGTCGGCCTTGAGCGGTTCCTCGACCACAAGCCGCGCGAGCTGTCGGGCGGCCAGCAGCAGCGCGTGACGATTGCGCGCAGCCTCGTCAACGAGCCCGCCATCGTGTGGGCGGACGAGCCGACCGGCAACCTCGACACCCAGCACGGCCAGGAGGTGCTGGACCTGCTGCACCGCCTCAACGTCGAGCACGGGCAGACCTACGTCATCGTCAGCCACGACGCCGCCATCGCGCACAGCTGCCACCGCGTCGTGCAGATGGAGTCGGGGTCCATCCAGCGCATCGACGCCGGCGAGGGGCGCAGCCTTAGCCTGGCGCGCTACCGGCGGGTGTAGCGGTGGACCTCTGGACGCTGCTGTTCGTGGGGGCCGCCCTGCTCGCCGCTGCGGCCATCTTCGCCGAGTCGCTGCGGCGCCCCATCCTCTCGCGCATGGCGCTCCGCAACGCGTGGCGGCGGCCGAAGCAGACGGCGACCGTCATCGCGGGCCTCATGGTCGGCACCGCCATCATCAGCTCTGCGCTCGTGGCCGGCGACTCGGCGGCGGGCGCCATCCGGGGCTACGTCTACCAAAGCCTCGGCGCGGTGGACGAGTCGGTCGCGATTCCGGGCTACCCCTACTTCCCGCAAGCGGTCTATGACAAGTTCACGGCCGACCCCGCCATCCAGCAGCGGTTCGACGGGGTGGCGGCACATGTCGTGTGGCAAGGGGCGGTGGAGGACGGCCGCACGGGCGCGTTCGAGCCCAACGTCGCCGTCGTCGGCTACGACACCGAGCGCGACGCCGCCTTCGGCCAGTACCACCT